>NZ_JAASRO010000001.1:6065575-6381969 GCF_011761605.1 Kribbella shirazensis | reverse complement strand
GCTGCTGAACACCTACGGCCAAGGCCTGATCGCGACCACCGGCTGCCCGTCCGGCGAGGTGCAGACCCGGCTCCGGCTGGGGCAGTACAAGGAGGCCGTCGAGGCCGCCGCTGAGTTCCGCGACATCTTCGGCAGGGAGAACTTCTACTGCGAGCTGATGGACCACGGCCTCGGCATCGAGCGGGACATCCAGAAGGACCTGCTGAGGCTGGCCAAGGAGCTCGACCTGCCGCTGGTCGCCACGAACGATCTGCACTACACCAAGCCGGAGGACTCCACCGCGCACGCCGCGCTGCTGTGCGTCCAGTCCGGATCGACGCTGTCCGACCCGAACCGGTTCAAGTTCGACGCGAACGAGTTCTACGTCAAGACCGCGGCCGAGATGCGCGAGGTCTGGAAGGACTTCCCGGAGGCGTGCGACAACACGCTGCTGATCGCCGAGCAGTGCGACGTCGGCTTCACCGAGGGCGAGGGCCGGTTCATGCCGCGCTTCCCCTGCCCCGAGGGCCACAACGAGGAGTCCTGGTTCGTCTCCGAGGTGGAGACCGGCCTGCACTTCCGGTATCCCGGCGGCGTCCCGGACCACGTCCGCAAGCAGGCGGAGTACGAGATCGAGGTCATCGTCTCGAAGGGGTACGCCGGCTACTTCCTGGTGGTCGCGGACTTCATCAACTGGGCCAAGAAGAACGGCATCCGGGTCGGCCCGGGCCGTGGCTCCGGCGCCGGCTCGATGTGCGCGTACGCGATGCGCATCACCGACCTGGACCCGCTCCAGCACGGCCTGATCTTCGAGCGCTTCCTGAACCCGGAACGTATGTCGATGCCCGACTTCGACGTCGACTTCGACGACCGCCGCCGCCCCGAGGTGATCCGCTACGTCACCGAGAAGTACGGCGACGACCGGGTCGCGATGATCGTCACGTACGGCACGATCAAGGCCAAGCAGGCGATCAAGGACGCCGGCCGGGTGCTGGACTACCCGTTCGCGATGGGCGACCGGATCACCAAGGCGATGCCGCCGACCGTGATGGGCAAGGACATCCCGCTGTCCGGCATCTTCGACTCGGGCCACAAGCGGTACTCCGAGGCGGCCGAGTTCCGCTCGCTGTACGAGTCCGACGCCGACGTCCGCAAGATCGTCGACACCGCCCGCGGCCTGGAGAACCTGAAGCGCCAGTGGGGTGTGCACGCGGCCGGCGTGATCATGTCCAGCGAGCCGCTGATCGACCTGATCCCGATCATGCGCCGCGAGCAGGACGGCCAGGTCATCACCCAGTTCGACTACCCGAGCTGCGAGACGCTCGGCCTGGTCAAGATGGACTTCCTGGGCCTGCGGAACCTGACGATCATGGACGACGCGGTCAAGAACGTCGAGGCGAGCCGCGGGATCAAGCTCGACCTCGACGAGCTGGCCAAGACCCTCGACGACCAACCGACGTACGAGTTGCTCGCCCGCGGTGACACGCTCGGCGTGTTCCAGTTCGACGGCGGCCCGATGCGGGCGCTGCTGCGGCTGATGCGGCCGGACAACTTCGAGGACATCTCCGCGGTCGGCGCGCTCTACCGTCCCGGCCCGATGGGTGCGAACAGCCACACGAACTACGCCCTGCGGAAGAACAAGCAGCAGGAGATCAGCTACCCGCACGACGAGCTCGCCCAGGCGCTCGAGCCGATCCTCGGCACGACGTACGGCCTGATCGTCTACCAGGAGCAGGTCATGGCGATCGCCCAGCAGCTCGCCGGGTACACGCTCGGCAAAGCGGATCTGCTCCGCCGGGCGATGGGCAAGAAGAAGCGCGAGGTGCTCGACGCGGAGTACGTCGGCTTCTCCGAGGGCATGAAGGCGAACGGCTTCTCCGAGCAGTCGATCAAGGCGCTCTGGGACGTGCTGGTCCCGTTCTCCGACTACGCGTTCAACAAGGCGCACTCCGCGGCGTACGGCCTGGTGTCGTACTGGACGGCGTACCTGAAGGCGAACTACCCGGCGGAGTACATGGCCGCTGTTCTGACGTCCGTGAAGGACGACAAGGACAAGATGGCCATCTACCTGAACGAGTGCCGCCGGATGGGCATCAAGGTGCTGCCGCCGGACGTCAACGAGTCGGACTCGAACTTCACCCCGGTCGGCACCGACATCCGCTTCGGCCTGTCCGCGATCCGCAACGTCGGCGTGAACGTGGTCGCCGAGATCGTCGCGGCCCGGGAGGAGAAGGGCCGGTTCACCGACTTCGTCGACTTCATCGACAAGGTGCCGCTGCCGGTCTGCAACAAGCGCGTCATCGAGTCGCTGGCCAAGGCCGGTTCGTTCGACTCGATGGGGCACGCGCGGCGCGCGGTCGTCGCGGTGCACGAGCAGGCCGTCGACGAGGCGATCGACCTCAAGCGGAACGAGGCGCACGGCCAGTTCGACCTGTTCTCGATGGGCGACGACGAGGCGGACGAGGGCGAGGGCAACAGCCGCCTGACCGTGACGGTGCCGGAGATCGAGGAGTGGGACAAGGCGACCAAGCTCGCCCACGAGCGCGACATGCTTGGTCTGTACGTGTCCGACCACCCGCTGTTCGGCGTCGAGCACGTGCTGACCAACGGGTCGGACTGCACGATCGGTCAGCTGCTCGCGGACGAGGACCGTCCGGACGGCAGCCGGGTGACGATCGGCGGTCTGGTCACCGCGGTCCAGCGGAAGGTGAACAAGCGCGGCGACATCTACGCGATCGTCACCATCGAGGACCTCGAAGGTTCGATCGAGGTGATGATGTTCTCCTCGGCGTACCAGTTGCACGCGCACCTGCTGACCAACGACGCGATCATCCTGATGAAGGGCCGGGTACGCCGTCGTGAGGACCGGCTCGAGCTGAGCGGCGACGAGGTCGTCGTCCCCGACCTCACCGAGGGCCCGAGCGGTCCGGTCGTGATCACCATGGCCGTCAACCGCTGCACCCCACCGGTCGTCGACTCGCTGCGCGACATCCTGCAGTCCCACCCCGGGATGACGGAGGTCCAGCTCCGCCTCCAGGCCCGCCAGAAGACCACCGTCATGCGGATCGGCGACCGTTTCCGCGTCACTCCCACCTCAGCCCTGATGGCCGACCTGAAGGCCCTCCTCGGCCCGTCCTGCCTGGCCAGCTGACCGATGGTGGAACCGATACGTCACACTGGCGTCGTGAGTCAACCGGAGTCGTCTCAGTCTTCGCCGTACGGCGCGGCGCCGTCGTTCCGCCCGTTCGGGGCGCCTGCGGCGGAGGAGCCGGCGTTGCCCTGGGCGAAGGCCGTTGTGGTGACTGTGGTCGTGTTCCTGGTCGCCGGTGTGGTGGCCGGCTGGGCGTGGCAGCAGTTCTCGCCGCTGGCGCAGTACAAGGTGGACGAGCAGGGCGGGGCGCTCGGCGAGGAGCAGATGACCCGGATCTTCGGGCCCGACGGGACGTTCACCGCGATCGGGTTCGTCGCCGCGGTGGTGCTCGGCAGCGCACTGTTCTGGTGGCTGCGGAACTATGGGCCGTGGTCGGTGGCGATCGTTGTGCTCGGCGCCTGTCTCGGCGCCGGGGTGTCGTGGGGCGTCGGCATGCTCCTCGGGCACGACCCGCTCGACCCGCGGCTGCGGGCGGCCCGTCCGGGTGATCTGGTCGCGGCCCCACTCGAGTTGCACACCTGGACCCCGGCCGCGTCCTGGCTGGTCGGTGCCGCCCTGGCCTGCGCGATCATCGCGGCCACGACCTGGCGGGCCGAGCCTGTTGCAACCACTTCGCAACCTGCTGCGTCCGACTCTGCACCGCCGGTCCACTAGCCTTTGCAGGTCCGGTGGTGTGAGGCCACCGGAGCCAGCGAGGGAGCATATGTCCGACCAGAACCAACCACCCAGGTACCCAGGCGCCGGCGGTCCGCAGCCGCAGTACGGTCCGCCCCAAGGCCAGAACCAGTGGCCTCAGCAGGGCGGCCCGGGGCAGCAGCCCGGTCCGCAGGGTCCGCCGCAGCAGCGCCCGCAGCAGGGCCAGCCGTACGGCGGCCCACAGCAGCCCGGTCCGCAGCAGGGCGGTCATCAGCAGGGCGGGCCTCGGCAGGGCCAGCAGTACGGCGGTCCCCAGCAGGGCGGCCCGCAGTACGGCCAGCAGCCTGGCGTGCCGCAGGGCAACGGGCCCCAGCACGGTGCACCTCAGCACGGCGCGCCGCAGGGTGCGCTGTACGGTCCGGGCGGAGCGCAGTACGGCCAGGGCGGCCCGCAATACGGGCAGCCGGGGCAGACGTCGTACGAGCAGCTGCACGTCGGTGGGCAGCCGCCGCAGGGCCCCGGGTTCGGTGGACCGCAGCAGTGGCAGCCGGAGCCGAAGAAGCGCCGTGGCAAGCTGATCCCGATCATCGCCGCCCTCGCGATGGTGCTGGTGGTCGCCGGCGGCGGAGTCTTTGCCTACGGCAAGCTCGGTGGCGGCGGCAAGCAGCCGTCCGACGTGCTGCCGGGGACCGCGGTCGGTTACGCCCGCGTGGACCTGAACCCGTCGGCCGGCCAGAAGGTCAACGCGGTCCGCTTCCTGATGAAGTTCCCTTCGGTGAAGGAGAACCTCGGCCTCACCGGGGAGCAGGACGACCTGCGCCAGAAGCTGTTCGAGCAGATCAAGAAGTCCGCCGGCGACGACCTCGCCGACGTCGACTTCGAGAAGGACGTCAAGCCGTGGCTGGGTGACCGTGCCGGGTTCGCCGCGCTGCCGCCGGCCGAGGGCAAGGACGAGCCGATCCCGGTGGTCGCGGTCCAGGTCAAGGACGAGGACGCCGCGAACAAGGGCATGGACAAGCTGCTCGCGAACGAGGACGAGAAGCCCGGTCGCGCGTTCAGCGACGGCTACATGATCCTGGCCGAGAACCAGGCGACGGTCGACTCGGCGGTCGCGACGGCGAAGGACAACCCGCTGACCAAGAACGCCAAGTTCAGCGCGGACATGGACAAGCTCGGCGAGCAGGGCTTCGTGTCGGGCTGGGCGGACGCGAAGGCGCTCGCCTCGATGAGCGGCAAGGTCGACTCCGGTCAGCTGGCCGGTCTGGGTGACGCGACCGCCGCGGTGGCGCTGCGGTTCGAGCCGTCGCACGTCGAGCTGAAGGGCATCGCGCACGGCGACAAGAGCGTCAAGGTGAACTCGGCCGACGCCGCCGAACTGGTGACGAAGCTGCCGAACAGCACGGCCGGCGCGATCGCGATCTCCGGCGGCGAGAGCCTGATCGACACCGCGTGGCAGCAGGTGCAGAAGGCCGGTGGTGAGAACCTCCAGCCGATGCTCGAGCAACTCGCCCAGGAGACCGGCCTGAAGCTGCCGGACGACCTGAAGACGCTGGCCGGCAAGAACATCGCGGCCGCGATCGACAAGGACACCGCGAACGGCCCGAAGGTCGCGATCCGGATGCAGACCGACCCGGCGAAGGCGGAAGAGGTGGTCGGCAAGCTGACCACGCTGCTGCGCGAGCGCTCCTCGGGCAACATCCCGATCAAGACCGTGAAGAACAACGACTCGCTGGTCGCCGCGACCAGTGAGGAGTATGCGCAGCAGGTGCTGCAGGGCGGCAACCTCGGCGACACCGAGAACTTCAAGCAGGCGCTGCCCGACACCAAGGGCGCCGTGATGATCGGGTACGTCGACTTCGAGGCGGCCGGATCGCTGAGCGAGCGGTTCTCCGAGGACAAGGACCTGTCCGCGCTCCGGTCGGCCGGCGTGGTGGCCCGCTCGACCGGTGACGGCGAGGCCGAGTACACCTTGCGCGTCGTCACGAAGTAGTTCTCCCCGAGACGCCCGGCTGGACGTCCAGCCGGGCGTCTCGCCTGTTCACCAGAAAAGTTCTGCGGGCGATGTCGAAAACGCCGGATCGGGTTCTACCTCCTCAGTGAAAGCACCTCTTCACACAAGGAGAACCACCATGAACCACATCAGCGAGATCCGGACCGTCGGCGTACCGGTGACCGACCAGGACCGGGCGGTGGCGTTCTACACCGACACGCTGGGCTTCGAGTTGCTGATGGACGCGCCGCTGCCGCAGTTCGGCGGGCGGTGGATCGTGGTCGCGCCGGCCGGCTCGTCAGGGTCCTCGGGGAGCATCGCGCTCGTGCCCGCGAGCGAGGACAACCCGGCCGGCGTCGACACCGGCATCCGGATGGCCAGCCCGGACGCGAAGACCGCTCACCAGCATTTCCTCGACACCGGAGTCGACACCGACGAGCTGCTCGAGTGGCCCGGCGTACCGCCGATGTTCAGCCTCCGCGACCCCGACGGCAACCGCCTCTACCTCTCGCAGGCCTGACGCGTATCCGGACGCGTCCCGCGGTGACATCATCGGAAGATGAGGTGGAGCGCAACCGCCCTCCTGGTGATTGCGTTGGTGGGGTGCTCTGGTGGGGGAGAGGAACCGGTACCCGCGCCGAGCACCCCTGCGTCAGCGTCCTTCCCGGATCCCGGGACGCAGCCTCTCGACCCGGCGAGGGCCAAGGCTCTGCAGGACGTGCTGACGAAGGTCGTGGCGTTCCCGGACAGTCCGTCCGGCTCGCGCGGGGTGACCGCCGCGGTGGTCACCGATCATTGGGCGTGGTCGGGGGCGGCCGGGACAGATATCGGCGGTACTGCGCTCCGCGCGGACACCAGCATGGCGGTCGCAAGCATCACGAAGACGTTCGTCGCAGCGGAGGTGATGCTGCTGGCGAACGCGGGCAGGCTGAACCTCGACCTGCCGCTCTCGAGGTACGTGCAGCACAAGCTGACGGCCAACAACGCGACCGTCCGGCAGCACCTGTCGATGACGTCCGGCGTTCCGGACTTCGCGCTGTTCGATATCGGCCAGATCGACCAGGCGATCGCCGCGGCGCCCAGCAGGCATTGGACGCTGGCAGAGCTGCTGAAGCACCACAGCTCGGCCGTCAAGGAACCAGGTAGCTCGTACAGCTACAGCGACCCCAGCTACGTACTGCTCGGCCTGCTCGTCGAGAAGGTCGCCGCGCAACCGCTCGCGACCGTCCTCCGCCGTGACCTGGCCGCACCGGCCGGGCTGCGCCGCGCCGCGTTCCAAGACGCGGAGCAGCCGAAACCGCCGGTCGCGCAGGTCCGCAACGTGAGCTGTGGAGCACCTGACGGGTATGTCCCGTGCCGCGCGTTCGCCAGCGCGACTGCCGCGTTCGGCGGGCTGGCCGCGGACGCGCCGACGGTCGCCCGTTGGGGATATCAGCTGTACGGCGGTCGCGTCCTGCCGGAGAACCTGGTTCGCGAGATGACCGCCGGCGACGGCGAGTACGGACTCGGAACGATGCGGTTCACGAGGCTGTTCGGTCTCGCGGACGCCTACGGTCATGGCGGCGACATGCCCGACCACACCAGCCTGCTCGTCGTGATCCCCGACAAGAGGGTCTCGATCGCGCTGATCCTCGCCGACGGCGGCCGGGCGATCGGCCGCCCGATGGGCGATCTGACCGAAGCGCTCGCCCCACTGCTCGGCTAGGCCTGCCTCAGCCCGTCAGCCGGACTCCGGTGAGCGAGGCGCAGGCGTCCAGGAAGCGGTCCTGGGTCTCGCGATCCGAGGCCGCCGGATGCGTCCGGTGCGGCTGCCGGTGGTAGTAGTAGCCACCGCTTCCGGTGTCCGATCCGGTGGCGAGCCAGACCTGCGTGAGATGCGCCTGGCCGAGATCACCCGGCGCGCCCCGGCCGCCCATCTTCGTCGGTACCCAGCCGGGATCCACCGCGTTCGACAGCACCTCCGGCCAGAGCCGGGCGACGGCGAAGGCCAGCAGCACGTCATGCAGCTTGGAGTCCGAGTACGCCTGCGCGCCGCGCCACCGCCGTCGTACCCACTGCAGATCGTCGAGGAGGACGTCGCCGCCCTCGTGCATGCCCGAGCTCAGGTAGATCAGGCGCTCCGGCCGTTCGACGAGTGCGGTCAGCAGGTACGGCGCCAGCGAGTTGATCGCGAACACGTGCTCCAGGCCGCGTCCGGGATCGCTTGCCGGGCGTCGGCTGCCCGCTGCTCGTTCCGCGCGTGCAGGACGACCTCGTGCCCTTGAGTCGCGAGCTCCCGGGCGACCATCTGCCCGAGCCCGTCCGCCGAATCGGTGATCAGGATGCGTGTCACGACGTCTACTCTGCCTCACACCAGCACACGGCCGTCGTCGACCGGTCGGTGGGTCAGCGGCGCACGCGGTAGCGGATGTGGGTTGCTTGCGGGGTGTCGATCACGCGGACGATCTCGAGCTCGATGCGGTGGGGGAGTACGTCGAACAACCGCAGGCCGCCGCCGAACAGCACCGGCACCTGGCTGAGCTGCAGCTCGTCGAGGACGCCGGCCTCCAGCGCCGTCCGCGCGGTGATCGCACCGTGGACGAGCACGTCGTTGTCACCGGCCGCTGCCTTCGCCTGCGCCATCGCGGTCTCGATGTCGCTCACGAAATGCACCTTGTCGTAGCCCACCGACGGCGGCTCGTGGCTGAGGACGAACAGCGGTACGCCGTGATGATCGCCGCCGTAGTAGTCGACCTGCTCCGCCGTACGGCGGCCGACGACGACCGCGCCGGTGGCGTTCAACTCGTCCCAGATCTCACCGGGCTCGCCGTCCGGGCGGCCGACCTCGCCGTCGGCGTTCAGGTACCACTCGTGCAGCCGCATGAAGTCGTCGCCGCCCGGATTGCCCGGCCGGTCGTCCGGTCCGGCGATGTAACCGTCGGCGGACATCGACATCAACAGCACCGATGAGGACATGAGCGTTCTCCCGTCTCCACGGGTACGGCACGTCCGTACCCTCTGCCCTCGCGTCGAAGACAGGGAGCCCGATTCGACACTCACACGTCGGCCAGTGCCTCCAGCACGCCGTCGCCGTACTTGGTCAGCTTGTTCTCGCCTACACCGCTGATCTTCCCCAGCTCGGCCAGCGACGTCGGCAGGTCGGTGGCGATCTGCCGGAGCGTCGCGTCGTGGAAGATGACGTACGCCGGGACGCCCTGCTCCTTCGCGACCGCGGCGCGCCACGCCCGCAACCGCTCGAACACCGGTGCCGCCTCGGGCGCGAGATCGGCGACCGCCTTCTTGCCGGCGGACGTCCTGGCCTTCGACCGCGTCCGCTCGGGCTCGCGCCGCATCATCACGTCGCGGCGCCGGCCGAGCACCTCGCCGCTCTCCTCGGTCAGCACGAGCGTGCCGTAGTCACCCTCGACCGCGAGCAACCGGAGCGCGAGCAACTGCCGGATCACTCCGCGCCATTCGGTGTCCTTCAACTCGGTGCCGATCCCGAACACCGTCAGCTGATCGTGCCGGAACTGCTTGACCTTGTCGGTCTCCTTGCCGAGCAGGATGTCGATCAACTGCCCGGCGCCGAACTTCTGTCCGCGCTCGTGCTGCAGCCGATACACCGTCGACAGCAGCTTCTGCGCCGCGATCGTGCCGTCCCAGGACTCGGGCGGCGTCAGACAGGTGTCGCAGTTCCCGCACGTGTCGCTCTGCTGACCGAAGTACGCCAGCAGTTGTGACCGCCTGCACTGCACGGTCTCGCACAGCGCGAGCATCGCGTCGAGATGCGAGCTCAACCGCCGGCGATGCGCGAGGTCGCCCTCGGACGTGTCGATCATCTTCCGCTGCTGTACGACGTCCTGCAGCCCGTACGCCAGCCACGCCGTGGACGGCAGCCCGTCCCGCCCGGCGCGGCCGGTCTCCTGGTAGTAGCCCTCGACCGACTTCGGCAGATCGAGATGCGCGACGAACCGGACGTCCGGCTTGTCGATCCCCATCCCGAAGGCGATCGTCGCGACCACGACCAGCCCGTCCTCGCGGAGGAACCGCGCCTGGTTCGCCGCGCGGGTCCGGCTGTCCAGGCCGGCGTGGTACGGCACGGCCTCGATCCCGTTCTGGGTCAGGAAGGCCGCGGTCTTCTCGACGCTGTTGCGGGACAGGCAGTAGACGATGCCCGCGTCGCCGGCGTGCTCGGTGCGCAGCAGGTCGAGCAGTTGCTGTTGCGGCTTGTCCTTCGGGACGATCCGGTACTGGATGTTCGGACGGTCGAAGCTCGCGACGAAGTGCTTGGCCTCGTCCAGCTTCAGACGGGTGGCGATCTCTTGGTGTGTCGCCTCGGTCGCCGTCGCGGTCAACGCGATCCGCGGTACGTCGGGCCAGCGCTCGTGCAACTCGGACAGCATCAGGTAGTCGGGCCGGAAGTCGTGGCCCCACTGGGACACGCAGTGCGCCTCGTCGATCGCGAACAACGCGATCTTGCCCTGGTCGAGCAGCCGCACGGTCGCCTCGACCCGCAGCCGCTCGGGCGCCAGGTACAGCAGGTCGAGCTCGCCGGCCAGGAACGCCTGCTCCACCTCCCGCCGTTGCTCGAAGTCCTGCGTGGAGTTCAGGAATCCGGCCCGTACGCCGAGCGCGGTGAGCGCGTCCACCTGGTCCTGCATCAACGCGATCAGCGGCGAGATCACCACACCCACGCCGGAGCGGACGAGCGACGGAATCTGGTAGCACAGCGACTTCCCGCCGCCGGTCGGCATCAGCACCAACGCGTCGCCGCCCGCGATCACCGTGTCGATGATGTCGGCCTGCTGGCCACGGAAGGATTCGTACCCGAACACCCGCCGGAGGACCTGAAGGGCTTCGGAATCGGGAAGTCCGGTCGTCTCACTCACCCCGGCGAGTCTAGTGAGATCACGCCGCCGATGCTGGCCCGATCGCCGGAACCTGTGGATTACTCGCCCAGCGGACTAGTGGGCGCCCGGATACGTCCCGACACTCCACAGATTGCCCTCGGGATCGCGCACCGTGAACCCGCGCGACCCGTAGTCGGTGTCCTCCAGCCCGCGGACGACCACGGCCCCGGCGCCGATCGCGCGGCCGAACACCGGGTCCGGGTGGTCGTGGACCAGGTAGATGGACTGGTTCTGCCCGGCCAGCGCGGTGAACTCGTCGGGCTCGGCCTTGGCGTCCGCGGAACCGATCATCACACCACCACCCGTCGGCCACGTCAGCTCGGCGTGCGCGATCGAGCCCTCGGCGTCCCCGGGGTACGACGCGACGAGCCGGAAGCCGAGCCCTTCGGTGAGGAACGTCAGCGCGGCCTGGCCGTCACGGTAGATCAGCGCCGGCCAGACACCGATCACTTGCTGCTGGGTCATTTCCTGGGTCGTGTTCATGCCTCCGAGTCTCGGGCCCACGCCGGGACGAAGTCTTGAACGTTTGGGAGCTCCTCGGCCAGCCACTCCCGCGGCGTGCAGCCCGCGATCGCTCGCCACTCGCGGGTCAGATGCGCCTGGTCGGCGTACCCGAAGAGTGCTGCGAGGTCCGCCAGCCGGAGAGCCGGTTGCTGCCGCAGCCGCGTGAGCGCCCGCTCGAAGCGCAGTACCCGGCCGGCGACCTTCGGCGGCAGGCCGAACTCCGCGGTGAAGCGGTCGGTCAGGTGACGGCGGCTCCAGCCGACTTCGTCCGCCAGCGTCTGTACGGCGATCGCGCCGCCGCTGTCCCGCAACCGCTGCCAGGCCCAGCCCAGCTCCGGACGGATCTCGGATGCGGACGCAGCCGACCACCGGCGCAACAGCAACTCCTCGAGCAGGTCGAAGCGGCGCTCCCAGGTCGGGGCTTCGCGCAGTTGCTCGGTGAGCTCGTGGGCGGGTTGGCCGAGCACCTCGTCGAGGCCGACGACCGTGGACGCGAGCTCGGCCGGCGGCAGGCCGAGCAGCACCCGGGCGGCGGCCGGGGTCAGGGCGAGCTGCACACCCGCGCGGCTGGGTGTCTGGCCGATGTGCACCGCGGTGGAGTGCAGTCCGCCGACGCCCGCGTCGTACTTCTCCACCGGGCCGCCCGGCCAGGCGATGCCCAGGGGATCATCCAGCGTGACGACGAGGGTCAGGAAGCGGGACGGAAGCCCGCGGTGGAGTGGCGGCGGATCCGCGTCGTACGCGTAGCCGGTGACGTCGCCGACGTACGGGCGCAGGGCAGGGTGCACCGGTCGCGTGTGGAGCTCGATCCCCGCCATGGATCCAGGCTAGGGCTGTCCACGGACAGAATCAGTACTCCAGGATCCGGGACCCGCGTACCGGCATCCGGACGAGCGTGGCAGTATCGGTAGGTACGTACACGCAGCAAGGAGATGTCGTCGTGCCTGCTCTGAGGTCCCGCACAGTCACCCACGGTCGCAACATGGCGGGCGCTCGCGCGCTCATGCAGGCCTCGGGCGTAGCCCGGGAGGACTTCGGGAAGCCGATCATCGCGGTGGCGAACAGTTTCACCGAGTTCGTGCCCGGCCACACCCATCTCGCCCCGGTCGGCAGGATCGTGTCCGAGGCGATCCACGCCGCCGGCGGGATCGCGCGCGAGTTCAACACGATCGCCGTCGACGACGGGATCGCGATGGGCCACGGTGGCATGCTCTACAGCCTCCCGTCCCGGGACCTGATCGCCGACTCGGTCGAGTACATGGTCGAGGCGCACTGCGCGGACGCGCTGGTCTGCATCTCGAACTGCGACAAGATCACCCCGGGCATGCTGATGGCCGCGCTCCGGCTGAACATCCCGACCGTGTTCGTCTCCGGCGGCCCGATGGAGGCCGGCCGGGCGACGCTGGTCGACGGCACCGTCCGCAAGCTCGACCTGGTCGACGCGATGTCCGAGGCCGTCAACGAGAACGTCTCCGACGCCGACATCCTGCGGATCGAGGAGAACGCCTGCCCGACCTGCGGTTCGTGTTCGGGCATGTTCACCGCGAACTCGATGAACTGCCTGACCGAGGCGATCGGCCTCTCGCTGCCCGGCAACGGTTCGCTGCTCGCGACCCACACCGGCCGCCGCGCGCTGTACGAGAAGGCGGGCGAGACCGTCGTACGGCTGGCCGAGCGGTACTACGACAACGACGACGCGACCGTGCTGCCGCGCAGCGTCGCGTCGAAGGAGGCGTTCGGGAACGCGATGGCCCTGGACATCGCGATGGGCGGGTCGACGAACACGATCCTGCACCTGCTCGCCGCGGCCCAGGAGGCCGAGGTCGACTTCGACCTGGACGACATGAACGCGGTGTCGCTGCGGGTGCCGTGCCTGGCGAAGGTCGCGCCCAACGTGACCGCCAACGGCACCTACTACATGGAGGACGTGCACCGTGCGGGCGGGATCCCGGCGATCCTCGGCGAGCTGCGCCGCGCCGACCTGCTGAACGAGAACGTCCACACCGTGCACAGCGACTCGATCGACGAGTGGCTGAAGACGTGGGACCTGCGCGGCGGCTCACCGTCCCCGGAGGCCGTCGAGCTGTGGCATGCGGCGCCGGGCTGCAAGCGGTCGGCGACGGCGTTCTCGCAGTCCGAGCGCTGGGACACGCTGGACACCGACGCGGCGGGCGGCTGCATCCGCGACCGCGAGCACGCGTACTCCAAGGACGGCGGTCTCGCCGTACTGAAGGGCAACCTGGCCGTCGACGGCTGTGTCGTGAAGACGGCCGGTGTGGACGAGTCGATCTGGACTTTCGAGGGTCCCGCGGTCGTGTGCGAGTCGCAGGAGGAGGCCGTCGAGAAGATCCTGGCGAAGCAGGTCCAGCCGGGTGACGTCGTCGTGATCCGGTACGAGGGCCCCAAGGGCGGTCCGGGGATGCAGGAGATGCTGTACCCGACGTCGTTCCTGAAGGGCCGCGGCCTGGGCAAGGTGTGCGCACTGGTGACGGACGGCCGCTTCTCCGGCGGTACGTCGGGACTCTCGATCGGGCACGTCTCGCCCGAGGCGGCGTCCGGCGGCACGATCGCCCTGGTCGAGGACGGCGACCACATCAAGATCGACATCCCGAACCGCACGATCGAGCTGCTGGTCTCCGACGAGGACCTGGCCGCGCGCAAGGCGGCGCTGAACGGCGTGTACGCCCCGAAGAACCGCGAGCGCAAGGTCTCCAACGCCCTGCGCACCTACGCAGCCATGGCCACCAGCGCCGACAAGGGCGCCGTCCGCGACCTCAGCAAGCTCGGCTAGAGCTCGAGGTCGAAGGCGAGGTTGATTGCCTCGGCCAGGGCTGGTTCCTGGTCGGGGTGGAGGTAGCCGATCAGGCGGCCGAGCTGGGCCTTCGGGATGGTTTGGACGTTGTCGCAGGAGATCGCGCTGGCGTGATCCAGCCCGTTGTCGGGGCCGACCAGGACCTCGGTGGACAGGCCGCGGATCGTGCTGGTGATCGGGGCGACCGTGACGTTGGTCAGGCGCGGGCGGATCAGCTCACGGGTGAGGACGACAACAGGGCGCGGCTTGTCGAGCCGCGCGATGTGGATCGGCCGCATCAATCGAGGTCGCTGAGAACCGTGCCGGCCGCCGCAGGCGCGAGCCCCTCGAGATCGGGATAGTCGCCGTGCGCGGACAGGATCGCGAGATCCCGCGCGGCCAGCTCCCGCCGCCGCTCCCGCTCCATGGCGCGAGCGACCACGGACGCCCGGCTCGTCGCCTTGTCGCTGGCCACGAGCTCATCCATGAAGTCCACCAACTCATCCGGCAACCGCACCGTGATCTGCTTACTCATACCACAACCATACCGCCCTGGGATTCACATCGGTAGCGCGTCAGTTGGGGGAGAGGGTGGACCAGGTGATGAGGTCGGTGGCGGGGAGGGAGGGGAGGGCGGTGATGGCGGAGAGTTCGCTGTCGAGGAGGCCTACCAGTTGGACCAGGCGGGTGGTGGCGTCCGGGGCCTCGAGGAGTTTCTGGCGGTCGGGGGTCATGAGTTTCATGGCGGCGGACATCAGGTACGACAGCGTGCCGGGGTCGTCGGGGAGGTCGCCGAGGTGGAGGCCGGGGCGGCTGATTTCGCTGACCGCTTCGGCGTACCGGCGGAAACGCTCGAGCGCGATCGTCGCCGTACCCAACGGGTCCTCGCCGAGGTCGTCGGGCAGCCACTCGACGTCACCGACCAGGTAGTCGCCGGTACCGTCCAGCTCGGTCACCTTGAACCGGCGGTTCCCGGTCAGGGTGACCTCGATCGGTCCCTCGTCGTCGGCGTCCAGCGTGATCTCGGAGATCGTCGCCGCACAGCCGGTCCCGTACAGCGACCGGAACACCCGCTCGCCGAGCTCGTACCCGTCCCGGACCGCGAGCGCGCCGCAGACCAGTTCGCCGCCGTTCTCGACCAGGTCGCGGACCACGGCCCGGCCCTGGACGTCGTTCACCGGAATCGGGAGCACCAGCCCGGGAAAGATCACCGTGTCGACAGTGAGCAACGGCAGGCGGGAGTCCATGCCGACGAGCGTAGTGGAAGACACCTACGGTCACGCCTGGTGACCGGCCGAGGTGTGGATACGCGGTCGGGGCCGCGGCGGGTGACCACTAGACTGACACCATGATTCGCCGCGTCGACCTGCGGGGCCGAGTGGCGGCCGGAGAGGTGACCGACCTCCAAGCCGAAGTGAACGCCCTCGTCCCCCGAGCCGTGTTCGACGTCGAGAAGGCCCTCGACGTCGTCCGACCGATCTGCCTGGACGTCCGCCATCGCGGCCTCGAGGCGATCAGGGAGTACGGCGAGAAGTTCGACCATGTGCGCGTCGAGGACATCCGGGTCCCGGCCGAGGCGCTGAAGACCGCGCTCGAGGAGCTCGACCCGACGGTGCGCAGCGCCTTCGAGGAGTCGATCCGCCGCGTCCGCGAGGTCAGCCAGGACGAGCTCACCGCCGACGTCGCCTCCGAGCCCGCACCAGGCGGCCGGGTGACTCAGCGATTCGTCCCGGTCCAGCGCGTGGGCCTCTACGTTCCGGGCGGCCGTGCGCCGCTCGCGTCCTCCGTGGTGATGAACGTCGTCCCGGCTCAGGTCGCCGGTGTGCCGTCGCTGGCCGTCGCATCCCCGCCACAGAAGGAGTTCGGCGGCCTGCCGCACCCGACGGTGCTCGCGGTCTGCGCGCTGCTCGGCATCGACGAGGTGTACGCGATGGGCGGCGCGCAGGCGATCGCCGGTTTCGCGTACGGCTTCGACGGCTGCCGGAAGGTCAACCTGATCACGGGTCCCGGCAACATCTACGTCGTCGCGGCCAAGCGCAACCTGCTGGGTGAGGTCGGTATCGACTCCGAGGCCGGCCCGACCGAGATCGCGATCCTCGCCGACGACACCGCCGACCCGGAGCACGTCGCCGCCGACCTGATCAGCCAGGCCGAGCACGACCCGATGGCGGCCAGCGTGCTCGTCACACCCAGCGAGAGCCTGGCAGAAAAGGTCGAGGCCGAGCTGCCGGTCCAGGTCGCGAAGACCAAACACCAGGACCGGGTGACGGAAGCTCTGAAGGGTCAGCAGTCCGCCGTCGTGCTGGTCGACGACCTCGACCAGGGCACGGCCGTCGTGGACGCGTACGCCGCCGAGCACCTGGAGATCCAGACCGTCGACGCCGAGGAGCGCGCCGGGCTGATCACCAACGCCGGCGCGATCTTCGTCGGCAGCTGGTCGCCGGTCTCCCTCGGCGACTACTGCGCCGGCTCCAACCACGTCCTGCCGACGGCCGGCTGCGCGTGCCACTCGTCCGGCCTGTCGGTGCGCAGCTTCCTGAAGGCGGTGCACGTCGTGAACTACTCCCGCGACGCGCTCCACGACGTCGCAGGACACGTGCTCGCGCTGGCCGACGCCGAGGACCTCCCGGCGCACGGCGCCGCCGTCGCCGCGCGTTTCCCAGGGGAGCGGTGATGGCGCGCTTCGACGGGCTGCCGATCCGCGAGGAGCTGAAGAGCTTCGAGCCGTACGGCGCCCCGCAGCTCGACGTCCCGGTCCTGCTGAACGTCAACGAGAACCCGTACCCCCCGAGCGAGGAAGCGGTCGCGGACATCGCCACCGCCGTCTCGGTCGCGGCCCGCGGCATGAACCGCTACCCGGACCGCGAGTTCCTCGACCTCCGCGCGGACCTCGCGGCGTACCTGGCCCGGGAGTCCGGCGCGCACCTGGCGCCCGAGCAGGTCTGGGCGGCCAACGGGTCCAACGAGGTCATGCTGCACATCCTGCAGGCGTTCGGCGGCCCGGGTCGTACGGCGCTGTCGTTCGCCCCGACGTACTCGATGTATCCGGAGTACGCGCGGGACACCAACACGGCCTGGGTCACCGGCCGCCGCGCCGAGGACTTCACCCTCGACCAGAGCAAGGCGATCGCGGCGATCTCCCGGCACCGGCCGTCGGTCGTGCTGCTCGCTTCGCCGAACAACCCGACCGGTACGGCGCTGCCGATCGACGTGACCGAGGCGATCGTCGCCCAGGCCGGCGAGCAGGGCGCCGTCGTGGTGGTCGACGAGGCGTACGCCGAGTTCCGCCGGGCCGGGACGCCCAGTGCGGTGACGCTGCTGCCGTCGTACCCGAATCTCGCGGTCGCGCGGACGATGTCGAAGGCGTTCGCGATGGCCGGCGGGCGGGTCGGATACCTTGCCGCGAGCAAGCAGTTCGTGGACGCGCTGCGGATCGTCCGGCTGCCGTACCACCTGTCCGCGGTGACCCAGGCGACCGCGCGGGCCGCGCTGCGGCACGCGGACGAGCTGCTCGGCCGGGTCGAGCAGCTGCGCGTCGAGCGCGACGAGACGGTCGACTGGCTCAGAGCGCAGGGACTGCGCGCGGTCGACTCGGACGCGAACTTCGTCCTTTTCGGCACGTTCGCGGACCGGCACGCGGTCTGGCAGGCATTGCTGGACGACGGCGTACTGATCCGCGAGACCGGCCCGGCCGGCTGGCTCCGGGTCTCGATCGGCACCGGCGAGGAGATGGCCGCGTTCCGCGCTTCTTTGGAGCGTGTTCTCAAGACTGACGCAGGAAGGTTGACATGACGCGCACTGCCCGGATCGATCGGGAGACCAGTGAGTCCAAGGTTCTCGTCGAGCTGAATGTCGACGGCGAGGGCCGGGCCGACATCTCGACGGGTGTCGGGTTCTACGACCACATGCTCAACGCGCTGGCCAAGCACGCGCTGCTCGACCTGCACGTGAACACGGTCGGCGACCTCGAGATCGACGCCCACCACACGGTCGAGGACACCGCCATCGGCATCGGCCAGGCGCTGCGCGAGGCGCTCGGCGACAAGCGCGGCATCCGCCGGTTCGGCGACGCGACCGTGCCGCTCGACGAAGCCCTGGTGCACTGCACGGTCGACCTGTCCGGGCGTCCGTACTGCGTGCACACCGGCGAGCCGGAGGGACAGGTCTACGCGATCATCGGCGGCGACTACGCCGGCTCGCTGACCCAGCACGTGTTCGAGACGCTCGCGTTCAACGCCGCGATCTGCATCCACATCCGGGTGCTGTCCGGCCGCGACCCGCACCACATCGTCGAGGCGCAGTTCAAGGCCTTCGCCCGGGCGCTGCGAGCAGCCGCCGAGCTGGATCCGCGACAGCCGGGGATCCCGTCCACGAAGGGCGCGCTGTGAGGTCGGCACTGTGAGCAAGAAGGTCGTGCTGCTGGACTACGGCTCGGGCAACATCCGGTCGGGGGAGCGCGCCCTGCAGCGCGTCGGCGCGGACGTCACGGTGACCGCGGACTTCGACCAGGCCTGTAACGCCGACGGCCTGCTCGTGCCGGGCGTCGGCGCCTTCGAGGCCTGCATGACCGGGCTGAAGGCGGTCCGCGGCGACGTCGCGGTCGATCGCCGGCTGACCGGCGGCCGTCCGGTGCTCGGGATCTGTGTCGGTATGCAGATCCTGTTCGCGCGTGGCATCGAGCACGATGTCGAGACGGAAGGCTGCGACCAGTGGCCCGGGACGGTCGAGCGGCTGCAGCCCACGGAGGGTGAGCCGGTCCCGCACATGGGCTGGAACACGGTCGACGTACCGGCCGGCAGCACGCTGTTCGACGGCCTCGAGAAGGAGCGGTTCTACTTCGTGCATTCGTACGGCGTTCGCACCTGGGAGTTGACCGACACCCGCGAGTCCGTCACGCCGCTCGTCACGTGGACGACGTACGGCGGTGACCAGTTCGTCGCCGCGGTCGAGAACGGGCCGCTCTCGGCCACCCAGTTCCACCCGGAGAAGTCCGGCGACGCCGGTGCGACCCTGCTCGAGAACTGGGTTCGCTCGTTGTAATACCAGTTGTGTAACTGGTTTCACTCCTGACTATCGGTCACGGTTGGGGTGCGGTGTCCGATCTCCGGGCTGCGAAGACTTCCTACTCGTCAGTTCTGCTGTCACACTCACTCGCCAAGACGTTGGTTGGGGAACTTCGGGGATCCGGGAGGCCGGGTGCTGGCGGCGAGAAACCTCGAGGTCGTCTACGACGATGTGATGCTGGTGCTGCGGGGTGTCGGTCTCGAGGTCCCGCAGGGGCGGATCGTTGCCCTGCTGGGGGCGAACGGGGCCGGCAAGTCGACACTGCTGCGCGCGCTGTCAGGCCTGCTCGACGTGCACGACGGCGAGGTCCGGCGCGGCTCGATCACGCTCGACGGTGAGCCGATCCACACGTACGGCGCCAGCCGGATCGCTGCCCTGGGTGTCAAACAGGTGATGGAGGGCCGGCGGATCCTGGCCGACCTGACCGTCGAGGAGAACCTCCGGATCGGCGGTCACGTCAGCCCGCGGTCGATCCGGCGGAACCTGGACCGGACCTACGATCTGTTCCCGGTCCTGGCCGACCGGCGCCGGACGTTGGCCGGCTACCTGTCCGGCGGCGAGCAGCAGATGCTCGCGATCGGCCGAGCCTTGATGTCCGACCCGAAGTACCTGCTGCTGGACGAGCCGAGCCTCGGCCTGGCGCCGTTGGTCGTCCGCCAGATCCGGGACGTGATCGTGCAGATCAACCAGCAGGGGACGACGGTTCTGCTGGTCGAGCAGAACGCGGCGATGGCGTTGTCGATCGCCGAGCACGGCTACGTGCTGGAGAACGGTGCGATGGTGATGGACAAGCCCGCCGCGGACCTGCTCGCGGACGGCGACGTGCGCGAGTTCTACCTCGGTCTCGGCGCGGAGGGTACGGCGAAGTCGTTCCGCGACGTCAAGCACTACCGCCGCCGGAAGCGGTGGCTGTCATGACGGCGACAGAAATGCGGCAGAGCGAGGGCGTGCAGGAGCCGACGCCTGTGCTGAGCTTCGAGGATGTCGTTCTCACCTTCGCCGGGGTGACGGCGCTGAACGGCGTGAGTTTCACCGTCGACCCGGGTGAGCTGTTCGCCGTGATCGGACCGAACGGCGCCGGCAAGACGTCGATCTTCAACGTGCTCTCCGGTGTCTACCGGCCACAGCGTGGCACCGTCCGGTTCGGTGACCAGGACCTGATCGGCCGCCGCCCGCACGCCATCGCCCGGCTCGGCATCGCCCGCACCTTCCAGAACATCGAGCTGTTCTCGAACCTGACGGTGATCGACAACCTGATGCTCGGCCGGCACCACCATCATCCGTACGGCGTGCTCGCCGCGTTCGCGTGGCTCGGCAAGGCCCGCCGCAACGAGCTGGCGAACCGCAACGCCGTCGAGGAGATCGTCGACTTCCTGGAGCTCGCGCAGTGGCGGCGGCTCCCGGTCGGCCTGCTCCCGTACGGCGTACAGAAGCGGGTCGAGCTCGGCCGGGCCCTCGCGTCGGAGCCGAAGCTGTTGCTGCTGGACGAGCCGGTCGCCGGGATGAACCTGGAGGAGACCGAGGACATGGCCCGGTTCATCCTCGACATCCGCGACGAGCTCGGGCTGCCGATCGTCATGGTGGAGCACGACATGGGTCTGGTGATGGACCTGGCCGACCGGATCATGGTGATGGACTTCGGCCGGCCGATCCGCACCGGCACGCCGAACGAGGTCGCGACCGATCCCGAGGTCGTCCGCGCCTATCTCGGCGAGGAACACCAGGTGGAGCGGTCATGACGGCCACCATCGCCACCCGGATCCGGGCCAGGGCGCAGACGACGCCGGACGTGATCGCCTTGCGGGAAAAGGATCTGGGCATCTGGCAGCAGGTCAGCTGGGAGCAGTACTGGGACACCGCCGCGCTCGTCGGCCACGCCTTGCTTGCCCTCGGCATCGAGCCGGGTGACCGGGTGGCGATCCACTCTGAGAACCGCCGCGAGTGGCTCTACACCGACGTCGGCACGGTCGCCGTCCGCGCCGCCACCGTCGGCCTGTACCCGACCAACCCGGTCGCCGAGGTCGGCTACCTGTTGCGCCACTCCGGCGCGAAGGTGCTGATCGCCGAGGACCAGGAGCAGGTCGACAAGGCCCTCGCGATCGACGACCTGCCCGACCTCGAGCACATCGTGTACGTCGAACCACGCGGCATCCGGCACCGGTACGACGACCCGCGGCTGATCGCCTGGCCCGACTTCCTTGCCATCGGCCACAAGCACCGCGACGCGAACCCGGACGCCGTCACGCAACGCATGGCAGCGGGCCGGTCCGACGACGTGGTGACACTGATCTACACCTCCGGTACGACCGGACCGCCGAAGGGCGTGATGCTGACCGCCGCGAACGTCGACTTCGCCATCCACGAGCTGGTCGAGCGGGGCGGCTTCACTGCACCTCCGCCTTCACCGCGCGACAGCGTGCTGTCCTACCTGCCCTTGTGTCACGTGGCCGAGCGGATCTTCAGCGGCTGGTTCGGCGCCGGTGCGGGTGTCTGTGTGCACTTCGCCGAGTCGATCGAGACCGTCGCGGCCAATCTGCACGAGGTCCAGCCGACCGTCCTGTTCGGCGTCCCGCGGATCTGGGAGAAGATCGCGGCGGGTGTCCAGATCCGGATCGAGTCCGCGGATCCCGTCAAACGCGTGGTCGGCGGCTACTGGTTGCGCCGCGCGGACTGGATCGGCGGCGTCCTCGCGGCGAACGGCGGACGCCATACCCCTGCGTCCAGAGCGGTCTACGCGATCGGCTGGCTGTTCTGCTACCGCGCGCTGAAGGACCGAGTCGGTCTGCGCAAGGTCCGGTACGCCGCCTCCGGCGCCGCGCCGATCGCGCCGGAAGTCCTGCGGTTCTTCATGGGTCTCGGTCTGCCGATGCACGAGGTCTACGGCATGACCGAGAACACCGCCGTGGCGACGGCGAACCGGCCGGGCCGGGTCAAGGTCGGCACCGTCGGTGAGGCGCACGAGGGCGTCGAGGTGAAGATCGACGAGACCACCGGCGAGATCCTCACCCGGCATGCCGGCACCTTCGCCGGCTACTGGCAGGACCCCGAGTCGACCGCGAAGGTGCTCGACGCGGACGGCTGGCTGCACACCGGTGACGTGGGGGAGTGGGTCGACGGCACGCACCTGCGGATCACCGACCGGATGAAGGACATCATCATCACCGCGGGCGGCAAGAACGTCGCCCCGTCGGAGATCGAGAACGCGCTCAAGGCGTCGCCGTACATCAAGGAAGCGGTCGTGATCGGCGACCGGCGCAAGTTCCTGACCGCCCTGATCGGGATCGAGCCGGACACCGTCGGTCACTGGGCGCAGCTGCGCCGGCTGCCGTACACGACGTACGGCGACCTGTCCGCGAAACCCGAGGTCGTCGCGCTGGTCCAAGGGGTCGTGGACGAGGTCAACACGCGGTTCGCCACCGTGGAGCAGGTGCGGTCGTTCCGGCTGCTGCCGAAGCTGCTGGACCACGAGGACGGTGAGCTCACCGCGACCCAGAAGGTGAAGCGCAAGGCGGTCGCGGACACGTTCGCCGGACTGGTCGACTCGATGTACGCCGGAGGTGTCAGGTGACCGAGTTCGTCGCCACGGTCGTCCGCGGTCTCGGCAACGGGTCGATCTACGCCCTGCTGGCGCTCGGCTTCGTGATCGTCTACAAGTCCATGCGGGTGATCAGTTTCGCCCAGCCGGCGTTCATGATGGCCGGCGCGCTGCTGGTCGGCTACCTCGTGATGTCGATGAACTTCTTCCTCGCCGTCCTGGTCGCGCTGCTGCTCACCGCGCTGCTCGGCGCCGGCGTGGAACGCCTGGCGCTGCGGCCGATGATCGGCAAGCCGGTGTTCGTGATCGCGATCATCACGCTCGGCGTCGACATCGTGATCCGTACGGTGGTGAACGCGTTCATCGGCCTCGACATCCGCCAGATGGGTGATCCCTGGGGGCTCAAGCAGGTCGACGTACTCGGGGCGAAGATCGACCAGCGGCACCTGGCCACACTGGTCACGACCCTGATCGTGGTGGCCGCGCTGTTCGCGTTCTACCGCTGGTCGCGGACCGGTCTGGCGATGCGCGCCGCGTCGTCGGACCAGGAGGTCGCACTCGCGCAGGGTGTGTCGGTCGGCCGGGTGTTCTCGCTCTCCTGGGCGCTCGCGGCCGCCCTCGCCGGGCTGGCCGGGGTCTTCCTGTCGACCGGCATCGGACTCGAACAGAACCTGTGGCTGACGGCGCTGAAGGCGTTGCCGGTGATCATCCTCGGCGGCCTCGATTCGCTCGGCGGAGCGGTGGTCGCGGGTCTCTCGATCGGCATCGTGGAGGCACTCGTCGGCAGCTACGGCGACAACCTCCATCCGGTGTTCGGCGGCGACTTCTTCCTGGTCGTGCCGTACCTGCTGATGCTGCTCGTCCTGCTGGTCAGACCGTACGGCCTGTTCGGCACCAGAGAGGTGGAGCGGATATGAGTCGGCCCTTGCTCTACCTGTCGTACAAGCAGGACATGGCGCTGCTCAACACCTCGGCGAAACGCGCGTGGACGCTGGTGCTCGCGGTGGTCGCGGTGACGTTGCCGTTCCTGCTGACCGACGACATCCTCGTCGTACTGGCGACGGCGTGTGCCGCGTCGATCGGGGCGATCGGGCTGAACATCGTCACCGGGTACGGCGGTCAGGTGTCGCTCGGGCACGCGTTCTTCCTGGCCATCGGCGCGTACACCGCGGCGGCGTTGTCGGGCGACCCGGACAGCACCCGGCTGATCGGTTTCGGGATCACCTCGCTGCCGATCTGGTTGCTGGCGGCCGGGCTGGTCGCGGGATTGGCCGGGCTGATCGTCGCGCCGCTGGCGGCTCGTTTGCGGGGGTTGTACCTGGCCGTGGTGACGCTCGGGCTGGTGTTCATCGGGGAGCACATCTTCAAGCACTGGCGGGAGCTGACCGGTGGCGTCGGTGTCGGGCGCCCGGCCGCGGTACCGGAGTTGTTCGGGTTCCAGTTCGCGGTCGACGGGGCGATGTTCACGAAGGCGCAGAAGCTCTACCTGCTGATGCTGGTGCTGCTGGTGATCTTCGGCGTCCTGGCCCGGAACCTGGTGCGTTCGAGGACCGGCCGGGCGCTGGCCGCCGTACGGGACCGGGACCTGGCCGCCGAGGTGATCGGGGTCGATGTGACCCGGTACAAGATGATCGCGTTCGCGGTGTCGTCGTTCTACGCCGGCGTCGCGGGCGCACTGCTGTACGTGATGATCGGCTTCGTCGAGCCGGGGTCGTTCAACCTCGGCATGTCGGTGCAGTACATCGCGATGGTGCTGATCGGCGGTGTCGCGACGATCTCCGGATCGGTACTCGGCGCGCTGTTCATCACTCTGCTGCCGCGGATCACCCGCGAACTCCCGGCCGTGCTGCCGTTCATCAGCGCGAGTTCGACCGCCGGGGGCATCACGGTCTTCCAGGTCGAGACGATCCTCTACGGCCTGTTGATCATCGGCTTCCTGATCTTCGAACCACGGGGACTGTTCGGGATCTGGATCAGGATCCGCAGCTACTGGAAGTCGTGGCCGTTCTCGCACTGAAGGAGTATCGATGAGCGTGCACAGGGGAATCGCCGTCGCCGTCGTGGCGGCGCTGGTGTTGGTCGCGGGGTGCCGCAACGAGGCCCCGGAAGCCCAGCAGGGCACATCAGGAGTCAAGTTCGACGTCGGGGTAACGACCGAGCCGTGCCCGTCGGCGGTCGACTCGGCCAAGGGCTGCATCTACCTGGGCTCGATCTCGGACCTCACCGAGGGCCCGTTCAAGGCGCTCGGGGTGCCGATCACCGAGAGCCAGAAGGCGTTCTGGAAGCGGGTCAACGAGGCCGGCGGCATCGGGGCCTTCGAGGTCGACGTCTCGAAGTACACCAAGGACAACAAGTACAACCCGCAGATCCACAACGAGGTGTACGCCGAGATCAAGCCCGACGTACTCGGGCTGGCCCAGACACTCGGCTCGCCGACCACCGCGGCGATCCTCGGCGACCTGAAGTCCACCGGGATGATCGGGGTGCCGGCGTCCTGGACGTCGGCGTGGGCGTTCGAGGACGTCATCCTCGAGTCCGGGACGAACTACTGCTTCGAGTCGATGAACTCGGTCGACTTCGCGGTCGAGACGCTGAAACCGAAGAGCGTCGCCGCCGTGCACTTCCCGGGCGACTACGGTGACGACGCAGCGGCCGGGACGAAGCTCGCGGCCGAGGCCAACGGGCTCAAGTTCACCGACATCCCGACCGCGCCCGGGCAGGAGAACCAGGGCGCCGCGATCCAGAAACTGCTGCAGGCCAAACCCGATCTGGTCATCCTGACCACCGGCCCGACCGAGGCGGCGACGATCGTCGGCGGCGCCGCGCAGAACGGTTTCAAGAGCCCGTTCATCGGCACCAGCCCGACCTGGAACCCTGCCCTGCTGAAGAGCCCGGCCGCACCGGCGCTGACCGCGCTCTACCGGCAGTCCGGGCCGTGGGCGCCGTACGGCGCGGAGACACCGGGGCACAAGGCGCTCGCCTCCTCGATCGACCAGGCGACGTTCAAGGCCGCCCCGAACGACGGCTACACGGCCGGCTGGGTCTGGTCGTATCCGCTGAAGGCCGCGCTGCAGAAGGCGGTCGACTCGAAGGACCTCACCCGGGCAGGACTGCTGAACGCGGTGAAGTCGCTGGAGACGGTCGACTACGAGGGCATGCTGCCGGCTGAGGCCGGACGGTTCTCGGGTGAGCCGAACGACCGCGTGTTCCGGGCCAGCATCATCTCCAAGGTGGATCCGTCGGCGCCGACCGGTGTCAAGGTCGAGAAGGACTTCTTCACCGGCAAGACGGCCAAGGCGCACGACTTCAGCAAGCCCTGTTACCAGTAGTTACTTGAAGATCGAGGTACCCGCGGGTCCGTTCGGATTCGCGGGTACCTCGGCGCGCGGTTCGCCTTGTCGTCGTCGGTTGTTCACCGTACGTTCATCGTTGACCGGCAGATCCTTTCCGCCCATGAGGAGGCCACACACCGTGTCCGTTGAACAGAATCCCCTGTCCCGGCGGCAATTCGTCGCCCGAGCGGCCGCGGCCGGTGTCGCGGTCAGCGTCGCCGGCTCGGTCGAGGCGCTGTACACCGCCCAGCCCGCGCTCGGTACGTCCGGCCCGAAGATCGGCTACGGCCCACTGATCGAGGACCCGAACGGCATGCTCGACCTGCCGCACGGGTTCAGCTACAAGGTCCTGTCCCGGGAGGGCACCGTCCGGCCGGACGGGCTGAAGATCCCGAGCCGGTTCGACGGGATGGGGACCTTCCCGGACCGCGACGGCGGCAACCGGCTGGTCCGCAACCACGAGTGCAGCCCGACCGCCACGATCAAGGTCGTCGCGCCGCCTGAGCGCACGTACGACCCGGCCGCGGCCGGCGGCACGAGCACGGTGGTCGTGAACGGGGACAACCAGGCCACCGAGGAGTACGTGAGCCTCGGCGGTTCCGCGATCAACTGCTCCGGCGGAATCACGCCGTGGCGCACCTGGCTGACCTGCGAGGAGACCGAGGACAAGGCCGGCACCCGCGGCTACACCAAGGACCACGGGTTCATCTTCGAGGTCGACCCGTACGACGACCGGCGCAACGCGAACCCGGTACCGCTGACCGCGATGGGCCGGTTCCAGCACGAGGCGGTCGCGATCGATCCGGCGACCGGGATCGTGTACGAGACCGAGGACGCGTTCGTCGCGCCGCTCGGCGGCTTCTACCGGTTCCTGCCGAACCGGCCGCGCGGCGGCTGGGGTTCGCTGCGCGCCGGCGGCGAGCTGCAGGCGATGTACATCCCGGACCTGCCGGACCTGTCCGTCGTCCAGGAGGCGGGCGCCGAGTTCCACGGGGTGCAGTGGATCAAGGTCCCGGACCCGCTCGCCACGACCCAGTCGGTCCGCGCGCAGGACTACGGCAAGCCGATCACCGGCGGGTACAAGCTGGAGGGCTGCTGGTGGGGTGCGCTGGACCGGTGCGTGTACTTCGTGTCGTCGTTCGCGCGGACCGAGCTCGGCCCGAAGGTCGACCACGACGGCCAGGTGTGGCGGTACGACCCGCGGAAGGGCACGCTGCGGCTGATGGTGATCTTCACCCGCCCGACGCCGGGCTCCGACGACCCGGAGTTCGATGCCCCCGACAACATCACGATGTCGCCGTACGGCGGGCTGATGATGTGTGAGGACGGGCTGGGGGAGCAGCACATCCTCGGCACCACCGAGGACGGCGAGGTCTTCAAGTTCGCCCGCAACCGGGTCAACACCGGCACCCCGGAGGATCCGGCGTACGGCGAACTGGCCGGCGCGGGCTTCTCCGCCGACGGCCGCACGATGTTCTTCAACGTCTACAGCCCCGGCATCACGTACGCGATCACCGGGCCCTGGCGCCGCCGGCGCTGACCGGGTCTCAGGGAGTCGCGCCGGGGAAGGCGATCGGGGCGCCGCCCCAGACGAGCTGGTTGCCCGCGGCGGCGAGCAGTGCCTCGATCGCGAAGGATCGGACGGCGGGTTGTTCGGCGGCCTCGACGAGGTCGCCGTACACCGCCGCGATCCGGAGCTCGATCACCAGCACCAGCGCCGCCGCGGTGGCGCTGTTGACGACCGCACGCGGGAGGTCGTACGCCGGCTCGGCCGCGACCGGCGTCTTGCCGGCGGCGACGATCAGCGCGCTCAGGCGGTCGCGGTTGGTCCGGTGCGCTTCGAACAGCGCGGTCGCCTGGCGGAACTTCGTCCCGCTGAGCTTCCCGCCGGCGACGCCGACGCCGTACAGCGCGGCGTGCTCGCCCGCGAGCGCGGCCTGCAGTGCTTCGACCTGGTTCATGCTTGCGGCTTCGCCAGTTTGGGGCCCAGTGTCGAGGCCAGCTGGGTTTCGGCGGCGGCGATCTCGGCGAGCAGGCGGGCCGGGGCACCGGACAGCTTGGCCGCTGCTGCGGCGTGGGCCGCGGCCGCAGCCTCCTCCTGCTCGGCGATCGCGAACTGCGCGGTATGGGGCTGCGCCGGGACCGCGGCCTTGGCCACCGGGGCCGCGGCCACACCTGGGGTCTCCTTGAGCTTGGCCAGGTGGCTGACGTGGTACTTCGCTCCCGCCGCGAGCGCGCCGCGGCGCGTGGGGAACTTCCGGATCGTGCTTGCGTAGAGCTGGGACAATTGACTCACCTGGGTCGCTGCCGCACTGAGGGCCGCGACGACAGCCGGGTCGACGGCCGGCGTCTCCTCGACCACCCCCGGCGAGGACGACGCGGTACCTCCGGGGCTGCGCGTTCCCGACGTACCGGCGTCGGCGGCCGGGTTGTCGTTGCAGCCGGTCAGCGCGACCGCGGCGGGCGCGAGGGCGACGGTCACGACGACGGCGCGACGGCTCGGCGCGGGTCGATCCTGGAGACGTTCGGGCACGCGCGAACGATACCTGGTGGAGCGTTCGCGACCGGCCCGGGACGAGTCGGTGACATGGATCCCCGACCCGGCCGGATAGGGTGGGCTACTGCCCTCGGCCGGACCGCCGGGGCGCAACGGGTGCACAACTGGAGAGAGAGGCAGGTCAACCTGTGAGCCGAAAGCCGAATCCCACGGGCCACACGGACACCACGAGCCTCGAGAACTTCCTGCGGCCGATCGTCGAGCAGTTCGGTTGCGATCTGGAGGCCGCGGACATCGCGCCGGCCGGCCGCCGCCGGTTGCTGCGCGTCCTCGTCGACCGCGACGGCGGCGTCAGCCTGGACGACGTCGCCGAGGTCACCCGCGCCATCTCGAAGGCACTCGACGCCGACGACATCATGGGCGAGGGCGCGTACACGCTGGAGGTTTCGAGCCCCGGCGTGGACCGCCCGCTCACCCTGCCCCGGCACTGGCGCCGCAACACCGGCCGGCTCGTCGCGGTCACCCTGACCGCGGGCGGCAAGCTGACCGGCCGGATCAAGTCCGCCTCCGACGAGGCGGCCGAACTGGACGTCGACGGCAAGCGGCAGAGCGTCGCGTACGCCGACGTGGCCAAGGCCAAGGTCCAGATCGAGTTCAACCGGGCTGCCGGCAACGACGAACGAGAAACACCTGCCGACGGCACGGTGGAGGAGAACTGACATGGACATCGACATGGCCGTGCTGCGGTCACTGGAACGGGAGAAGGACATCTCCCTGGACGTGGTCGTCGAGGCGATCGAGCAGGCGCTGCTGGTCGCGTACCACCGCACCGAGGGCGCGCAGCAGCACGCCCGCGCCGAGCTGGACCGCAAGACCGGGCACGTGACCGTCTTCGCCCGCGAACTGGCCGAGGACGGTACGGTCGCCCGCGAGTACGACGACACCCCGGCCGACTTCGGCCGGATCGCGGCCACCACGGCCAAGCAGATCATCCTGCAGCGGCTGCGCGACGCCGAGGACGAGGTGCGGTACGGCGAGTTCTCCGGCAAGGAGGGCGACATCGTCTCCGGTGTCGTCCAGCAGGGCCGCGACCCGCGGTCGGTGATGGTCGACCTCGGCAAGATCGAGGCCGTGCTGCCGGCGCCGGAGCAGGTGCCGGGGGAGAAGTACGATCACGGATCCCGGCTGCGGGTGTACGTCGTCGGCGTCCGGAAGGGCTTCAAGGGCCCGCAGATCACGGTCAGCCGGACACACCCGAACCTGGTGAAGAAGCTGTTCGCGCTCGAGGTCCCGGAGATCGCCGACGGCACCGTCGAGATCACCGCGATCGCCCGCGAGGCGGGGCACCGGACGAAGATCGCGGTCCGGACCCTGAACCCGTCGGTGAACGGCAAGGGTGCCTGCATCGGGCCGATGGGTCAGCGGGTGCGCAACATCATGCACGAGCTGCACGGCGAGAAGATCGACATCATCGACCACAGCGACGATCCGGCGACGTTCGTCGGGAATGCGCTGTCCCCGGCGCAGGTTACGTCTGTCGAGGTGGTGGACGCCGCGGCCCGCGCGGCGCGCGTCGTCGTACCCGACTACCAGCTCTCGCTCGCGATCGGCAAGGAGGGGCAGAACGCCCGCCTCGCCGCCCGGCTCACCGGCTGGCGCATCGACATCCGCCCGGATACCGATGTGACTGGTGGGAGCGAGAAGGTAGACTGATGTCTCGGTCGGTCGACTGAGTCGCAACCACACCCTGAGGAACACGTGACAGTTGCTACAGACGCGCGCCTTGGCAAGCCAAGGGAGCGCACCTGTATCGGGTGCCGGAAGCGGTCCAGTCCGACTGACCTGCTGCGGATGACGGTTTCTGGAGAGCCAGGCAAACAGCTGGTCCTCCCGGATCCCGATCGTCGGGCACCCGGCCGCGGGGCGCACCTGCACCCCACGATCGAGTGTTTCGACCTCGCCGTCCGGCGCAAGGCGTTCCCACGGGCCTACCGGGTCCCTGGGCCGCTCGACGTGACCGGGCTGCGGGAGTACGTCGCGCAGCGTGATAGGTAAGAACAAGCAGAAAGGCGGCCAACCCGGCCGTCCGCGGCGGTCCGACCGGACCGTCCGTGACCGACATGAAGGCGGGTCATCGACTCATGACCACTCGATGAGTGTCTACCGATGAGTGCAAAGCGATGAGCACGTACGTCAACTAACGGTCCGCGCCCAGGCTCGGACCAGAGGGAGAGTAGTGGCAAAGGTCCGGGTCTACGAGCTCGCGAAGGAGCTCGGAGTTACCAGCAAGGTCGTTCTGACCAGACTGAACGACATGGGCGAGTTCGTCCGGTCGGCATCCTCGACGATCGAGGCACCTGTCGTCCGGAGGTTGGCGGAGGAGTTCGAGAAGAACCCGCCGAAGAAGCGTGCGGCCAAGAAGGCTGCCGCCAGCACGTCCGCCGCGCCCCAGGCGACCGCACCGGTCGCCCCCGCGGCACCCAAGCCGGCGCAGCCGGCAACCCCGAAGGCTCCGGCCGAGCGCCCTGCGCCGGCCGCTGAGACCACCCCTGCCCCGGAGACCCAGGCGGCTCCGGCGGCCAAGGCTCCGGTGACCGAGTCCCCGGCGACCGAGGCCGCTCCGGCGAAGGCCGCGCCGGCCCCGGGGATCAAGCCGGGTCCGCGACCGGGCCCGAAGCCGGGTCCGCGCCAGGAGCCGGCCCCGGCCGAGTCCGCACCGGCGGCGAAGGCCGAGACCCCGGCTCCGTCGACGCCGGCGTTCGAGGCTCCGGCCGCCAAGGCGGCTCCCGAGGCTCAGGCCCCGGCCGCCCAGGCCCCGTCGGCCCAGACCCCGTCGGCTCCGGCGCCCGCGCCGCGTCGTACGGGCGGCGACTCCGGCGGCCGTCCGGGTCCGCGTCCGGCGACGCCGGGTGCGAGCCCGCGTCCGGGCAGCCAGGGCTCCGGCCCGCGTCCGGGTGGCGGCGGTCCGCGTCCGGGTGCGCCCCGTCCGGGTGCCCCGCGTCCCGGTGCGCCCCGTCAGGGCGGCCAGGGTGGCGGCGGTCCGCGTCCGGGTGCGCCGCGTCCGGGCAACAACCCGTTCAGCTCGACCCAGGGCATGCAGCGCGGTGGACCGCGCCCCGGCCCGGGTGGTGGCGGTTCCGACCGGCAGGCCCCGAGCCCGGCCGGTATGGCGCCGCGCCCGCCGCAGGGTCGTGGCGGCGGCGAGCGTAGTGGTGGCGGCGACCGGCCGCGTCCGGGCGGCGTTCCCGGCGCTCCGCGCCCCAACCCGGCGATGATGCCGAAGTCCTCCGCGGGCACCTTCACCGGACGCCCGAGCGGCGGCTCCGGCGGTCCCGGTGGTGGCGGTCGCGGCCGTCCGGGCGGTGGCCCGGGTGCCGGTCCGCGCAGCGGTGGTGGCGGCGGCGGTGGCGGCGGCTTCCGTCCGGGTGGCGGCGGCCCGAGCGGCCCGCCCGGTGGCGGCGGTGGCCGTCCGGGTCCGGGCAACCGCGGTCGTGGCGGGACGCAGGGTGCCTTCGGGCGTCCGGGCGGTCCGGCGCGTCGTGGCCGCAAGTCGAAGCGGGCCAAGCGCCAGGAATTCGACAACATGCAGGCCCCGGCGGTCGGCGGCGTCCGCGTCAAGCACGGTGACGGCGAGGTCGTGAAGCTGCCGCGCGGTGCGTCGCTGACGGACTTCGCCGAGAAGGTCGGAGTCGACCCGGCGTCGCTGGTCCAGGTGCTGTTCCACCTCGGTGAGATGGTGACCGCGACCCAGTCGGTGAACGAGGAGACGCTGGAGCTGCTCGGCACCGAGCTGAACTACGACGTCCAGATCGTCTCGCCGGAGGACGAGGACCGCGAGCTGCTGCAGTCGTTCGACATCGACTTCGGCAACGACGAGGGTGACGAGAGCGACCTGGCTCCGCGGCCGCCGGTGGTGACCGTCATGGGTCACGTCGACCACGGTAAGACGAAGCTGCTGGACGCGATCCGGATGGCGAACGTCGTGGCCAAGGAAGCCGGCGGTATCACCCAGCACATCGGTGCGTACCAGGTGACCACCGAGGTCGACGGCGAGCAGCGGGCGATCACCTTCGTCGACACCCCGGGTCACGAGGCGTTTACCGCCATGCGTGCCCGTGGTGCGCAGGCCACCGACATCGTCATCCTGGTGGTCGCGGCCGACGACGGCGTGATGCCGCAGACGATCGAGGCGCTGAACCACGCCCGTGCGGCGGGTGTCCCGATCGTGGTCGCGGTCAACAAGATCGACGTCCCGAGCGCGGACCCGGCCAAGGTGCGCGGTCAGCTGACCGAGTACGGCCTGGTCCCCGAGGAGTACGGCGGCGACACGATGTTCGTCGACGTCTCGGCCAAGTCCCGGATCAACATCGAGGGCCTCCTCGAGGGCGTCGTGCTGACCGCGGACGCGGCACTCGACCTGCGGGCCAACCCGGCCATGCACGCCGAGGGCATCGCGATCGAGGCGAACCTCGACAAGGGCCGTGGTCCGGTGGCGACCGTGCTGGTGCAGCGCGGCACGCTCCGGGTCGGCGACTCGATGGTGGTCGGTCCGGCGTACGGCCGGGTCCGGGCCATGCTCGACGAGCACGGCAACAACGTCGAGGAGGCGACCCCGTCGCGTCCGGTCCTGGTCCTCGGTCTGACCGCGGTGCCGGGTGCCGGTGACAAGTTCCTGGTGGTCGAGGACGACCGCAGGGCACGGCAGATCGCCGAGAAGCGGGAAGCCCGCGCCCGTGCGGCCGCGAACGCCAAGCGTCGCGCCCGCCGTACCCTCGAGGACTTCATGGCCTCGATGGAGAAGGGCGAGAGCCAGGAGCTGCTGCTGATCCTCAAGGGCGACGTGTCCGGTTCGGTCGAGGCGCTCGAGGACGCGCTGGTCCGGATCGAGGTCGGCGACGAGGTGAACCTGCGGATCATCGACCGCGGTGTCGGTGCGATCAACGAGAACGACGTCAACCTGGCCATCGCGTCGAACGCCGTCATCATCGGCTTCAACGTGCGGCCGGCGGGCAAGGCCGGTGACCTGGCCGAGCGCGAAGGCGTGGATGTCCGGTACTACTCGGTCATCTACTCGGCGATCGACGACATCGAGGCCGCCCTGAAGGGCATGCTCAAGCCGATCTACGAGGAGGTCACCCTCGGCCAGGCGGAGATCCGGGAGATCTTCCGCTCCTCGAAGGTGGGCAACATCGCCGGTTGCTGGGTGACCAGCGGCCTGATCCGCCGCAACGCCAAGGTCCGGTTGATCCGGGACGGCGCGGTGGTCGTCGACAACACCGAACTGTCGTCGCTGAAGAGGTTCAAGGACGACGCAGCCGAGGTCCGCGAGGGCTTCGAGTGCGGTCTGACCGTCAACAACTACAACGACATCAAGATCGGCGACATCGTCGAGGCGTTCGAGCTCCGCGAGAAGCCGCGCAGCTGACAGTCAGGTGACAGACAGGTGGTGACCCGCCTCGGGTCACCGAGGAGTAGCGTCCGGAGAGACCGTGTTCTCTCCGGACGTTGCTCGTGAATGAGGGAGTGAGCCCTGATGGGTGAAGCAAGGGCGAAGCAGTTGGCCGACCGGATCCAGGTGCTTGTCGCGGAGCTGCTCGAGCGCCGGGTCAAGGACCCGCGGCTCGGGTTCGTCACGGTCACCGACGCCCGCCTGACCGGCGACCTGCGCGAAGCCAGCGTCTTCTATACGGTGTACGGCGACGAGCAGGACCGCGCGTCGACCGCGGCCGCGCTGGAATCGGCGAAGGGCCTGATCCGCAGCGAGGTCGGCAAGGCCCTCGGCCTGCGGCACACCCCGAGCGTCGAGTTCTTCCTGGACGCCGTCCCGGAGAGCGCCGGGCACATCGAGGAGCTGCTCGAGAAGGCCAGGATGGCCGACGCCGAGGTGGCCAAGGCCGCCGCGGGCGCCAAGCCGGCCGGCGACGCGGATCCGTACAAGCACAAGGACGACGACGAGGACGAGCAGGACTGAGTACTGCGTTGAGCATGGAGTCGACCCCGGCCTTCACGCCGGCTTCCGACGGGATCGTGGTCGTCGACAAGCCGGCCGGCATGACCTCGCACACCGTCGTCGCCCGGATCCGCAAGCTCGCCGGCACCCGCAAGGTCGGGCACGCCGGCACGCTGGATCCGATGGCGACCGGCGTCCTGATCGCCGGACTGAACCGCGCGACGCGGTTGCTCGGCCACCTGCAACTGGCGGACAAGTCGTACGACGCGACCATCCGCCTCGGCGCGACCACGACGACCGACGACGCCGAGGGCGAGATCGTGGCGACCGCACCGGTCGACGGCGTGACCGCGGAGGCGATCTCGGCGGCCGTCGAGGGGTTCCGGGGTGAGATCTCGCAGGTGCCGTCGCAGGTCTCGGCGATCAAGGTCGACGGCCGGCGCGCGTACGCGCGGGTGCGGGCCGGCGAGGAGGTCGCGCTCAAGGCCCGCGCGGTGACCGTGTCGCGCTACGACATCCTCGACGTCCGCCCGGAGGCCGGCGGGATCTCCGTGGACGTCTCGGTGGACTGCTCCAGCGGGACGTACATCCGCGCCTTGGCCCGCGACCTCGGCGCCGAGCTGGGCGTCGGCGGTCACCTGACCGCGCTCCGCCGTACCCGCGTGGGGTCCTTCGACCTGTCATCGGCGCATTCGCTGGAGTCGCTGGCCAAGTCGTTCGACTGGCTGCCGATCGCGGACGTTGCCGCCGGCACCTTCCCGCGGTACGACGCCGACGAGGCCGAGGCCGCGGCGATCCGCACCGGGCGCCCGCTCCCGGGCCTGAACCTGCCGCCTGGGCAGACCGCGATGTTCGCCCCGGACGGCACCTTCCTGGCCCTCTACGAACCCCACGGCCCGGTCGCCAAACCCACCGCGGTCTTCGTCGGCTGACAAAACTGTCGGTGCCCCGGCGTAGCGTGCCGAGGCATGAAATACGGGTTCGTGATGGCGTACGGCGACGCGCGCGACGCGGCCGAGTTGGCGGTGATCGCGGAACGGCACGGCTGGGACGGGTTCTTCGTCTGGGAGTCGATCTGGGGGATCGACGCCTGGGTGATGCTCGGGGCCGCGGCGATGACGACGGAGCGGATCCGGCTGGGCACGATGCTCACGCCGCTGCCGCGCCGCAAACCATGGGACGTGGCCGGACAGGTCTCGACCGTGGACAACCTCAGCAACGGGCGGGTGATCCTCTCGGTGGGGCTGGGGGTGACGGGGGAGGACCGGTTCTGGCTGTTCGAGGACGATCCGGGGCGGAAGGTGCGCGCGGAGCTCATGGACGAGTCGTTGGAGATGCTGCCGTACCTGTGGCGCGACGAACCGTTCGAGTACTCCGGGAAGCACTACCGGTCCCGCAAGATCCCCGACCTGATGCCGCCCGCTCCACCGCCTCCCGTGCAGCGGCCACGGGTCCCGACCTGGGTCGTGGGCGGCTGGCCGCGACCGAAGTCGATGCGCCGGGCCGCGCTGCAGGACGGCTGGCTGCCGGCGTACGTCGGCGACGGTGAGATGACACCGGAGGTCGTGGCGGAGGGCGTCGAGTGGATCCGCCGGGAGCGCGCCGCCCACGACCTGTCGATGGACGGCTACGACATCGTCGTCGAAGGCACCACAGCCTCCGATGGGACAGGCTCGGACAAGGTCCGGCGGTGGGCGGATGCCGGTGCCACGTGGTGGATCGAGGCCGACTGGTCGTCGATGAATCCGGCCGAGGTACGCCGTACCGCGGAAGCCCGCATCACGGCCGGACCGCCTCGCGTCTCATGACTCGTGCGAGCCGGGGCGTTCTGCGCGGTCGGCGCGCTCGCGCAGGTAGCGCTGCTCGACCTGGTTCTCGGTCAGTTCGGCTGCTTCGCGGTAGAGGGCAGCGGCCCGGGCGGCGTCACCGGTCAGCTCGACGAGATGGGCGCGGACGGCGCGTTCACGCTGGCGGGTCAGTGGTTCCTGGTCCAGGCCGTGGCGACTGTTGAGGTCGTCGAGCAGGGCGAGGCCGCGGGTCGGGCCGTAGGCCTGGGCTACGGCGACGACTCGGCTGAGGCGGACAGGTGCGGTGGGCGTGAGACGCTCCAGCCACAGGTAGAGGACGGCGATCTGCGCCCAGTCGGTGTCACCGGCCGCATGGGTGGCCGCGATCGCGGCTTGGAGTTGGTACTGGCCTGGTTCGCCCTGCTGCCAGACGCTGTCGATCAGCTCGGTGCCTTCGCGCACCAGCTCGGCGTCCCATCGGGTGCGGTCCTGCTCTTCGAGCGGCACGAGTTGGCCGGCGGGTCCGGTCCGCGCCGAACGCCGGGACTCGGTGAGCAGCATCAAGGCGAGCAGGCCAGTCGCCTCGGAGTGCAGAGGGTCGTCGGCCGGCAGGGTGTCCAGCAGTAGCCGGGTGAGGCGGATCGCCTCGTGGGTCAGGTCGACGCGGGTCAGGGCGTTACCGGCGCTCGCGGTGTAGCCCTCGTTGAAGATCAGGTACAGCACCCGCATCACGGCGGCGATGCGGTCGGTGCGGTCGTCGTCGGTCGGTGCGGTGAAGCGCGCGCCGGCGCGGGCGAGCTGTTGTTTGGCGCGGCTGATCCGCGTGCCCATGGTGTTCTCGGTGGCGCCGTACGCGTGGGCGATCTCCGCCGTCGTCAGACCGCCGACCGCGCGCAGGGTGAGCGCCACCTGGCTGGTCGCGGGGAGCGCTGGATGGCAGCACAGCAGCAACAGCGTGAGGCTGTCGTCGATCGCAGACGGGGGCGAAGACGAGCCGCGGTGGACCGGCTCGGCGAGTTCGGCCTCCTGCTCACGGCGGCGCCGCGCCTGGTCGGAGCGGAGCAGGTCGACCATCCGCCGGTAGCCGATCCGGATCAGCCAGCTCCGCGGGTTCTCCGGTACGCCGTCTGCCCAGGCGCGGGTGGCCGCGAGCAGGGCCTCCTGGACGGCGTCCTCGGCGATCTCGAAGCGGCCGAACCGCCGGACCAGCGCGCCGAGCACCTGCGGCGCCTCGGTGCGCAGCAGGTGCTCGACGTGTTCGCTCGGCCGGTTCACGCGCCGAAGTCGTCGCCCATGATCGGGCGGATCTCGATCGGTTCGCCGAGCACCTCGACGATCCGGCCGGCGATCTCGATCGCGCGCTCGTGGCTGGCGACGTCGATCACCGCGAAGCTGGCCAGCACCTCCTTGAGTTCGGCGAACGGGCCGTCGGTGGCGACCACGCCGTCGGTGGCGACCACGCCGTCCGTGCCCTTGCGAACCGTCGTGCTGACCACCGGATGGCCGAGCCCCTCACTGGTGACGAACTCCCCGGAAGCCCGCAGTTCCTGCTCGTAGGTCTGGTAGAACGCGAACGCGGCGAGCGCGTCCTCGGACGGCGTCTCCGCGGTCGCGGCGTCCCATGCGGCGGCCGGCGTGTAGCTGAGCAACAGGTACTTCACTGTGATTCCTCCTCGGTGGCTATCGAACGGTATGACGTGAACAGGTCCGTCGTACCGCTGCCACCTCGTGACCGGCAGGGAGTTCTCGACGGCGCATCTATGTGACTCAGGTCACATCGAAGGTCTGTCGAGAGCGGGTGGGTGCCTCCGAGGTAGCGGCAACTTCATCCCACCGAGCTCCGAGGAGACGACAATGAACGAGAACATTCAGCCGAGCAACGACCTGCAGGCGCTGGACCGCCTGATCGGCACCTGGACGGTGACCGGCGGCGTCGAGGGCACTGTGCGGTACGAGTGGATGGCCGGCCGGTTTTTCCTGCTCCAGCACGTCGAACTGCGGCAGTACGGGCAGGAGATCACAGGGTTCGAGGTGATCGGCAACCTGCGGCCGTTCGGCGAACCCGCCAGCGCGGAGGTGTGGTCGCGGTTCTACGACTCGACCGGGAACACCCTCGACTACGTCTACGAGCCGGACGGCGACACACTCACGATCTGGGGTGGCGCCAAGGGCAGCCCGGCGTACTTCCGCGGCACCTTCACCGACGGCGGCAACACCCTCGCCGGCGACTGGGTCTACCCGGGTGGAGGCGGCTACCACTCCGTCTCGACCCGCGTCACGGACTGACGGGCGACCCCGTGCGTCGGTAGCTACCCTGGAGTGGTGCGTTCTCGTCCGACGTTGGAGTGGGCCCCCGGGCCCGACGTGCTCGCGTTGGAGCCAGGTGCGACAGACATCGGCCCGGTGGCGCAGGTAGTGGCCGCCGGGCGCGTCGTCGTACTGAGTGGCGCCGGGATCTCGACCGAATCGGGGATCCCGGACTACCGCGGCGAGACCGGGAGCCTGCGGACGCATACCCCGATGACGTACGGCGACTTCACGGCGAGCGCGGAGGCGCGGCAGCGGTACTGGGCGCGCAGCCACCTCGGCTGGCGGACCATCGCGCGCGCCGAGCCGAACGACGGCCACCGTGCCGTCGCCGCCCTCCAGGCCCGCGGCTACCTCAGCGGCGTCATCACCCAGAACGTCGACGGCCTGCACCAGGCGGCCGGCGCCCGCGACGTCGTCGAGCTGCACGGCAACCTGGATCGCATCCTTTGCCTCGGCTGCGGTAGGACGTCCGCCCGCGAAGTCCTCGACCGGCGCCTGCGGGCGGCCAACCAGGCCTTCACCGCGGAGGCGACCCGGATCAACCCCGACGGCGACGTCGAGCTCCCCGACGACATCGTCCGCACGTTCACCGTCGTGGCGTGCACGGTCTGCGGCGGCGTCCTCAAACCCGACGTGGTGTTCTTCGGCGAGAACGTCCCGAGGAACCGCGTCGAGCGCTGCTACCGGCTCATCGACGACGCGAACGCCGTCCTCGTCCTCGGGTCGTCCCTGACCGTGATGTCCGGCTTCCGCTTCGTCCGGCACGCCGCCAAGTCCGGTACGCCGGTGCTCATCGTCAACCAGGGCGTGACCCGTGGCGACCCGTACGCGACGCACCGGGTCAACCTCCCGCTCGGCCGGGCGCTCACCGAGGTGGCGGCAGAGCTGGTGACAGAGCTGGTGGCAGAAACCACCGGGCCGAGCCACGCGTGAGGTGGCCCGGCCCGGGGTCCGCGGTACGGATTGGAAAGGGTCAGCGTTGCGCGCTGGTCCGTACGCGGTTCAGGGAGGCCTTCACGGCCTGAGGTGACGCCGCCGCCTTCTTGGCGAGTGCCCGAGCCTCGGTCGCCCAAGCCGCCTGCTCGGCGGCGGTGACGACGGCAGGTGCACCGGTCAGCGTCTTGTAGGTGAGGGACGCGACACCGGCCTGTCCCTCGTAGCGCGGGTGGTAGTTCAGCGCCCGCAGCAGATTGATGTCCTTGCCCTGGATCCAGGCCTGTCCGTCCGGCGCGCACGCGTCGTGCCCGGTCGACGGCGTGAAGGTGTCGACGTACGTCGCCCCGCCGGCCGCGGCTGCTGCCGCGACGGCCGCGTTCAGCGCCTCCTCGATGGCGTACAGGTACGCGTAGTCGCCGTCCGCGAACGGCAGGATCGACGGGCACGTACCGTGCTCCGGCGCGATCTTGGGGTACCCGATCAGCAGGATCGTTGCCTGCGGCGACCGTGCCCGGATGCCCTGGACGACGATCGCGATCCGGGTCTGCGTCTGCGTGATCTTGGCCTTCAGCGTGTCCACGCCGTCGACGGTGAAGTGCGCCTTGCACGGGGCGCCCGTCGGGTCCGAGGCCCGCAGCCCGGGGCAGGTGCCGATGATGTCGCCGAACACGCCGAAGTCGTTCCCGCCGATTCCGAGCGTGACGAGGTCAGTGTCCGCGGTCAGCGCGTCGAACTGCGGCGCGGCCGTGCCGAGCGCCGTGCTCTGCGGCTGCGTCATGTTCGTGGTGTCGGCGCCGCCGCAGCTGACGTCGGTGAAGCGCTGCACCCGCAGCGCCGCGGCGAGCATCTTCGGGTAGTTGCTGTACGAGCGCGCGCACCCGAGCGACAGCAGGTCGGCCAGCGGGACGAACGGGGCCGACGTGTACGAGTCGCCGAGCGCGACGTACTTCGTGAAAGCCGGCGTGACTGTGGCCGTGGTTGTGGCGGTGGTTGCGGCGGTGGTTGTGGCGCCGGCGGCGTTGGCGGCGGGCAGACCGGCCGCTAGCGCGAGCGCCGCGCAGGCGGCAACCAGACGGCGTAGCTTCACGAGACCTCCCCAGGCTCACCAGTGCGCCGCCCACCCTAAGTTGAGTCACTGCCCGATTACAAGGGGTGATCGGTGACCTGGTGCAGGCAATTCGCGGCGGGCATGGAATCCTGCTGTCATGCGTGTCTGGCACGGATTGGACGAGGTGGGCCCGGAGTTCGGGCCGGCGGTCGTCACCATCGGCAACTTCGACGGCGTGCACCGCGGTCACCAGGAGGTGCTCGCGCATGCCCGGGCGCGAGCGGCGGAGCTGGGCGGTCTGCCGGTGGTCGCGCTGACCTTCGACCCGCACCCGATGCGGGTCCTGCGGCCGGACCACGCGCCGCTGATGCTCAGCAAGCCCGAGCAGCGGGCCGAGCTGCTCGGTCGGCACGGTGCCGACGCGGTGCTCATCCTCCCGTTCACCAAGGAGGTGTCGGCCTGGCCGCCGGAGGAGTTCATCGAGCACGTCCTCGTGAACGCGTTGCACGCCAAGGCGGTCGTCGTCGGTGAGAACTTCCGCTTCGGTCACAAGGCGGCCGGTCACGTCGACACGCTCGTCGAGGCCGGAACGCAGTACGGCTTCCAGGTCGAGGGGCTCAGCCTGGCGGGGGAGGAGCAGCCCTGGTCGTCGACGTACATCCGCAGCCGTCTGGCCGACGGTGACGTGGAGGCGGCCGCGGAAGCGCTCGGCCGGCCGCTGCGGGTCACCGGTGTGGTCGTCGAGGGCGACAAGCGCGGCCGCGAGCTCGGGTACCCGACCGCGAACATCCCGGCGGACCCGGGGGCCGCGGTCCCGCAGGACGGCGTGTACGCCGGCTGGCTCACCGTGCTGACGCCGGCGCCCGGCGCCCCGGCGTACCCGGACCCGCTGCCCGCGGCGATCAGCGTCGGCAGCAACCCGACCTTCGACGGCGTGGACCGCCGGGTCGAGTCGTACGTGCTGGACCGCGACGACCTCGAGCTGTACGGCGCCGAGATCGCGATCGACTTCGTCGCTCGGCTGCGCGGTACGCAGATCCGGTTCGACACGATCGACGAGCTGCTCGTCCAGATGAAGGCCGACGTCGACGGGGCACGCCGCCTGCTAGGCACTGATTAGGGCACGCCGTCCACGGACTGATACGCTGGCTGCTGCCGTCTGAACGGCCGCGGACCGAGAGTGCTCGGGTGAAGAATGCCCCGGTGCGCCGCGCAACGGAAATCGAGAGGAATCCTGTGTCATCTGTTGATGCCGCAACGAAGAAGCAGATCATGGGTGAATACGCCCTGACCGAGGGTGACACCGGGTCCCCCGAGGTCCAGGTCGCGCTGCTGACCCACCGGATCAGCCACCTGACCGAGCACCTCAAGGAGCACAAGCACGACCACCACAGCCGTCGTGGCCTGCTGCTGCTCGTCGGTCAGCGCCGCCGGCTGCTGAACTACCTGGCGAAGAAGGACATCAACCGCTACCGGTCCCTGATCGAGCGGCTCGGCCTTCGCCGATGACGTCGCGAGGAGCGGCCCCCGATACCCGGGTGGCCGCTCCTGGCGTATCCACGCCCCGGCGTGCCAGACACAATTGAATACAGAAAAGTGAATATCGGAACCACGTAAGACGTAACGAGGCGACGCGAAGCGCGTGGCGGGAGGACGACCGGTCCTCGGTAGTGGCTTTCGGGTGATCACACCCGCGGGCCTCGATCGAAGACCGGCACCCCGGAAGCTCGCGCCTCGCAGTCGTCACACTGTGAGAGAGGGGTATCCCGTGACGGGATCCACCGGTACGCCCATGGAGGGCACCGAATTCGCCGAGGCCGTGCTGGACAACGGCAGCTTCGGCAACCGCACCATCCGCTTCGAGACGGGCCGCCTGGCCCAGCAGGCTGCCGGTTCGGCCGCCGCGTACCTCGACGGCGACACGATGGTGCTGTCGGCCACCACGGCCAGCAAGAAGCCCAAGGACCAGTTCGACTTCTTCCCGTTGACGGTGGACGTCGAGGAGCGGATGTACGCCGCGGGCCGGATCCCCGGCTCGTTCTTCCGCCGCGAGGGCCGGCCGTCCGAAGAGGCCATCCTGACCTGCCGGCTGATCGACCGCCCGCTGCGGCCGTCGTTCGTGTCCGGCCTGCGGAACGAGATCCAGGTCGTCATCACCGTCCTGGCGCTGAACCCGGACAAGCTGTACGACGTGCTCGCGATCAACGCGGCGTCGATGTCGACCCAGCTGGCCGGCCTGCCGTTCTCCGGCCCGATCGGCGGCGTCCGCGTCGCGCTGATCGAGGGCCAGTGGGTGGCGTTCCCGACCCACACCGAGCTCGAGGACGCGGTCTTCGACATGGTGGTCGCGGGGCGGGTCACCGACGCCGGTGACGTCGCGATCATGATGGTCGAGGCGGAGTCCACCCCGGGCACCTTCGAGGCCGTCGCGAGCGGCACCCAGGCGCCGACCGAGGAGATCGTCGCCGAGGGCCTGGAGGCCGCCAAGGGCTTCATCAAGACCCTGGTCGAGGCGCAGGCCGACCTGGCCGCGCGGGCCGCGAAGCCGACCGCCGAGTTCCCGGTGTTCCCGGACTACGCCGAGGACGCCTACGCCGCGGTCGAGGCCGCCGCCACCGAGGAGCTGTCGCAGGCGCTCACCATCGCCGGCAAGCACGAGCGTGAGGACGCCACCGACGCGGTCAAGGCCGCCACCGTGGACAAGCTCGCCGCCGACTTCGAGGGCCGCGAGAAGGAGCTGTCCGCGGCGTTCCGCTCGCTGACCAAGAAGCTGGTCCGGCAGCGGGTGCTGAAGGAGAAGGTCCGCATCGACGGCCGCGGTCTGACCGACATCCGGCCGCTGAAGGCCCAGATCGGCGTGCTCCCGCGGGTGCACGGCTCGGCGCTGTTCGAGCGTGGCGAGACCCAGATCATGGGTGTCAGCACGCTGAACATGCTCCGCATGGAGCAGCAGCTCGACACGCTCTCCCCGGAGACCCGCAAGCGGTACATGCACAACTACAACTTCCCGCCGTACTCGACCGGTGAGACCGGCCGGGTGGGTTCGCCGAAGCGCCGCGAGATCGGTCACGGCGCGCTGGCCGAGCGGGCCCTGGTGCCGGTGCTGCCGTCGCGCGAGGACTTCCCGTACGCGATCCGTCAGGTCTCCGAGGCCCTCGGGTCGAACGGTTCGACCTCGATGGGTTCGGTCTGCGCCTCGACGCTGTCGCTGCTGAACGCCGGTGTGCCGCTGAAGGCCCCGGTCGCCGGTATCGCGATGGGCCTGATCTCCGGCGAGGTCGACGGCGAGACCGAGTACGTCGCGCTGACCGACATCCTGGGCGCGGAGGACGCGTTCGGCGACATGGACTTCAAGGTCGCCGGAACGAAGGACTTCGTCACCGCGCTGCAGCTGGACACCAAGCTGGACGGTATCCCGGCCAGCGTGCTGGGTGCGGCCCTGAAGCAGGCCAAGGACGCCCGCCTGACGATCCTGGACGTGATGGCCAAGGCCATCGACGCGCCGGGTGAGATGAGCGAGTTCGCGCCGCGGGTCATCTCGGTGAAGGTCCCGGTCGACAAGATCGGCGAGGTCATCGGCCCGAAGGGCAAGATGATCAACCAGATCACCGAGGACACCGGCGCCGACATCTCGATCGAGGACGACGGCACGGTGTACATCGGCGCGACCGACGGCCCGAGTGCCGAGGCCGCCCGGGCCGCGATCAACGCGATCGCGAACCCGACGATGCCGGAGAAGGGCGAGCGCTACCTGGGTACGGTCGTGAAGACGACCAACTTCGGTGCGTTCATCAGCCTGCTGCCGGGCAAGGACGGTCTGCTGCACATCTCGAAGCTGCGTCCGCTGGCCGGTGGCAAGCGCGTCGAGGCGGTCGAGGACGTGCTGTCGGTCGGCCAGAAGCTGCAGGTCGAGATCGCCGAGATCGACGACCGCGGCAAGCTCTCGCTGATCCCGGTCATCGAGGGTGAAGAGGGCGAGAAGAAGGCCGACGACACGAAGGCTGAGTCCTCGGCGGAGTGACCCGAGCGATCACCAGCACGCTGCTGAGCCCGGAGGCGGGCGGTCCGGTCAAACGGACCGTCCTGCCCTCCGGGCTTCGCGTGCTCTCCCAGTCGGTACCGGGCTTCCGCTCGGTCACGTTCGGCCTGTGGGTCGGCGTCGGCTCCCGCGACGAGCCGGAGCAGCTGGCCGGTGCGACGCATTTCCTCGAACACCTGCTGTTCAAGGGCACCGAGCGCCGCGACGCGCTGGAGATCTCCGCCTCGATCGACGCGGTCGGCGGCGAGATGAACGCGTTCACCGGCAAGGAGTACACCTGCTACTACGCGCGGGTGCTGGACTCCGACCTGCCGCTCGCGGTCGACGTCATCTGCGACATGATCACCTCCGCCACACTCACCAGCGCGGACGTGGAGAGTGAACGCGACGTCATCGACGAAGAGATCGCGATGCACGCCGACGAGACGTCGGACCACATCCACGACCTGTTCGCCGAGCAGCTGTGGGGCAAGTCCCCGCTCGGTCGCTCGATCACCGGTACGCCGGAATCGGTCGCCGGGCTGTCCCGCCAGCAGGTCGCGGGCTGGTACCGGCGCCGCTACAAGCCGTCGAACATCGTGGTGTCGGTGGCCGGCAACGTCGACCACGCGGACGTGGTCCGCCTGGTCCGTAAGGCGTTCGAGCGCCATTGGGTGACGGCCGAGGCCGAGCCGGCTCCCGTACGTCGTGGATCCGCCAAGCCCGTTCCGACGTACAGCGGCGTGCAAGTCCATCACCGCGACGTCGAGCAGGCGCATCTGGTGCTCGGGATGCCCGGACTGCCCCGGAGCGACGAGCGCCGGTACATCGCCGGTGTCCTGCACGGGATCGTCGGCGGCGGGATGTCGTCGCGGTTGTTCCAGGAGGTGCGGGAGAAGCGCGGCCTGGCGTATTCGGTGTTCACGTTCGGTTCGGCGTACGCCGACTCCGGCATGGTCGGCGTGTACGCGGGCTGCCTGCCGAAGAAGGCCCCCGAGGTGCTGGACGTGATCCGCGGCGAGCTCGAGGCGATTGCCCGAGGCAACATCACCCCCGACGAACTGCTCCGCGGCAAGGGCCAGATGCGCGGCTCGGTGGTGATGGGCCTGGAGGACACCGGCGCCAAGATGACCCGGATCGCCAAGGCCGAGCTCGTCTACGGCGAACTCCCCACAGTGGACGAGATCCTGCACCGCATCGACTCCGTCACCCTGGACGACGTCACCGCCCTCGCCGCAGACCTGTATGCGGGAGCTCCGGCCCTGACCGTGATGGGCCCGTTCGACGAGGACAGCGCCACTTTCACGCTCTGAGCACCTCGACAGCCCCGGGCAGCAGGCGCAGACTGGCCGAAAGGGGCCTGGGGGAGGGGCGGCCGGGAGTTGGTCATGAGCACGATTACTTCGGAGATTCAGGCACTGGGGGAAGACTTCCGCGGGGAGCTGGTTCATCCGGGGGAGCCGTCGTACGACGAGCTGCGGAAGGTCTGGAACGGGTCGATCGACCGTCGGCCGGGCCTGATCGCTCGCTGCACCGGGGTCGCCGACATCCGGGCCGCGCTCGCGTTCGCTCGGCGTACCGGTGGGCCGGTGGCGGTCCGCGGCGGCGGCCACAGCTTCCCGGGGCACTCGACCTGTGACGGGGGGATCCTGCTGGACCTGGCGCCCTTGAAGGGCATCCGGGTCGATCCGGTACGGCGTACCGCCCGGGCGCAGGCTGGTGTGCTGCTCGGAGAACTCGACCGTGAGACCCAGGCGTTCGGGCTCGCCGCGCCGTCCGGCATCGTGACCCACACCGGCGTCGCCGGGCTCACGCTGGGCGGTGGGATCGGCTGGCTGATGCGCAAGTACGGGTTGAGCATCGACAACCTGCTGTCCGTCGACCTGGTCACCGCCGAGGGCGAGCTGGTCACCGCGAGCGAAGACGTCAACGCCGACCTGTTCTGGGGGATCCGGGGTGGCGGCGGGAACTTCGGCATCGTCACCGAGTTCGAGTTCCAGCTGCACCCGGTCGGGCCGATCGTCTACGCCGGCCCGATCATGTGGCCGATGGAGCAGTCGCCGGAGCTCCTGCGCTTCTACCGCGACTGGATCACCGACATCCCCGACGAACTCACCACCGCGGTCATCCACCGCTGGATCCCGGCCCTGCCGGCGATCCCGGCCGAGTTCCACGGCCGCCCTGTCGTCGTGGTTGTCGCCTGTTACGCGGGTGCGGTCGAGGACGGGGAGCAGGTGATCGCGCCGCTGAAGGCCTTCGCGCCACCGCTGCTGGACCTGTGCCTGCCGAAGCCGTTCGTTGCCCATCAGGCGATGTTCGACCCCAGCTTCCCGCACGGCTGGTGGTACTACATGCGTTCCTGTGACGTCGCCGAGCTGTCGGACGACGTCGTCGACATCGCCGCTGCGCGCGGTCTGGCGATCAGCTCACCGCTGACGTCGTACCCGATCTTCCACCTCGGTGGCGCGATCTCCCGGGTGCCGGCGGACAGCATGGCGTTCGGCGACCGCTCGAGCGGCCACACGTTCAACTTCGTCGGCGCGACCACGGGTCAGGACGGATTCGCCGCGGAGCGCGAATGGGTCCGGGACTCCTGGCGGGCGATCGAACCGCACCAGGTCGGCGCCTACGTGAACTTCCTCACCGACGAGGGCGAGGACCGGATCCGGTCCGCGTACGGCGCCTCGACGTACGACCGGCTCAAGGACCTCAAGCGGAAGTACGACCCGGGCAACCTCTTCCAGCTGAACCAGAACATCCCACCCCACTGATAGGTTGGTTCGAACACGTCACCACGTGATCTGCCTCTGGATCTCTTCACCACGGGATCGCACGCACTTGACGGCCGACGTGAGCGGCGCCGGGTCCCCGGCGCGGCTCCGGCCTGCTCTGCGTGAAGAGGAATCATCGTGCTCGAGGCGTTTCGTACTGCCCGTGAATCGTTGAGCGACGCCGTCCGGATCACTCCGGGACGGCTCGCGACGTACTCGTTTCTCCAACTCCTGCTGGCGATCCTGCCGGGTGCGCAGGTCGTGCTGATCCGCGACCTGGTCGAGGCGGACGACCCGTGGGGAGCGCTGCTCGGCCTGACCGTGGTGGTCGGGTCGATGTATCCGCTGACCCAGGTGTCGAACGCCGCCGGGCAGCGGATGATGCTGCGGCTTCGGCTCGCCCTGCGGGTCGAGCTGGCCCGGGCGGCGGCTCGGCTGAGTCCGAGCCGGCTGGCCGAGCCCGAGGTGGTCGGAGACCTCGAGGCCAGTCAGACCGCGACGCACCCGATGAGTGACGTCGCCGGGAAGCCGGTCCAGGTCTTCAGTGCGGCGGTCACGTCTGTCGTGCTGTGCGTCACGATCTCGTCGATCAACCTGCTGGCGGGGCTGCTGGTGCTCGCCGCGCTGGTCCCGACCGTTCTCGCGTTCACGTTGATCGCGCGGATGGAGGCGAAGGGCTGGCCGCAGGTGGGTGGGCACGAGCGCACAGCGGCGTACGCGACCGAGCAGCTGATCCAGCAACGCCCGGGGACCGAGCTGGCGGTGCTCGGATCGGGATGGAAGGTTGCCGAGCTGATCGCCGACAGCCGCGCTCGAGGGACCCGGGTCCTCGACCGGATGGTCCGTACGGCGATGGTGTACGAGCTGGGCGCGGCGCTGGCGACCGTCCTGCTGTTCGGCGGCGCCTTGATCGCGCTGGTGCTCGGCGGCGCGTCCGGGGGAGCGGCGGCCGCGGCGGTGGCCGGCACCATCACCGGGCTCAACGCGATCCGCCAATGCGGGTACGCGTTCGGCAGTATCATCACCGCCGCTCCGCAGGCGGCGATCTACCGGCGGTTCGTCCACGGCGTTCCGGAGAGCGGACCGCGAGCCGTCGTACCACGCGTCGAGTCCGTTGCCCTGGACAACGTCAGCTTCAGCTACCCGGACGCCGCCGCCCCGACGCTGTGCAACGTGTCCATCGCCGCGCGTCGCGGTGAGCTCGTCGCCGTGGTCGGCGTGAACGGCGCCGGGAAGTCGACCGCGATCAACCTGCTGGTCGGCACGTTGCGCCCGGAGTGCGGCCGGGTGCTGATCGACGGCGTCGACGCCGCGACCATGACCGAGACCGAACGGCTCGGGCACTTCGGCCTGCTGGTGCAGGAGTTCGGCCGCTTCGAGTTCACCCTCCGCGACACCGTCGCCCTCGGAGCGCCGTACGCCGTCACCGACCAGGAGGTCCGCGCCGCGCTGGCCGGTACGTTCGCCGCGAACCTCCCGTTGGACACCCGACTCGGTCAGCAGTGGGGCGGCACCGGCATCTCCGGCGGCCAATGGCAACGACTCGCACTGGCCCGCATCCGGCTGCGGAACGCCGGCGTCTGGATCCTCGACGAACCCACGTCGGCGATCGACGCGGAGGCCGAACAGGAGATCTTCACCGAACTCCGCCGTACCAGCGCCACCCGCATCACCATCGTCGTCTCCCACCGGGCCTGGACGCTGCGCGCCATGGACCGCATCTACGTCATCGAGAACGGCACAGTGATCCAGCAGGGCACGTACGACGAGCTGATGGCCCGACCGGACGGCCGGTTCGCGCGATTGTTCGCGGCGCAGCACGAGTGATGACCCGGAGGAGTGTGCTGAACACTCAACGCACACAGCGGATCTGCTGAGAGTGCGCAACTGTGCGCAAGTGTGAGTTTTGGGACGAACTGACCTGTCATCAGATGACTCTGGCTCATTGATCTGATTAAGTGAGCCTTTGGCTCGCGTCTTGGGGCCGGTCGTCTGAGGTCTTGGCAAAGTAACGCCTACGTTACGCGCCGCCGCTTTGTGCCTGACAACGTTGACATGCGCAGTTTCGACCAGCCACCATGACGCTTGATCCGCCCGCCTAGCGGCCCTCCCGCCGAGGAAGTTGGTTTGACCGTGCGACGTCTGACTGGGGTAGTGGGGGCGGCACTCGGCCTAGCGCTGGTGCTCGCCTCATGTGGGGACGGCAAGAGCAGCGGTGATGGCAGTGGCTCCGGCAGCAAGAGCGAGGTCATCGCGATCGCTGCCGACCCGCTGGAGTACATCAACCCGCTGAACGAGAACGGCAGTCCGGGGATCCAGGTCGCGATGGCGATGTTCGCGCCGCTGGTGACCACCGACCCGGAGTCCGGCAAGCTGCAGAACGTGATGGCCGACTCGGTCACGCCGGACAAGACCAGCCAGACCTGGACGATCAAGCTCAAGGCCGGCAACACCTTCCAGAACGGCCAGCCGCTGACCGCGAAGGACTACGTGGACAGCTGGAACATGACCGCGATGGGCTCGAACGCCTGGAAGAACAACGGCTTCTTCTCCAAGGTCGACGGGTACGACGCGCTGAACCCGCCGACCCCGGACGGCGCCACGCCGAAGCCGACCGCGGTGAAGACGCTGAGCGGCCTGAAGCAGATCGACGACCTGACCTTCTCGGTGAAGCTCAAGGTGCCGTTCTCGCAGTTCGGCCTCACCCTGCAGTACCTCGGCCTGGCGCCGCTGCCGGAGGAGGTACGGAAGAACCCGGACGCCTACAAGCGCAAGCCGATCGGCAACGGCCCGTTCAAGCTGGCCGCCGAGTGGAACGCCGGGGACGACATCAAGCTGGCGAAGTGGGACGGTTACAAGGGCCCGCAGGTCCCGCAGGCCGACGAGATCACCTACCGGTTCATCCCGAACGCCGACACGGCGTACAACGAGTTCCTGGCCGGCAACGTGGACTTCGTCGACGTTCCGTCGACCAAGGTGAAGAGCTTCAAGACCGACGCCCCGGACCAGTGGGTGACCAGCATCAGCTCCGGTGCGAACTACCTGGTGATCCCGGCCTGGGACGCGCGGTTCAAGAACCCGAAGCTGCGGCACGCGTTCTCGATGGCGATCGACCGGAAGGCGTTCGCCGACCTGGTCGGGCTGTCCGAGCCGGCGAAGGGTCTGGTCGCGCCGGACATGGCCGGCTACCGCGACAACGCCTGCAAGTACTGCGAGTTCGACGCCGCCAAGGCCAAGCAGCTGCTCCAGGAGGCCGGCGGATTCTCCGGCCCGCTGAACATCAACTACAACACCACGTCGGCGACCGGGCAGATCTTCGCCGAGGCGATCGGCAACATGCTCCGGCAGAACCTCGGCCTGCAGGTGAAGTACACCGGCAAGCAGGGGTCGGAGATCACCGAGCTCGCGGACTCCCGCAAGCTGGACGGTCTGCGGTTCGGCGGCTGGGGTCACGACTACCCGTCGATCGAGGACTACCTGACGCCGATGTTCAAGTCCAACGGTGATGCGAACTTCGCCGGCTACGCCAACCCCGCGCTGGACGCCGTGCTGGCCAAGGGCGACGCCGAGCCGGACCCGGACAAGGCGATCAAGCTGTACCAGCAGGCCGAGGACATCGCGCTCGAGGACATGCCGCTGATCCCGCTGTACACCAAGTCGAACGCGTACCTGCACTCGGCCAAGATCGAGCCGCGCGTGTCGAAGTACGTCGGTGTGTCGGCGCTCTGGGCCACCTTCAAGTGATCCGGTTCGTCCTGCGCCGCATCGTGGCGGCGATTCCGATCGGTCTGGTCGTCACGCTGGGGGTCTTCGCGCTCGTCTTCGCGATGCCCGGGGACCCCCTGCGGGAGCTGGCCGGCGACAAGCCGATCCCGGCCGCGGTGCTGGCCGCCAAGCGTGCGCAGTACCACCTGGACGACCCGTTCATCGTCCAGTACCTGCTGAGCATGAAGGACATCCTCACCGGCAACTTCGGTACGACGTTCGCGGGCGCGGACATCGCCGACCAGCTCCGGCTGCGGATCCCGGTGACGCTGAAGCTGACGCTGCTGGCGAACGCCGTCCAGTGGACGCTCGGGCTGATCTTCGGTATCTACGCCGGTTTCAAGCGCAACGGCTGGATCGACCGGTCGTTGCTGCTGGCAACACTCGTGCTGCTCGCGGTGCCCGGACTGGTGGCGTACTTCGCCGCGCAGTACCTGTTCGGGGTCGAGTTGAAGTGGTTCCCGGTGTCCGGTGTGCTCGAGGGGTTCCCGCGCTCGTACCTGCTGCCCGCGCTGGTGATCGGCGTCCTCGGGTTCGCCGGCCTGGCCCGGCTGCTGCGCACGTCGATCGTGGAGACGGTGAACGCCGACTTCGTGAAGACCGCTCGGGCCAAGGGTCTCGGCGAGCAGCGGGTGCTGTGGCGGCACATCCTGCCGAACGCGCTGCTGCCGGTGATCACGTTCATCGGGCTCGATCTGGCCGGCATGTTCGGCGGCGCGATCATCACCGAGAGCATCTTCAACCTGCCCGGACTCGGCCAGTTCATGTTCCAGGCGATCAAGCTGAAGGAGGGCGGGGTCGTGGTGCTGCTGTCGACGCTCGCGTTCATCTCGTTCATCCTGATCAACCTGCTGGTCGATCTCCTGTACGGCGTCCTGGATCCGAGGGTGCGCAATGTCTGAACAGATCCCCGCGGCGGTCAGCGCCGAGGCACAGGAAATCGGCGACGGCCGCACACTGTCGAACCGCGAGTTGCTGCGGGCGCTCCTGCGCAAGCCGCAGTTCGTGCTGTGCAGCCTGTTGCTGCTGCTGTTCTTCACGATGGCGGCGGTGCCGAAGCTGTTCACCTCCGTCGATCCGCGGTTCTGTGAGCTCACCAAGAGCCGGCAGGGCCGCGGACCCGGACACCCGTTCGGGTTCGACATCCAGGGCTGCGACTACTTCGCGAACGTGATCTACGGCGCCCGGCCGTCGGTGCTGGTCAGCATCTGCGCGAGTTTCGGCGTCTTCGTGCTGGCCGGGTCGCTCGGTCTGCTGGCCGGGTACTTCCCGGGGTTCGTGGACGGGCTGATCTCGCGGACCGCCGACGTGCTGTTCTCGATCCCGGGCATCGTGGTGCTGATCGTGATCCTGAACTCGGTCGCCAACCGCAGCATCTGGATCATCGTCGGCGTCATCCTGCTGATCGGCTGGCCGGGCGGCATGCGGCTGATGCGGGCGACGGTGTTCTCGGTCCGCAACCGCGAGTACGTCCTCGCGGCCCGGTCGATCGGCGTGCCGCCGGTGCGGATCCTGCGCAAACACGTGTTCCCGAACGCGATGGCCCCGCTGCTGGCGATGACCACGCTCGGGATCGGCGGCATGGTCGGGCTCGAGGCCGCGCTGACGTTCCTCGGGGTCGGTCTGCAGCCGCCGTCGATCTCGTGGGGCTCGCAGTTCGGCGTCGCGGCGTCGTACCGGGACACCCCGCACCTGTTCATCTGGCCGGCGTTGTTCATCTCCACGATGACGATCTCGTTCATGATCATCGGCGACTCGATCCGGGACGCCCTCGACCCGAAGTTGCTGCGATGACTACTCAAGGCGAAGTACTGCTCAAGGTCGACAACCTGTCGGTGGAGTTCGACACGCCGCGCGGGCCGGTGCGGGCCGTGGACGGGGTGTCCTGGCAGGTGCGGGCCGGCGAGACGCTGGCGATCCTGGGGGAGTCCGGGTCGGGCAAGAGCGTCTCGACCCAGGCGCTGACCGGGATCCTGGAGATGCCGCCGGGGCGGATCGTGTCCGGTACGGCGGAGTACCGCGGCGCGGACCTGATCTCGATGACCGTCAAGGAACGGCGCAAGATCGTCGGGAACCGGATCACGATGGTGTTCCAGGACTCGCTGTCCGCGCTGAACCCGGTGCAGTCGGTCGGCACCCAGATCGCCGAGTGCTTCCGGGTGCACCGCGGGATGTCGAAGCGGGACGCGATGAAGCGCGCCGCGGAGATGCTCGACCAGGTGCGGATCCCGGCCGCGGCGAACCGGGTGCGGGACTACCCGCACGAGTTCTCCGGCGGTATGCGGCAGCGCGTGATGCTGGCGATGGCGCTCGCCCTCGACCCCGACGTCCTGATCGCCGACGAGCCGACCACGGCGCTCGACGTGACGGTGCAGGCCCAGATCCTCGAGCTGATCGCGGAGCTGCAGGCCGAGCGGGACATGGGTGTGGTGCTGATCACCCACGACCTCGGTGTGGTCTCGGACGTCGCCGACAACGTGGTGGTGATGTACGCCGGGCACGTCGTCGAGCGCGCCGCGACCGCGGAGGCGCTGGAACATCCCGTGCACCCTTACACCGAAGGGCTGCTCGGCTCGATGCCGTCGGCCGACCTCAAGGGTCAGGAGCTGCCGACCATTCCGGGGACGCCGCCGTCGCTGCGGGCGATCCCGTCCGGCTGCGCGTTCCGCACCCGGTGCCCGATCGCGATCGACGACTGCGCGGCCGAGGTGCCGCCGCTGCTGACCGTTGCGCCGGGCCGTGACGCCGCGTGCATCCGTCGTACGACGCTTGCCGCAAAGGAGGCTGTCTGATGGCCGACGAGTTGCTGGTGGCAACCGATGTCGTGAAGCACTACGACATCAGCCCGGCGCTGAACTTCGGCGCGAAGACCCTGGTCCGGGCGGTGGACGGCGTCGACCTGACGCTGCGCAAGGGCGAGTCGCTCGGCATCGTCGGCGAGTCCGGCTGCGGGAAGTCGACGCTGGTCCGGCTGCTCGCCGCGCTGGAGAAGCCGACGTCCGGGCGGATCGAGTACGGCGGTGTGGACGTCAGCAAGCTGCGCGGACGCGAGCTGCGGCGCTGGCGGCGGAACGTGCAGGTGGTCTTCCAGGACCCGTACTCCAGCCTGAACCCGCGGATGCGCGTCGGCGAGATCGTCGCCGAGCCGTTCGAGGTGCACCCGGACGTCGGCAAGGGCAGTAAGGGTTTGGACATCCGCACCCGGGTGCGCGAGCTGCTCGAGCTGGTCGGTCTGCGGCCCGAGGACGAGACGAAGTTCCCGCACCAGTTCTCCGGCGGGCAGCGGCAGCGGATCGGGATCGCGCGGGCCATCGCGCTGAACCCCGACGTCCTGCTGTGCGACGAGCCGGTGTCGGCGCTCGACCTGTCCGTGCAGGCGCAGGTGGTGAACCTGTTGATGCGGCTGCAGCGCGAGCTCGGCCTGAGCATCATCTTCGTCGCCCACGACCTGTCCGTCGTACGGCACGTCTCCGACCGGGTCGCGGTCATGTACCTCGGCAAGGTCGCCGAGCTGGGCGAGCACCAGCAGGTGTACGACGTACCCGCGCACCCGTACACGCAGGCGTTGCTGTCCGCCGAGCCCGGCCTGGCGCGCCAGGGCAGGCAGCGGATCGTGCTGGCCGGCGACCCGCCGTCGCCGGTGATGCCGCCGTCCGGCTGCCGGTTCCACACCCGCTGCCTACGGGCGGAGGCGAAGTGCAGCACCGACGTACCCGAACTCCGCGAGATCCCGTCCGGTCAGACTGTCTCGTGCCACTTCGCGGAGGATGCGCAGACCGCGTATTCGACGGCATAGGCCCTGAGGGATAGCTGCGGCGTGATGGCCTAGGGTTGCGGCCGTGAGTACGGTTCCCTCGGCAGGCAGGCGTTTCGTGCTGCTCGCCGGGGTGACCGTCGTGGCCGGCGCGCTGGCGGCGTGGTGGATTCTGAGCGCGGGCCGGACCGCCAACGAGGGGTTGGACATCACCGACGAGGGCTACTACCTGCTCTCGTTCCGGTGGTGGGACAGCAACCCGTTGGCGTTGACCGGAGTGCAGTACCTGTACGGCCCGGTGTTCGAGTGGTTTGGGTACGACGTCGTCAAGCTCCGGTTCTTCCGGTTGTTCACGGTGGTCGTCGTACACCTCCTCTTCGGCTACAGCTTCATGCGGTGGCTGCGTGGACGTCGCCCTGGGGCGCCGCCGACGAGGCTGTGGGAGGCGGCCGGTACGACGGCGGTTCTCGCCGCGGGCGGGATGTGTTACAGCTGGATCCCGCAGTCGCCCGGCTACAACGACGTCGTCCTGCTCGGTGCGCTGACGTTGGTGTCGTGCGTGCTGTGGATGGCGACCGCCGTCGATCGCGGTACGCCGGTGCCGTTCTGGATCTTCCTCGTCGCCGGCCTGGTGATCGGCGCGATGGTGCTGGCCAAGTGGACCTCGGTCGTGGTGATCGGCCTGATCGTGATCACGGCGGTCGTCGTGCTGGCCGGTCAGGGATGGCGCTCCGTTGCCCGCGGCACCCTTCTCGCGCTGGGCGGTCTCGGCCTCGCGGCGCTCGTCGTGCAGCTGTTCGTGGTGCGGCTGGACGTCGCGGTGCCGGGGATCCTGAAGGTCAACAAGTTCATCGCCGGGACGTCGTACTCCCCGCTCGACCTGTTGCAGCTCTACTGGTCGAGCACCATCGAGCTGATCGGCCGCGCCGTCGCCGCGCACGGCCCCTTGCTGATCGCGACCGCGCTCGCCGTCGTCGCCCGTTGGCGCCGGCTCCGGCTCGCTGCGGCCGCTGTCGCGGTGGTCGCCCTGATCCTGTCGGTACGGCGAGTTGTCGTCGACGACGGCGCACTGGGCGGCTCACAACACATCCCGACGTACGCCGAGACGCTGCTGGCCGCCGTACTCGTCGCCGTCGTGGCCGCGGCCGGCGCGGTGATCGCCGGCCGTGCCGGAGTGACGGCCCGCACCCGGTTGAGCCGGGAGAACACGCGGACGTGGGTGATCCTCGCGCTGCTCGTGCTGCTGCCGCTGGTGCAGGCGTTCGGGACGAACACCCCGTTGTACTCGATCGGTTTCAACGCGTTCGCCGCCTGGGCCGCGGTGATGATCGCCGTGCTGACCGGCATCTGGGCGGTGCCGATCGTGGCGCGGGCGACGCTCGGGCTCGTGCTGGTCGGATCCCTGGTCGCGACCGCGACGATCGCCTACACCGGCCTGTTCCGGTACCCGTACCGCTCGGTCGGGCACGAGCAACTGACCGTCGCGACGACGATTCCGGCGCTCCACGGCATGTACCTGTCGCGGGCCGCCGAGGAGAACTTCGGTCGCCTGGTCACCGACCTCCGGCCCTACACGGACCCGCCCGGCCGCCCGGTGCTGGCCTTCGACAAGATGGCCGGGCTGGTACTGATGGTCGGCGGGCGACCGCTCGGCGAGGCCTGGATCTCGCCCCGGGAACGCGCGCGGACCGCCGCCGGGATCGAGGAGGCCTGCCGGACGAGCCGCCCGGCCAGGCCGCCGCTGATCATCCTGAACCGGCAGATCTCGGAGGTCGAGACCAACGCCCTGCGAGCCTGCGGTCTCGACTTCCACGCCGAGTACGAACAGCTCGCGCCGACCGGCCAGACGAGTGGCCTGCAGGTGTGGGTTCCGAAGGCCGAGCGGGTCGCCCGGACGACCGGATGAGATCCTGTTGCCCTCGATCGGACAGGAAGGGTACGCATGATCAAGGTCGGTGTCCTGGGGGCCAAAGGCAAGATGGGCGCTCAGACGTGCCTCGCGGTCGAGGAGGCCGCCGACTGTGAGCTGGTCGCGCAGCTCGACCAGGGCGATCCGCTCGACGAGCTGACCAAGGCCGGCGCCGAGGTCGTGGTCGACTTCACCCGGCCCGAGGTCGTGATGGACAACCTGGCGTGGTGCATCGAGCACGGCGTCCACGCGGTCGTCGGCACCACCGGGTTCGACGACGAGCGGCTCGCCACGCTGCGCGGACTGCTGGAGAAGTCCCCGTCGACCGGTGTGCTGATCGCGCCGAACTTCTCGATCGGCGCGGTCCTGATGATGCGGTTCGCCGCCCAGGCCGCCCGGTACTACGAGTCCGTCGAGATCATCGAGCTGCACCACCCCGACAAGGTGGACGCTCCGTCCGGCACGGCGCGCCGTACGGCGGAGCTGATCGCGGACGCCCGGCGCGAGGCCGGATCCGGACCGATCCCGGATGCGACCACGACCGCGCTGGACGGCGCGCGCGGCGCGGACGTCGACGGGATCCGGGTGCACGGCGTCCGGCTGCGCGGTCTGATCGCGCACCAGGAGGTGCTGTTCGGCGACGAGGGCGAGACGCTGACGATCCGGCACGACTCGATGGCCCGGGTGTCGTTCATGGCCGGCGTCCTCCTGGGCGTCCGCAGCATCGGCACGGCCCCTGGGCTGACCGTCGGTCTCGAGCACTTCATGGACCTCTCCTGATATGAGGGCCAAGCAGGCCGCGATCCTGCTCGCGGTCGTGTTCGTCGCGTACGCCGTTCTGATCGGCTGGCGGGGCGTCCTGCTGATCAAGGCGGGGACGGCGGTCTCGATCGTGCTGGGGCTGGCGGTCCTGGTCATCCCGCTGGTCGGGGCGTACCTGGTGTGGCGGGAGATCCAGTTCGGCCGCCGGACCGAGGTGCTGGCGCGCGAGCTGGAGGCGGTCGGTGGGCTGCCGGTCGACGATCTGCCGCGGCGGCCGTCCGGACGGATCGACCAGGCCGCAGCGGACGAGGCCTTCGGGCGGTACAAGGCGGAGGCGGAAGCCGCCCCCGACGACTGGCGCGTGTGGTTCCGGCTGTCGACGGCGTACGACGCGGCGGGGGACCGCAGGCGCGCCCGGGAGGCCATGCGGACCGCGATCGCGCACCACGACCGGCCCCTGTAGTTACCGAAGAGTTCGCGCTGACCTTCCCGGATGACTGACAATGCGGTGCGAAACGGGATACTTTCAAGAAGGTACGTGGCAGCCGCTACGTAAAGGTCGGAGACTGGGTGGAGCCGTCCTGTGCCATCAGACGGGTCTCGCCGCGGCTCGGACGACGTGCAGGGGGCTGGATTCGGCGGGCTTCTGCGCCGGCACCGACGGGAGGCGGGGCTGTCGCAGGAAGCGCTCGCCGAGCTCGCCGGCCTGAGCGTCGACGCGATCGCGGCGTTGGAGCGGGGACGCCGGCGTGCGCCACGGGCGCACACGCTGCGTCTGCTCGCGGACGCCCTGCGGCTCACCGAACCGGATCGTCTGCTGTTCACCGCGGCGGCCCGTAGAGAGTCGGCCACCCCACGCCTGCCGCTGCGGCAGCCGCCCGCCCCGACCAACGAGCTGATCGGCCGCACGACCGAACTGAACGCGACGACCCGCCTGTTGCGGCAGCGAATCACGCGTTTGCTCACCTTGACCGGGCCGGGCGGTGTGGGGAAGACCCGGCTCACCCTGGCGGTCGCGGCCGAGGTCACGGACAGCTTCCAGGACGGGGTCTGCTGGGTGCCGCTCGCCTCGTTGACCGACCCCGCGACCGTCGTACCGGCGGTGGCCGAGTCGATCGGCATGCAGCCGGTGGAGAGCACGCGGCTGGTCGAGGAGATCGCCGAACAGATCGGGCGCAGCACGATGCTCCTCGTGTTCGACAACTGCTCGCATGTGGTCGCGCAGGTCGGGCAGGTCTGCGCGGCCTTGCTGGAGCACTGCCCGAACCTGTCGATCCTCGTGTCGAGCCGCGAGCTGCTACGGCTGCCCGGCGAGAGCGTGTACGTCGTACCCGCGCTGAGCCTGCCGTACGACGAGGAGAACCTGGAGTCGTCCGCAGCGGTACGGCTGTTCGTCGAGCGGGCGACCGCCCGCGGGTACGAGCCGGCCGGGGAGCTGGACCAGGTCGCCCGTGTCGTACGCCGCCTGGAGGGGATGCCGCTCGCGATCGAGCTGGCAGCGGCGCGGACGAACGCGATGACGATCGCGGAGCTGGCCGCCGAACTCGAGACGTCGTTCGGGATCCTGGCCGGCGGACCGCCGACCGCCTCACCGCGCCAGCAGTCGATGTACGGCGCGATCGAGTGGAGTCACGCGCTGCTCACACCGGCCGAGCGGGACATGTTCACGCAGCTGTCGGTGTTCGTCGGCGGCTGGACGCTGGGTGCGGCCGCCGCGGTGCTGACCGGCGTGGAGACGCGTGTCCAGGCGCTCGATCTCATCGGCCGGCTGGTGGACAAGTCGCTGGTCCGGGTGATCAGACGCGGTGGTGTCGCGCGCTACTACATGCTCGTGGTGATCCGGGAGTTCGCGGCCGATCGGCTGCGGGCGGCCGGGCAGACGGAAGCGACGGAGGAGCGGCACGCACGCTACTACCTGAGCCTCGCCGAAGAAGCCGAAGGACAGCTGCGCGGCCCGGAACAGAGGGAGTGGCTGGATCGCCTGGAGAGCGAGCACGCCAACCTGCGTGCCGCGATCACCTGGTCGTTGGGGACGGGCTCGGTCGCCGAGGCGTTGCGGCTGACCGGTGCGCTTTGGCTGTTCTGCAATCTCCGCGGCCACTATGCCGAAGGCAGCACATGGCTCGAGCGGGCCCTGCAACTCGCCGACCTGCAGCCGCCGGAGCGCATGAACGGCCTGGCACCCGCCTGTGCGAAAGCGAACCTCGGCGCGGGGACGCTGGCGTTCCTCCAGTGCGAGTACGACGCCGCGACCGAGCTGCTGCGGACCGCGCTCAAGCAGTACAAGGAACTGGGAGACGACGCCGGGACCGCGCTGGTTCTGCAACGCCTCGGCGGGGTCGCCCGCGAACGCGGCGACTACGAGGCCGCAGAGGATCTGCACTGCGAGAGCTACGACCTGTACGAAAGTCTCGGCGACCGGGCCGGGATGGCCTGGGCGCACAACCACCTCGGCTTCGTGGCGTGGCTGCGCGGCGATCTCGAAGTCGGCGCGCGCCGGTGCCGGCGGGCTCGCGACGCGTTCCGGGTGGTCGGTGACGGCGAAGGACTGGCCTGGTCGTTGATCAGCCTCGGCGCGATCGCGCAGTACAGCGGCGAACTCGTCGAGGCGGAGGACCTGCTGCAGCAGAGTCTCGCGTTGTCGCAGCGGCTCGGGTACCGCGAGGGCGTCGCCTGGTCGCTGAACCAGCTCGGCATCGTCGAACGCCGGCGGGGATTGACCGAGCGCGCTGTCCACCTGCTCGACGAGAGCCTGGCGGAGCATCGCGATCTAGGAGACCGGTGGCGGTCGGCCAGTGTGCTCGAGGAACTGGCGGCGGTCGCACAGCAGCGGGGCCGGAGCGACTACGCCGCGTTTCTGCTCGGGGCGGCGCACGAGGTGCGTGAGGTGATCCGGGCACCGGTGCCGCGGATCGAGCAGGCCGATTTCGACGCCACCCAGGCCGCTGTCGAATCGTCCCTGGAGCGGCGCGCCTTCCGGGCCGCCTGGGCGGCCGGCCGCGCGGCTCCGCTGGTCGCGGTCGCCGACGGCTATCCGGGCCCGGATGCACCGGCGGACCGGACCCGCGACCCGTTCTGAGCCTGATCGCTCGCTGCGCGCGTGAACGCGCTGCAGCCTCGCGGAGCGCCACGACCTGGGGGATCGACGGCACCCCGCGAGGGATCTCGTGGCGCGGTTCCCGAGTTCGTGGCCCGATCGGCTGTGCCCCTCTGTCTGACCCCCCAGGCAGTCCCCCCACCTGCACAGCCGACCGAAGCCACGTCGGCGGTGGCCGTCGTCGAGCCCTCCCAGTCGACGCCCGAGTCCTCCGCGCTGACTCAAGGTTGCCGTTATCACGCTGTGTCGCACAGGGACGCAACCCTGACATCGCCCTGACAAATTTGTCCTGACAACGAAAGCCCGACCGGAATTTCGCCGACCGTGACCGGAATCTGCCGTTCGGTAGGCGAATTCCGGCCGGCAGCCGCTGTCAATTCAAACGTTCGTCACGGAAGATATCCGGAAACGGCCTGCGTGAAGCGGGCGATTCGCCGTAACGGAGCGCCGGACATTTCCCCGGTCCCGGGTGCGTCTTTCTCGGGCGCGGGAATGCCCTCGCCGGCGCAGGTGGTGTCCTTGGCCGGGGCGGCGCCGGTGGTGAGGAAGGTGTTGACGATGCGGTCGGCGCACCGGTTCACGCCGCCGTACACGCCGTGGTCGCCTTCACCGGTGACGGTGACCAGGCGCGAACCGGCGTACCGGCTGTGGGCCGACAGCGCGAGGCTGTAGCTGGTCGCCGGGTCGTGGACGGACTGCACCATCAGCGTTGTGGGCAGGCCTTCGCCGGTCGGGGTCGGCATCGTCAGGTTCGGCCGGTCCCAGGCGAAGCACGGGTTCTCGGCCATCGTCCAGCCGATCAGCGGGAAGTGCGGGCCGAGGCGGGCGGCCAGCTGTTCGCCGTGTTCGCGGCCCTGCGGCCAGGGGGTGTCGTTGCAGGTGATCGCGGTGAAGGTCGCGTCCTCGGAGTCCTCGCCGAGCATCCGCAGCCCGATCGGCGTGCGGTCGGCCCGCTGGACGAGTTGCCGCTGACGTGTCGTGGACAGTGCGTCGACGTGCCGTTGTGCGGCCTGCGGACCGCCCTTTGCCTGGGCCGCGGAAAGCTCTTCGAGAAACAGCAGGTCGGCGGCCAGCAAAGGAAAGTCGAGTTTCGAGTACATATCGCCGGAGATCATCTGGTCGAGCGAGTTCTGGTCGTAGGTGACCTTGATCGCGCCGTCCAGGAACTCCTCGGTCGCGGGCTGCTGCTTCAGGGCGCGCCGCAACCGCTCGTACCGGCGGATGATCGCTCCCGGTGACGAGCCGAGCCGGAGCTGGTCGTCGTACTTCGCCGCCCAGGTCGCGAAGTCCTCGCGGAACCGGCGCTCGAAGGCCTGCGGCTGGGAGACGAACGTGTCCATCCAGGTCTTCGTGAAGTCGGTGTTCGAGTCCAGGACGAAGCGGCCGACGTGCTCGGGGAAGTACGTCTGGTAGTACGCGCCGAGCCAGGTGCCGCCGGAGTACCCGACGTAGTCGATCGTGTCGAAGCCGAGCAGCTGCCGGATCAGGTCCATGTCCTGCACGGTCTGCGCGGTCGTGACGTAGGGGAGCAGGCCGCGGGACTGGCGGTCGCAGTACGGCTGGGCCAGCTCGGAGGCCTCGGCGATCAGGTCGCGGGTCGCGGGGTCGCGGTCGCGGGCGTCCATCGTGTAGCCGGGCGTTCCCTCACAGCTGACGTTCGAGCTGCCGCCGGCGCCGCGCGGGTCGAAGCCGACGGCCAGGTGATCCTTGGCGAGCGGCGCCTGGCTCGCCAGGTACGGCGCCATGCCGAGGCCGGCGCCGCCCGGTCCGCCCGGGTTGCCGAACACGACCCGGCTCGGCTTGCCCTTCACCGGCGCGACCTTGCTGACCGCGATCTGCAGATCGTTCCCGGAGTACTGGTTCGCCCAGTCACGCGGGACGGTGATCTTCGCACAGTACGTGCGGAACTCCTCCTCACCGCACTTGGTCCACCGCGGTCTCTGCTTCAGGTACTTCGACGCCACCGGGTGCGGCTTGTCGACGACGCTCGCCGATTGCGTCGACGCGGTGGCTCCCGACCCAGGGACAACGAGAACAGCGGCAGCGGACAGCCCGAGGGCTGCACCGCCGACGGCCAGGGGAACGAACTTCATGCAGACTCCAGCGGATGGCCATGCGTGATCGGACCGTGACAATCTGTCATGCTCGCTGGGAGCCGTCGAGCACCACCCCCGGCCCGTCGCCGATCGGTGGCCTGCTATGTGGCCCCTGCTATGCGGCCGGCTACTCGGCGCCGGGATCCGTGTGCAGCCGGATCTGCTTGATCCGCACCGACTCGTCGCCGTACAGATCGAGCTCGCGGTGCGCGCCGTCGGGCGCCCAGCCGGCCTCGGTGTAGAAGGCGCGCAGGACGTCGTCGGTGGAGTTGACCCAGACCGTCACGCGGCCGAAGCCGTCGGCGCGGACCGTGTCGACGACAGCGTTCAGCAGCCGGGAACCGTGGCCCGCGCGGGTCGCCTCCGGGTTGACCGCCAGCTCGGCGATCAGCGCGTCGCGCTGCGGGTCGGCGTCGGGGTCGTCGGACGGTGTGATGGCCGCGAAGCCGACCAGTTGACGGCCGGCCAGCGCGACCATCACCCGGTTCCGCGCCTCGCCCGGAGCGATCAGCGCTGCCCGCCACTGCGCCGCGAACTGCGCCGGGTCGAGATCAGCGAGGACGTCGGCCGGCAGCAGCCCGGCGTACGACGCCCGCCAGGCCGCCACCTGGACCTCGCCGATCTCTCCCGCCTCCGCCGGCAGCGCGAGCCGGACGCTGGTCTCGGCCACAGGGGTCTCGCCGGAGAGGTCTGCGAGGTTCGCGGGTTCCGGGACGCCGAAGTCACTCATGACCTCCATCCTCCCAGTCAGTACACGAGCCGCCGCAGCAGGGTCTCGGCCGGGCCGCGGTACGAACGCCTGCTCATCGCGTACGCCGCGACGACCGAGACGATCCAGACGCCGGTCGCGACCAGCGCCGCGGTGTACGCCGTACTTCCGAACCGGAGGTTCAGCGTGAACGGGGCCAGCAGGACCATCCACGACACCGACTGGAACAGGTACCCCGACAGCGACCGCTGACCGAGTGCGGAGACGGCGCGGACGGGCAACGACAGCTTCGTGATCCGCGTGACGAGCAGGCCGAACAGAGCGACGTACCCAGGACCGGCGAACATCCCGCTCGCCTGGGAGAGGAAGCTGACCGCGTCCAGTGCCGGCTTGTCGACGTGCAGCAGACCTGCGCTGACGAGGGCGAGCGGCAGTCCACCCAGGACGGCGATGCCCAGCCCGGAGGCCGCGACCCACGACAGCAGCTTGCGGTGAGCGCCCGGGTTCTCCAGGATCTGCCGGCGAGCGGCCCAGATACCCAGCCACACGATCGTGACGAAGCCGAGGACGGTCGCGGTGTGCAGCGGGTACTCGTGCGGCCGGTCGAGCAGGCTCGCGCCGTACGACGAGGCCGCGAGCGACGGGTTCGGCTTGTTCGTCAGCGCGTGCGCCGGACCGGTGCTGTTGACGACTGCGAGCACCGCTCGAGCTGCTATCACTGCTAGGTAGACGAGCTGCACCGCCCAGACGCCCAGCGCGATCCGGTGGAACTTGTCGCCGCGGTTGAGCAGGAACAGCGTGCAGACGATGCCGACGACGCCGTACGCGCCGAGGAAGTCGCCGAAGTACAGCAGGGTCGCGTGGACGAGGCCGAACGCGATCAGCCAGGCGTTCCGCTTCACGAGGATCCGCCGTACGGCGCCGGTGGTGGCGCCGGCCGCCCGCTGCCGCCGGGTCAGCTGGACCAGGCCGTAGCCGAACATGATCGCGAAGACCGGATACGCCCGGTCGTCCACGAAGGTGAGTTTGAGGAAGTTCAGCACGCGCTCGAAGCCGTGCGGCGAGGTCTCCAGACCGGGCTGGCCGGCGAACGCGAAGTTGGCGCTGTTGGCCAGGCCGATCAGCAGCAGCATCGCGCCGCGGATGAGATCCGGCGCGAGCGCCCGCTCGCGGCCGGTGACCGGGCCGCGGTGATCGGTGGGGGCGGTGAGGGTGGTGGTCACGGGGTCCTCCGGAGGGAAACTGTGTAGCCCTTGAACTGATAAGAGCATCCTGCTCCGCGCACGGACGGCTACCCAGTGCGTCAGGCCCACTCCCGGAGGTGGACCCATCACCACCTTTGTGACACTTGTTGTTGATCTGGAGAAAAAGTGTCACATATGCTGGGGGTATGGACAGCTTCCAGGCGACGATCGACGCCGACGGCCGGATCGAGCCGCGGGACGCGATGCCGGACGGGTACCGCAAGACCCTGATCCGGCAGATCGCGCAGCACGCGCACTCCGAGATCATCGGCATGCAGCCGGAGGGCAACTGGATCAGTCGCGCGCCGTCGCTGCGCCGCAAGGCGATCCTGATGGCGAAGGTGCAGGACGAGGCCGGCCACGGGCTCTACCTGTACGCCGCCGCGGAGACCCTCGGCGTGGATCGGTCCGACCTGCTCGATCTGCTGCACAGCGGGAAGCAGAAGTACTCCAGCATCTTCAACTACCCGACGCTGACCTGGGCGGACATCGGCGCGATCGGCTGGCTGGTCGACGGCGCCGCGATCGTCAACCAGGTGCCGCTGTGCCGCTGCTCGTACGGGCCGTACGCCCGGGCCATGGTCCGGGTCTGCAAGGAGGAGTCGTTCCATCAGCGGCAGGGGTTCGAGATCCTGCACACGCTGTGCAACGGCACCGACGGGCAGAAGGCGATGGCGCAGGACGCGCTGGATCGCTGGTGGTGGCCGTCGCTGATGATGTTCGGTCCGCCCGATTCCGCGTCGACGCACTCGGAGCAGTCGATGGCGTGGGGGATCAAGCGGCACAGCAACGACGAGCTGCGGCAGCGGTTCGTGGACATGACCGTGCCGCAGGCCGACGTACTGGGGCTGCGGGTGCCGGACGACGGGCTCGCGTACGACGAGGCGTCAGGGCACTACCGGTTCACGGAGCCGGACTACACGGAGCTGTACGAAGTTGTGAAGGGCAACGGTCCTTGCAACCGGCAGCGGCTGTCGCATCGGGTGAAGGCGCACGAGGACGGCGCCTGGGTGCGCGAGGCCGCGGCTGCCTACGCGGAGAAGCGGGCTGTGAAGGCGGGTGCCGCATGATTGAGCCGTTGTGGGAGGTTTTTGTGCGATCCCGGCGGGGGTTGTCGCACACGCATGTCGGCAGCCTGCACGCGCCGGACGCGACGATGGCGTTGCGGAACGCGCGGGACGTGTACACGCGCCGCCAGGAAGGCGTGTCGATCTGGGTGGTGCGGGCCTCCGACATCACCGCGTCGAGCCCGGACGAGAAGGACGAGTTCTTCGACCCCGCCGGCGACAAGGTGTACCGGCATCCGACGTTCTACCAGGTCCCGGAAGGTGTCGAGCACCTGTGAGCGACCTGTTCGCGACGGATTTGATCGAGTACGGGCTGCGGCTCGGTGACGACGCGCTGATCGCGGCGCAGCGCACCGGCGAGTGGATCGCGGCCGCACCGCAGCTCGAGGAGGACGTTGCTCTCGGCAACATCGGGCTGGACCAGCTGGGGCAGGCGCGTTCGCTGCTGCAGTACGCCGGGTCGCTGGACGGGCGCACCGAGGACGAGCTGGCGTACTTCCGGGACGAGCGCGAGTTCCTGAACCTGCAGTTGTGCGAGCTGCCGAACGGCGACTTCGCGTTCGCGATGGCACGGTTGCTGTACTTCGCGACGTACCAGCATCTGCTGTACGACGAGCTGCGGTCGTCGGCCGACGAGACGCTGGCCGGCGTGGCGGGGAAGGCTGTGAAGGAGGTCGCGTACCACGTGGATCACGCGACCCAGTGGGTGCTGCGGCTCGGGGACGGAACGGACGAGAGCCATCGGCGGATGCAGGCCGCGCTGGACGAGCTGTGGCCGTACACGGCCGAGATGTTCGAGTCGGACGAGCTCGTGCGGCGGTTGGACGTCGCTGTCGATCCGGCGGCGCTGCAAGACGAGTGGAACCATCGAGTGCTGAGCGTCATCGACGAATCCACCTGCGAGCGACCAACGTCGTCCTACCAGCACACCGGCGGCCGCCAGGGCAGGCACACCGAACACATGGGCTACCTACTCGCCGAACTCCAGCACGTGGCACGATCCCATCCCGGTGCGACATGGTGACCGACGAAGCCATCCTCGAGGCGGTCGGCGAGGTTCCCGACCCCGAGGTCCCGGTCCTGACGATCGCGGACCTCGGCGTACTGCGCGGCGTCCGGCACGAGGGCGACGAGATCGTCGTGACCATCACCCCGACGTACTCAGGCTGCCCGGCAATGGACATGATCCGCCACGAGGTCGAGCTGACCCTGAACCACCTGGGCGTAGACGGCCGCGTAGAGACCGTACTGTCCCCGCCCTGGACCACCGACTGGATGACCGAAGCCGGCAAGGCGAAACTGACCGAGTACGGCATCGCCCCGCCCCCCGCCACCCGCGCCGTGACAGACGGCTCCGCCGCAGCTGCACCCCCTGGGCCCCGCGCCCTGGCGGATCCCTCCGTCCCTACCCCCTCCTCACAGTCCCGGGGTAACAGGCCGGTCATGGTGCAGTTGAGCATTCGTTGCCCGTTGTGCGGCTCGCCCAACACGCAAGAGCTGAGCCGCTTCGGCTCCACCTCGTGTAAGGCCCTCTGGCGATGCAACAGCTGCAAAGAACCCTTCGACCACTTCAAGGCGATCTGATGACGACGACCGTTTCCCGGCGCCGCGCCGTCTTCCACCCGTTGAAGGTGGCCGCGATCGACGCGATCACCGACGACGCGGTCGCGATCACGTTCGCCGTACCACCGGAACTCGCGGCGGAGTACGAGTTCACAGCCGGTCAGCACCTGACCATCCGCCGTACCGGTGAAGAAGTACGCCGGAGCTACTCGATCTGCTCCCGGGAGGGATCAGGCGTTCTGCGGATCGGCGTGAAGCGGATCCCCGGCGGCGAGTTCTCGGCGTACGCCGCCCACGAGCTGAAGATCGGCGACGAGCTCGAGGTGATGACACCGCTCGGCCGCTTCGGTACGACGTTCGACGCCGCGAACGCCAAGCACTACGCGTTCGTCGCCGCGGGCAGCGGGATCACGCCCGTCCTGTCGCTGGTCGCCACGGTCCTGTCCGTCGAGCCGTCGAGCCGCGTCACGTTGCTGTACGGCAACCGCACCGCAGGTTCGGTGATGTTCGCCGACGAGCTGGCCGACCTGAAGGACCGGTACGCCGAGCGCTTCCACCTCGTGCACGTGTTGTCGCGCGAGTCGACCGAGGTGGAACTGTTCAGCGGCCGCATCGACGCGGACCGGCTGCGGCGGATGTTCGCGACGATCCTGCCGCTGGACTCCGTCGACGAGTGGTTCCTGTGCGGCCCGTACGCGATGGTGGTCGGCGCGCAGGAACTCCTGCTGGGTGAGGGAGTGCCGCGCGAACACGTCCACGCGGAGCTGTTCCACGTCGGCGACGAGGCTCCCAAGGCACCGGTCGAGGAGTCCGTCGCCGATGAGGATGCCGCTCAGGTGACCGTCATCCTCGACGGCCGCCGCTCGACGTTCCCACTCGGCGAGCACTCGAAGGCGGTCCTCGACGCGACCCTCGCCGTACGCTCCGACGCCCCGTTCGCCTGCAAGGGCGGCGTCTGCGGGACCTGCCGCGCCAAGGTCCTCGAGGGCAGCGTCCGCATGGACACCAACTGGGCCCTGGAACCGGACGAGATCCGCGCCGGCTACGTCCTCACCTGCCAGTCCCACCCGACCACCCCGACGGTCACCCTCGACTTCGACGCCTGAGGGGACGGCCACGCAGACAGAACCCCCTGAAAACCGCCTAAAAGAGCGGTTTTCAGGGGGTTCTGCGTGCGTGCAGATCCGTCAGTCGGTGCCGGATTCCATCGCGGCGCGGTCGAGGAGTTCGTCTTCCTCGGTGGCTTCGCCGCGGGACGCGATCGCCTCGGCGCCGCCGGTGGGGAGTTCGCCGATGAGGTCGGTGGACGAGGCGAGAGCGGCGTTGGACGAGCCGAACATGCCCAGGCCGGCGTACTGCTCCAGCTTCGCGCGCGAGTCGGCGATGTCGAGGTTCCGCATGGTGAGCTGGCCGATCCGGTCGACCGGGCCGAAGGCCGAGTCCTCGATCCGCTCCATCGACAGCTTGTCCGGGTGGTAGCTGAGCGCCGGGCCCGAGGTGTCGAGGATCGAGTAGTCCTCGCCGCGCCGGAGCCGGAGCGTGACCGCACCGGTGACCGCCGTACCGACCCACCGCTGCAGCGACTCCCGGAGCATCAGCGACTGTGGGTCGAGCCAACGGCCTTCGTACATCAGCCGACCGAGCTTGCGGCCTTCGTTGTGGTAGCTCGCGATCGTGTCCTCGTTGTGGATCGCGTTCACCAGCCGCTCGTACGCCGCGTGCAGCAGCGCCATGCCGGGCGCCTCGTAGATGCCCCGCGACTTCGCCTCGATGACCCGGTTCTCGATCTGGTCCGACATGCCGAGCCCGTGCCGGCCGCCGATCGCGTTCGCCTCCAGCACCAGGTCGACCGCCGTACCGAACTCCTTGCCGTTGATCGTCACCGGCCGGCCCTGCTCGAACCCGATCGTGACATCTTCAGGCTGGATGTCGACCGCGGGGTCCCAGTGTGCGACGCCCATGATCGGGTCGACGGTCTCCACCCCGGTGTCGAGGTGCTCGAGCGTCTTCGCCTCGTGGGTGGCGCCCCAGATGTTCGCGTCGGTGGAGTACGCCTTCTCGGTGCTGTCCCGGTACGGCAGGCCGTGCGCGACCAGCCACTCGGACATCTCCTTGCGGCCGCCGAGCTCGTGCACGAACTGCGCGTCCAGCCACGGCTTGTAGATCCGGAGCTGCGGGTTCGCCAGCAGGCCGTAGCGGTAGAACCGCTCGATGTCGTTGCCCTTGAACGTCGACCCGTCGCCCCAGATCTGGACGTCGTCGTCGAGCATCGCCCGGACCAGCAGGGTGCCGGTCACCGCGCGCCCGATCGGGGTGGTGTTGAAGTACGTCCGCCCGCCCGACCGGATGTGGAACGCGCCGCAGGCGAGTGCCGCGAGCCCTTCCTCGACCAGCGCCGCGCGGCAGTCCACCAGGCGGGTGATCTCCGCGCCGTACGCCGTGGCTCGACCGGGGACCGACGCGATGTCGGGCTCGTCGTACTGCCCGAGATCAGCGGTGTACGTGCACGGGACCGCACCCTTGTCCCGCATCCACGCAACCGCAACCGACGTGTCGAGACCACCCGAAAAGGCAATCCCGACCCGTTCACCGACCGGCAAAGAAGTAAGCACCTTGGACACAGGAAAAGTATGCACCCTCCTGCATGATTATGCAAAGCGGGCCGGCTCCGCGTGGCTGGTGTGACGGGTGGGGTTCATGGGAGAGGATGTGGGCTCGGCCGGAGGGAGTGAGGCGCGGGATGATGGGGCGGTCGCATGCGTTGTCGGGGTGGTGTGCCGGGCTGGCGGCGGCGCCGCTGGTCGGGCTGACCTCCGTGGCGGAGGTGGTGCCGTTCGCGGCCGCCACGGCCGGGTACGCGTTGGTGCCGGACCTCGATCACCCGGGCGCGAGCGCGTCGCGGTTGCTGGGACCCGTGACACGTCTGGTGTCAGGAGTGGTCCGTGCGTTCTCCGGCGTCCTCTACAACTTGACGAAGGGTCCGCGCGACGAGGACAGCACCGGGAAGCACCGGCACGCGACGCACACCCTTGTCGCCGCGGTTCTCCTGGGCATGCTCGCCGCCGGGCTCGGCGACCGCGGGAAGTGGGCGGTGCTCGCCGTCGCCGTGACGGGCCTCGTCCTGGCCGCGGACGTGCTCGGCGACTCGATCATCCTCGCTGTACTCGCTGCGGCCGGCTGGTCCGTCGTCGGCGCCACGGAACCACTGACAGGACTTCCCGGCACGGCGGCCGCCGACGCGCTACAGGCCGGGCTGAGTCAGATCGGCGGCTGGATCGGCGCGGCAGTGGCCGTGGGCATGTTCGTGCACTGCCTGGGCGACAGCCTCACCCGGTCGGGCTGTCCGTGGCTCTGGCCGCTCCCGCTCCGGGGCGAGACCTGGTACGAGCTCCGCCTCCCGAAGCCGCTGCGTTTCAGCACCGGCAACTGGTTCGAGCGGCTGGTGATCGTGCCGGCGCTGACCGTTGGCGGCGTACTGCTTCTTCCTGGAGCGTTCCAAGCGGTGCAGGAGTTGTTCGACGCGACGTCGGTCTGGCTGGCCGGCCAGTCCTGATCAGTCCTGCAGCTGTCCGGTCAGGTACGACGGGACGCCACGAGCCTCCAGCGCCGCGGCGAACCGTCGCTGGTTGCGGTCGCCCGGCCAGGCCTCCAGGTAGAACAGCGGAAGCGCGAGTACGGCGCCGATCAGCACGACCCAGAAGCTGTCTGCGACGAACGCCAGCGCGACGGAGATCATGAACACTGCCTCGCAGATTGCGAAGCGGGTGAACGTCGACGCGGTGAAGCGGCGCCACGAGTCCGCCTGGATCTCGGCCGCGGGGCGGTTGGAGTACTCGAGCGGGGGAGTGCGGAAGCCGATGAGCTCGCAGAACGAGTACGCGCCGACCGCGGCGGCGAGCACCACCAGCGGCGGCCAGCTCGCCGGGAACTCGCCGAGCCCATGGGTGGCGAGGACGAACCACAGGACGAGGGTGAGGAGCGGGATCGCGGCGGCCATCGTCGCGCAGACCATCGTCAGGCTCTGACGGGCGGCGGGTGTGGCGGGGCTGGCAGAAGGTGTCGACACGCGGATGAGATTAGCGGTCCGGGAAGTCATCGGATCATCGACAACATGTAGCAATCTACTCACACAGAGTATTCGCAGAAGTTTTTCCCGACTTTTTTGCCGGAAGCTGTAACGCCTGCCGGGCGGGCCCCGATAGGACGAGTGAGCCTGGTGGCTGCCCGGACCCCCGAGCGGACAGCCACCAGGCCTACCCATTTCTCCAGGGTTCGGGAGCGGTAACCTGAGGCCCATGTCCTCGCCAGAATCCACGCCCTCGCCGGCCCCGTCTTCGGCCCCGGCTTCGGCACTGCCGTTCGGCCGTCTGACGACCGCGATGATCACTCCGTTCCGGCCCGACGGCTCCCTCGACCTGGACGCCGCCCAGAAGGTCGCGACGTACCTCGTCGACGGCGGCAACGACGCCCTGGTGCTGAACGGGACCACCGGCGAGGCGCCGACCACGTCGGACGAGGAGAAGGTCCGCCTGATCCAGGCCGTCCGGGAGGCGGTCGGCGACCGCGCGCGGATCGTCGCCGGCGTCGGCACCAACGACACCGCGCACACGATCGAGTGCGCGAAGCAGGCCGAGGCCGCTGGCGCGCACGGGCTGCTGGTCGTCACGCCGTACTACAACAAGCCCCCGCAGGACGGGCTGCGCGCGCACTTCACCGCGGTCGCCGACGCCACCGGCCTGCCGAACATGCTGTACGACATCCCCGGCCGGGCCGGCGTCGAGATCAAGTCGGAGACGCTGATCGCGCTCGCCGAGCACCCGCGGATCGTCGCGGTGAAGGACGCCAAGGGCGACATCGCGGGGACCACGAAGGTGCTGGCGAACACCGATCTGTTCTACTACTGCGGTGCCGACGAGCTGAATCTCGCCTCCCTGGCGATCGGCGCGGTCGGCATCGCGAGTGTGGTAGCTCACGTCGCGAGCCGGGAGTACCGGCAGTTGATCGACGCCGTGGTGGCCGGCGACCTCGCCACCGCTCAACAGATCGACCGACGGCTGGTGCCCGCCGTCGAGGCGATCATGACCAGAACCCAGGGCGCCATCATGGTGAAGGCCGCGCTCCAGTTGGCCGGCGTCATCGAGCACGCGACGCTGCGGTCGCCGCTGGTCGAGGCGCCCGCGGAGCTGGTGGACCGGCTCACCACCGACCTCAAGACGGCAGGACTGATTGCATGAGCCATCCCCATCCAGATCTCGACGCGCCCGGACCTCTCGCTCCGGGCGCTTTGCGGGTCATCCCGCTCGGCGGCCTCGGCGAGGTCGGCCGGAATATGACGGTTTTCGAGTACGACGGCAAGCTGCTGATCGTCGACTGCGGCGTGCTGTTCCCGGACGAGAACCAGCCCGGTGTGGACCTGATCCTGCCGGACTTCGAGCCGATCCGGGACCGTCTCGACGACGTCGTCGCGGTGGTGCTGACGCACGGCCACGAGGACCACATCGGCGGGTTGCCCTACCTGCTGCGCGAGCGAGGCGACATCCCGGTCGTCGGGTCGCAGCTGACGCTCGCGCTGCTCGAGGGCAAGCTGAAGGAGCACCGGCACCGCAACGTGCCGCAGCAGACCGTGGTCGAGGGCGAGAAGCTGCAGATCGGCCCGTTCGTCTGCGAGTTCGTCGCGGTGAACCACTCGATCCCGGACGCGCTCGCGGTGGCGATCCGGACGCCGGCCGGCCTGGTGCTGCACACCGGCGACTTCAAGATGGACCAGCTGCCGCTGGACAACCGGATCACCGACCTGCGGGCGTTCGCCCGGCTCGGCGAGGAGGGCGTGGACCTGTTCTGCGTCGACTCGACGAACTCCGAGGTCCCCGGCTTCACCACCCACGAGCGCGACATCGCGCCGGTGCTGGACCGCGTCTTCACCAACGCCAGGAACCAGCGCATCATCGTCGCCTGCTTCGCCTCACATGTGCACCGCGTCCAGCAGGTGATGGACGCCGCGGTGAAGCACCGCCGCAAGGTCGCGTACGTCGGCCGCTCGATGGTCCGCAACATGGGCGTCGCCCGCGACCTCGGCTTCCTGAACGTGCCCGGCGACACGCTGATCGACATGCGCGAGGTGGACGACTACCCGCCGGAGCAGGTCGTGCTGGTGTCGACCGGTTCGCAGGGCGAGCCGATGTCGGCGCTGTCCCGGATCGCCGCGAACGACCACAACGTCGTACAGCTGCAGCCCGGTGACACCGTCGTACTCGCGTCCTCGCTCATCCCCGGCAACGAGAACTCGGTGTACCGGGTGATCAACGGCCTGATCCGGCACGGCGCGAACGTCATCCACAAGGGCAACGCGCTGGTGCACGTCTCCGGTCACGCCAGCGCGGGCGAGTTGCTGTACTGCTACAACATCGTGAAGCCGCGCAACGTGATGCCCGTGCACGGCGAGGTCCGGCACCTGCACGCGAACGCGGACCTGGCGGTGCAGACCGGCGTACCGCGGGAGAACGTGGTCGTGGTCGAGGACGGCGTGGTGGTCGACCTGATCGACGGCAAGGCCGTGGTGGCGGGCAAGGTGGACTGCGGGTACGTGTTCGTGGACGGCTCGACCGTCGGCGACATCACCGAGACCTCGCTGAAGGACCGCCGGATCCTCGGTGACGAGGGGTTCATCTCGGTGATCGCGGTGATGGACTCGGTGACCGGCAAGCTGACCGCCGGGCCGGAGATCCAGGCCCGCGGGTTCGCCGAGGACGACACCGTGTTCGACGACCTGAAGCCGCGGATCGAGGCCGAGATCGAGAAGGCGATCGGCAGCGGCGTCGACGACATGTACCAGCTGCAGCAGGTGATCCGCCGCGTGGTCGGCAAATGGGTCAGCGACACCCACCGCCGGCGACCGATGATCATTCCTGTCGTGGTCGAAAGCTAGTACCGTTCGGCGCGAGCGACGAAAGGGTGGGCCGGCGATGAGTGTCAGCGGGGTGAACGGGACGGGCCAGCGCCGGCCCACGATGAAGGAGGTCGCCGCCCGGGCCGGGGTCGCGTTGAAGACCGTGTCCCGGGTGGTGAACGAGGAGCCGAACGTCAGCCCCGAGCTGACCGCCAAGGTGCAGGCGGCGATCAAGGAGCTGAACTACACCCCGAACGAGTCGGCCCGGATGCTGCGCCGCGGCAAGACCGGCACGATCGCCGTGGTGATCCGCGACATCGGCGACCCGTTCTTCGCCTCGCTCGGCCGCGCGGTCGAGCTGTGGGCGCGCTCGTCGGGCTCCGTGGTGATGATCGGCCTGACCGACGAGGACCCGGAGCGGGAGAGGGACGTCTGCCTGGAGTTCGTCGCCCGCCGGCCGGACGCGCTGATCATGGCGCCGATCGGGGAGACCCAGGAGTACCTCGCCCCGCACGTGGACGCCGGGATGGCGGTCGTCACGATCGACCGTCCGGCGCACGGCATCGAGGCGGACGCCGTACTGGCGGACAACGCCGGCGGGATCGACCAGGCGATCGACCACCTGGTCCGGCAGGGGCACCGCCGGATCGCGTACCTCGGTGACGACGAGCGGATCTTCACCGCCCGCGAGCGGGTCGTCGCCTACCGGGCGGCGATGGCGCGCCACGGGATCGACGTCGACGAGGACCTGGTGCACCTGTCCGAGCCGACCACCGAGGGCATCGGCATCACGCTCTCGGCCGTCCTCGACCGTGCCGAGCCCGCGACCGCGTTGCTGTCGGCGAACAACATGACGACGGCAGAGGTACTGCGGGGGCTCGCCGGCCGGCGTGACCGGGTCGCGCTGGTGTCCTTCGACGACCTGCAGCTCGGCGACCTGCTCAGCCCGGGCCTGACTGCGGTCGCGCAGTCGGCCGACGTGATGGCCCGGACGGCGATCCAGTTGATGACGGAGCGCCTCCCCGAGCCGCACCGTCCCGGCCGCACGGTCCGCGTGCCGGTGAAGCTGACGATCCGCGGCTCAGGCGAGATTCCGCCCGCCGGCTGACCTCAGCTCGGCGGCCAACGGGCAGTCGAACGGGTCGCGGGCCCGGAGCCCCACGTTGTTCAGGTAGTCGACGACGATCCGGTACGACGTCAGCAGGCTGACCTCGGTGTACTTCACCCCGTGCAGTTCGCAGTACTCGCGGACGATCGGCTGCACCTTGCGCAGCGTCGGTCGCGGCATGCTCGGGAACAGGTGGTGCTCGATCTGGTAGTTGAGCCCGCCCAACGCGAAATCGGTGAGGAGGCCGCCGCGGATGTTGCGCGACATCAGCACCTGGCGGCGGAGGAAATCGAGCTTCATCGTCTTCGGGACGAGCGGCATGCCTTTGTGGTTCGGGGCGAACGAGCCGCCGAGGCAGACTCCGAAGACCGCGAGCTGCAGCCCGAGGAACGCACTGGCCTTGCCGATCGGCAGCAGGAGCAGCAACACGGCGAGGTAGGCGCCGAGCCGGGTCACCACGATAGCCGCCTCGATGCGCTCCACCGAGCTCGCTCCGCGCCGGAACAGGTGCTGGAGGCTCGCGACGTACAGGCTCAAGCCCTCCAGGGTCAGCAAGGGGAAGAACAGCCAGCCTTGGCGACGGGTCAGCCACGCCCGCAGACCCTGCCGTTGGGCGGCGTGCTCCGGGGTGAACGCGATGACGCCGGCGCCGATGTCAGGGTCCTTGTCGAGCTGATTCGGTGCGCCGTGGTGACGACTGTGCTTGGACCGCCACCACGCCGCGCTCATCCCCACCAGCCCACCGGCCAGCAGACGTGCGGTCCAGTCGTTCCAGGAAGCCGAGTCGAATACCTGCCGATGCGCACTGTCGTGGCTGAGGAAGGCCACCTGGGTGAGCACCAGCGCCAACGCGCCCGCCATCAGAAGCTGGAACCAGGAGTCGCCGAGCAGGCCGACACCGACCCAGACTGCTACGAAGGATGCGAGCACCAGGCCGATGCGGGTGAAGTAGTAGCCGCGGCGCCGGCGGAGCAGTCCGAGCTCGCGGACGGTCCGCAGCAGATCGGTGTAGAGATGCGTGTACTGGTGCTGGGCCCGCAACGGATCATGGCCCTCGTCAACAACCTGTGACATGAGAAAACCCCAGTTCCAGTAGTGCATCGGTCGATGCGCCACCAGGTGCTGGGGCAGCGTCACGAGAAGGTGCTGATGCTCTCAACGGAACCACGGCGGGTGGCCGCGCACAAGGTGGGGCGTGTCCGCGGACCGGGTGATTTGGCGCTCAGTTCGCCCCGCCGTCACCTGAGCGTCATCAGTGGAGCGCACCTTCGGGTCATGAAACTGAGCCGCCGCCAGCTCTTGGCCGCATCCTCCGTCGCCGGTGCCTCCCTGGCTCTGCCGGGTGTCGCATCGGCCGCCCCGAATCTTGTCCGCCGCGACCGCGCCGCGCTGCCGTCGGGCGTGGCGAGTGCCGACGTGACGCCGAACTCGGCTGTCGTGTGGGCGCGCGCCGACCGTCCCGGCCGGCTGGTCGTGCAGCTGACCAGCCACGGGCGTTTCGACAGGGCGATCAGCCTGCGTGGCCCGAAGACGGACGCCGGCGACGACTTCACCGCGCAGCTGCCGCTGCGCGGTCTGCGTCCGGGGCAGCGGTACGACTACCGGCTCGGCTTCGAGGATGCGAACGGCCGGATCGGGCAGACCGTCGACGGTTCGTTCAGCACGCCGGGCCGGAACCGGCCGGTGTCGTTCGTGTTCACCGGTGACACGGCGGGTCAGGGGTACGGCATCAACCCCGAGCTCGGCGGGATGATCGCGTACCAGGCGATGCACGAGACCCGGCCGGACTTCTTCCTGCACTCCGGCGACAACATCTACGCCGACGGCCCGATCCAGGCCGAGCTGAAAGTTGCCGACGGCACCGTCTGGAAGAACGTCGTGACCGAGGAGGTCTCCAAGGTCGCGGAGACGCTGGCCGAGTACCGCGGCCGGTACAAGTACAACCTGCTCGACGACAACGTCCGTTCGCTGTACGCCGACGTACCGCTGATCGCGCAGTGGGACGACCACGAAACGGTGAACAACTGGCACCCGGGTGAGATCCTCACCGACGACCGGTACACCGAGCGGCGCGTCGACGTCCTGGCGGCTCGGGCGAGGAAGGCGTTCCTCGAGTACCTGCCGATGGAGCAGGCCGCGGGGCGGGACCGGATCTACCGCAAGGTGAGCCACGGCCCGCTGCTCGACGTGTTCTGCCTGGACATGCGGACGTACCGCGACGCGAACCCGGCGCCGTCGGCGGCCGGACCGGTCGCGATCCTCGGCGAGGAGCAGGCCGAGTGGCTGGTCCGCGAGGTCGCGGCGTCGCGGGCGACCTGGAAGGTGATCGCCAGCGACATGCCGATCGGTCTGCTGGTCCCGGACGGCGCACTGATCGAAGGCGTCGGGAACGGTCAGCCCGGTGCGCCGGGTGGGCGCGAGCACGAGATCGCCTGGGTGCTGAGCCAGTTCAAGAAGCGCAACGTCCGCAACGCGATCTGGCTGACCGCCGACGTGCACTACTGCGCCGCGCACCATTACGACCCGTCGCGGGCTGCGTTCACCGACTTCGACCCGTTCTGGGAGATCGTCGCGGGCCCGATCAACGCCGGCGCCTTCGGCCCGAACGCGCTGGACAGCACGTTCGGCCCGGAGGTGGTGTTCTCGAAGGCGGCGGACTTCCCGAACCAGTCGCCGGCGAGCGGCAACCAGTTCTTCGGCCACACCCGCATCGACCCGCGGACCGGGGTCTTCACGGTCTCGCTGCGGAACCTGTTCGGCGACGTGCTCTGGACCAAGGACATCACCCCGGCCCCTCGGTGAGGGCCCGTCGTGCTCACCCGGCTCCGGCGCCTGTGCGGGATGCCGCCCACCGGAGCCGGGGGAGTACGGCGCTACACGCGGTGCAGCGTCTGCGCGCCAGGGCCGTCGAGCTGCGGCAGTACGTCGCGACGTCCGGTCAGGAGCAGGAGCAGCGCGAGCACCGGACCGCGAAGCTCCGGCCCGTCGCCGACGCTCCAGTCGATGTCGGTGGCTGTGAGGCGAAGTCCGGCGTAGGGAATCGGCTGGAAGACCTTCGCCTTCCGCCGCCCGCTCCGTGTCGCCTGGTACTGCCACGCGCGCGATGCCGCCGTCGCCGCCACCTGCGGTGGAACGGACAGCGATCGGCCCAGCGGGACGGCCATGTCCTGGCCGTGGACGACGATGTCGAGCAACGTCTCGAACGGCGTGACGCCGAGGTTGTGCCGGCGCGATCCGACCATGGCCCGGATCTCGCTGATGAGCTGTTCGGTCGGCAGGGCGGCTTTGTCGCGGGCGGAGGTCAAGATCATCCAGTTGAGGCTGTGGACGCCGGGATGCCTGACGGCGACACGCAGTACGTCGCCGAATCCCATCTGTTGCAGGGTGAGGTGGCCGGCGACGTCGCGGACGGTCCAGCCGTCGCAGAGTGAGCGACGTCCCCAGTCGTCGGGCGAGAGCGTGGCCAGCCAGTCGGTGGTGCGTAGCCGTTGAGCGTCGATCGCGGCCCAGAGCTCGTCGTCGTTCATGACCTTGCCTCTCCCTTGGTCGGACGGTAGCGCACATCGGGCGGTGTGGACCGGGTGCGTTTGAGTTCGAAGAAGTCGCGGGACCTCGCGAGCAGTCGTACGCCGTCGAACAGTCGCAGCGCGTCGTCACCCAGCGGGACCGCGTTCAGGACCGGACCGAAGTACGCCGCCCCGTCGAGATGGACGACCGGGGTCCCGCCGTCCACGCCGACCGGCCGGGTTCCCTCGTCGTGGCTGCGTCGCAGCGCCTCGTCGTACCGCGTCGTGCCGGCGGCGTCCGCGAGCGCTGCCGGCAGCCCGGTCGCGGCCAGGGCGTCCGTCGCCGCCGCGCGGTACTCCGACGGCTCCGGATAGCGCCAGTGGTCGAAGATCTGGTTGCCGAAGGCACCGTGCCAGGCCCGGAACGCCTCACGTCCGTGGTGGACGACGATCGCGGTCGCGACCCGGGACGGGCCGGACGACGCGTCGAGGTTCCGGCTGTAGCTGTCGTCCCGGTCCTCGTTGAGCAGGCGCAGGCTCATCACGTGGTAGCGCAGATCGAGCTCTCGGCGTACGGCGACCTCCTGCAACCAGCACGCGACCAGCCACGTGTACGGGCAGATGGGGTCGACGTAGAGGTCGACCCGGGGCGTCGTCCCGGCCGTCACGGTGGTGCGGCGGGCTGTCTCGGTGCGCTCGCGGAATCCGGCCGCGGGTGTGAAGCCTGCTCGCTCGGTGAAGTAGCTCGTGGTGACCTGGTCCCAGAGAGCGAGGTCCGCGCCGGTCTGATCGTGCTCCGTCATGCCACTCAGCGTCCGCCGCCTCGCCGCGTGCCGCATCGTGCGAATTGCTCATTCGCGGTGCTGAGTACTGCGTTGCGCCGCCCAGGCAGCTACCTGTGCCCGGTTGACGAAGCCGAGCTTGCCGAGGATGTGCTGGACGTGGTTCTGGGCGGTGCGTTCGGAGATGACCAGAGCTGCGGCGATCCCGCGGTTGCTCAGGCCGGCGGCGACCAGCCGGGCGACCTCGCGTTCGCGTGGGCTCAGCGGGTCGTCCGGTCTCTCGAGGCGTGCCAGCCAGGGCGTCATGCCCAGGGCCTTCGCCAGCGGAAGCGCTTCGGCGGCTGTCGTGCGGGCCTGCGCCGACTCTCCAGAGAGCTCGTACACCTCGGTCAAGAGGCAGGCAGCTTCGACGGCGAAGCCGGGAGCGCCGATCGACCGGCACAGCGCGATCGCCTCGTGGAGGTCGGAGGCAGCCGCGTCCCACTCGCCGAGGGCGCCTGCGCACACGCCGAGCGCCAGTTCGACCGGTCCGAGGAAGTTGGTCCCGCCTCCGCCGCCGACGACGTACCGGCCCCGGTGGGGTTCCAGCCGGGCGCGGACGACGCGTACGTCGTCGACCGCGCCCAGTGCGGCGGCGACCCGGGCCGCGACGGCGTTCAGGAGTAGTTCGCCGGCGCGGGGTGCCTGCCAGGATCCGGGCCCGCCGCAGCGGTGGTAGTGCGCGGCAGCCTCGTCGAGGCGGCCTGCGTCGACGAGAACGAACGCTCGGCACAGGTGGGCGAAGAGATCCCAGCGGGAGTCCGTCCCGAACCTCCAGAGGGCCGGCCCGAGCAGGTCCTCGGTGTGGCCGAGGTGATGGCCGCGCAGTACCCGGAACATCACCTCGGCGCCGTGGACCGCGGGGTGCCCGATGCGCCGGAACCGGTCGAACGCGTCGCCGAGCAGCGCCTCGGCCTCCTCGAACTCCGCCCTGGCCAGCGCGAGCGAGGCCTGGGTGACGAGGACGTGCCATCGTCCGTGCGGGCCGTCGACCCGATCGGCGCAGCTCGCGAGCCGCCCGGTCTCCGCGCCGATCGCGGCGAGATCACCGCAGTACCAGAGGGCGTCGATCCGCCACAGGCGGCCGCGCAGTTCGACCTCGGCCCTGCCGGTCGACGTACCGAGGTCGATCATGCGTGCAGCCGCGGCGGCGAGCTCGTCGACGTCGTCAGGCCCGCTCGTGGCGAGCTGGCGGGCGGTGAGTGCCTCGACAAGCAGATCGGCGTCGTCGAGTGCCTCAGCTTGCGCGAGAGCGTCGCTGCTCGTGGCTACAGCTTCGGGCCAGCGGGCGAGGTAGACAGCCGCTTGGGTCTGACGGGCGAGGACGTGAACAGCAGCGCGTGGCGCGAGGCCTGGTGCGGCCAGGGCCTCGGTGCACCACTGGTGGATGTCTCCGTCCCACTCGGACTGGCCGATCGGCTCCAGCGTCACTGCTGCCTCGGCGAGCAGCTCGGTTGCTCGTGACCTGCGAGCAGTGACGACTGCTGCTTGCACGGCCGCATGTGCGGCGGACAGGTCCCCAGCACGGACAGCAGCCACGGCGAGCTGGAGCTGCAGCCGTGCCCGGTCCAGTGGGTCCGCTGTCGTCGCTACAGCCGCGGACCAGTGCCGCATGATCTCTGCCGCATCGGCAGTGGGATCCAGAGCCTCGGCGGTACGACGATGCAGGTCGGCGCGGCCGCCGAGTGGCAGGTGTGCCTCTGCGTCACGTCGTACGGACTCGCTCGCGAACCAGGCTTCACCCGAGTCAGGTGGCACGATCAGAGCTCCTGCACGCACCAGGGTGTCAACCGCGGCCAGGAAGTCGCTGGGCGGCATGGCGACGACCTGCTGCAGTACGTCGAGCCGCACCCGCTCACCGACGACCGCGGCAGCGGCCAGCAGCTGATCCAGCCGGGTGTTGCTCACTGTCGCAGTGTGACCGTCTGCCGCGCGCGTGCGCCAGCCCACCACTTAGGTTGTCCGTATGACCTATCCCGAGAGCCGCCGCGACGACGTGGTCGAGACGTTGCACGGGCACCAGATCGCCGATCCGTATCGCTGGCTGGAGGACCCTGACTCCGCCGACACCCAGGACTGGGTCCGCCGGCAGAACGAGTGCACGCAGGCCGAGCTGGCCACGTACGCAGAGCGCGGCTGGTTCCAGACCACGATGTCCGCGATCCTCGCGCGCCCACGGGCCGGTGTGCCCGAGAAGAAGGCCGGCTGGTACTTCGTCGGCCGCAACGACGGCACGCAGGCGCAGGACGTGATCTACGTAGCCGAGTCGCTCGACGAGTTGGTGTCCGCCGGCCGCGTGCTGATCGACCCGAACACCCTCTCCGAGGACGGCACCGACTCGCTGGGGTCGTTCACCGTCAGCCCGGACGGGAAGTACTTCGCCTACGGCATCAACGAGAGCGGCAGCGACTGGACGACGTTCCGGCTGCTCGACATCGCGACTGGCACGCCGGTCGACGACGTGGTGTCGGAGGCCAAGTTCTGCGAGGCGACGTGGCTTCCGGACAGTTCGGCGTACCTGTATCTGCACTACCCGGCCAGCGGGCGCAGCGAAGGTACTGAGACCACCTCCCTGTCCGGTGGGCAGCTGAAGCTGCACAAGGTCGGCACGCCACAGACCGAGGACGAGCTCCTGCTGAGCTTCCCGGGCCAGGACCGGTACTTCATCACGCCGGAGGTCTCCGACGACGAGAGGTACCTCGTCGTCCACATCACCGAGGGCACGGACCCCAGCACGCGCCTCTGGGTCTACCCGATCACCAGCGACGGGGTGGGGGAGCCGGTGAAGGTGGTGGACGAGTTCGCGGACGAGATCGCCTTCGTACGGATGTCAGGCGACCAGCTGGTACTGCGGACCGACCGCGACGCGTCCCGTGGCCGGGTGGTGCTGTCGAACCTGGACGGCGAGTTCACCGACCTCATCCCGGAGGGCGAGGCCACGCTGCAGGCAGTCCGCGGTACGGCGAACGGTCTGGCCACGTTGACGCTTGTCGACGCGCAGCCGGTGCTGACGCTCTACGCGTTGGACGGGTCCGGCCGGCGCGTTGTCGACGTACCTGGTGGGGGAGTGGTTGGTCTCAACGCCGGACCGGAGTACGACGAGCTGTTCATCGGCCTGTCCACGACAACCGACCCGACGCTGTCGTACGTGGTGTCGACCGGGTCAGGAGAGGTACGGGCGCTCCCGGAGCTGGTCCGCGGTTCTGGTGGGTTCACGCCGCCAGAGGTCACCGTGACGCGCCGCGTCGCTTCAGGACGCGACGTGCCGTACTTCCTGATCACCCGGTCCGACCTGGACTTCGAGACGCCGCGTCCGACGCTCATGTGGGGGTACGGCGGGTTCCGCATCCCGATCCAGGCCGACTACCGCCCCGGATGGCCGGCGTGGCTCGCCGCGGGCGGCGTACTGGTCATCACCAACCTGCGAGGCGGTGGCGAGTACGGGACCGAGTGGCACGACGCGGGACGGCTGAAGAACAAGCAGAACGTCTTCGACGACTTCATCGCGGTGGCAGAGCACCTGCGGGACACCGGCGTCACCACGCCGGCGCAGCTGGCGATCCACGGTCGCAGCAACGGCGGTCTGCTCGTCGGTGCGGTCATGACGCAGCGGCCGGACCTCTTCGCGGTCGCACTTCCCGGTGTGGGTGTGCTGGACATGCTCCGGTTCCACCTGTTCACCGTGGGAGCGGCGTGGGCGTCCGACTACGGTCTGCCGGACGATCCGGAGCAGTTCGAGGACCTGTTGGCCTACTCGCCGCTGCATCGCGTGAGCGACGGTACGGCGTACCCGGCGACTCTCGTGGTCACAGGTGACCACGACGACCGGGTGGTCCCGTTGCACAGTCACAAGTTCATCGCTGCCCTGCAGCACGCCCAGTCCGGTCCGCAGCCGGTCTTGACCAGGGTGGAGGTCAACACCGGCCATGGCTTCGGCAAACCCGCCGCGATGATCGCGTCGGAATGGGCAGACCTACTGGCGTTCGCTGCTCACCACGTAGGACTTCTGCCTCCTGAGCAGTAGGAGGGCCGCTGGACTACCAGATGCGCGGGGCCTGGAGATCGCGGGGATCGTCGGACGGCTGACAGCCGTGCGCGGTCTCCGCGTACTCCGTCCGCGGACCGCTGGTGGCCAGCGTACGAACGGCGTTGACGAGCCGGTCCACGTGCTCACGGGTCGTCCCGAGGCCGAGGCTGGCGCGGACCGCCGTACCGTGCTCGGGGGAGTTGGCGAGCAGGTGGCCGACCAGCGGGTGGGCGCAGAACTTGCCGTCCCGGACACCGATGCCGTACTCCGCGCTCAGCGCCGCGGACACCAGCGTCGAGGTCAGCCCGGCGACGGTGAAGCAGACGGTGCCGACGCGGTCCGCGTCCTCGGCGAAGATCGAGTACGTCGTGACCTTGTCGATCTGGGCGAGTCCGGTGCGGAGGCGGGCCAGCAGGCTGCGCTCGTGCTGCTCGATGGCGTCGCGGTGCTTGCTGATCGCGGCGCAGGCGGAGGCCAGCGCGATCGCGCCGATGACGTTGGGGGAGCCACCCTCGTGCCGCGCCGGACCGGTCGACCACACCACGGTGTCGCCGGCGACGGCGTGCGTCGCGCCCCCGCCGTACAGGTACGGGTCCGCGGCGTCGAGCCAGTCGGAGCGGCCGATCAGCGCGCCGGCGCCGTACGGCGCGTACAGCTTGTGACCCGACAGCGCGACCCAGTCGACGTCCAGGGTGGCGATGTCGACGGGACGGTGCGGGGCGAGTTGCGCGGCGTCCAGGCAGACCCGCGCGCCGTGCGCCTTGGCCACCTTGGCGATCTCCGCGATCGGGAAGATCTCGCCGGTGACGTTGGAGGCGCCGGTGATCACGACGAGGCGAGGACCCTCGGGCGCCTGGCGGAGCGCGTCGGCGACGTTCGTCACGGCCTCGGTCTGGCCGGCCGGGGCCTTGAGGCGCACGGTCCTCTCGGCGGGCCAGGGGAGGAGGGCGGCGTGGTGCTCGGACTCGAACACGATCACGGTCGCGTCCGCCGGCAGCGCGTGCGCCAGCAGGTTGAGCGCGTCGGTGGTCTGCCGGGTGAAGACGACCTGGTCGTCCTCACGGGCACCGACGAAGGCGTGGACCTCGGCCCGCGCCCGCTCGTACCACTGGGTGGTGATCCGCGACGCGTACCCGTTGCCGCGGTGCACCGACGCGTACGACGGCAGCGCCGCCTCGACGCTGGCGCGGACGGACTCCAGACAGGGCGCGCTCGCACCGTGGTCGAAGTTCGCGTAGTCGGTGACCCGGCCGTCGGCGAGCGGGACCAGCAGGTCCGAGCCGACGGTGGTGGGGATGTTCCCGGTGACCTGGCGGGTGACGGTCGGTCGCGGGGTCGCCGTACTGGCCGGCTCGAGGATGGACAAGATCGACATGGTGCTGCTCCCAGGAAGTCCGCGCTTGCCGAGCGGGGTATCCGCACGGCCTGGTCTTCACCCGGGGCACCCCACCGCGGAGGAGGGTTGCCGGCCAGCTAGCCGGGGCTTGTCGCTGGCACTCATGACCTGCCGAGAACGGTAACGAACGGGCTACGGTCCCCGCCAGTAGCTATCTCATGTGATGAGATGATCGAACACATCGTGGACACAGTGAGGAAGTCGATGACCTGGAGAGCGCCCGCCGTCGAGCGACCGGACGGCTCGCTGACCGCACCCGAACGCGAACTGCTGCAGGGCTACCTGGACTTCTACCGCAGCACGCTGCTGTTCAAATGCGCGGGGCTGACCGCCGAGGAGCTGGCCGCGGCGCCGTCACCACCGTCGAATCTGTCGCTGCTCGGACTGATCCGGCATCTGACCAAGGTCGAGCGGATCTGGTTCCGCATCCACTTCGCCGAGGTCCCGGCCGAGCCGGTGTTCCCGCCCGCGTTGGGCAAGGATGCGGACTTCGAGTTGATCGACCCAGGCGAGGCGCAGGCGGCGTACGAGGGTCTGGTTGCCGAGTGGAAGCTCTCCGACGAGGCGGTCGCCGGGCGTTCGCTGGACGACCGCTTCACCTTCAACGGGACAGAGTCGACGCTGCGGATGATCTACGTCCACCTGATCGGTGAGTACGCACGGCACTGCGGTCACGCCGATCTCTTGCGGGAGCAGCTCGACGGGACCACAGGCGCGTAACGCGACCTCCTGCGCTTCTAGGCTGCCGCCGTGCCGTTCACCCTCGCCCACCCCGCGGCGGTCCTCCCGCTGTTCCGGCAGCCGTTCGTGGTGTCGGCGCTGGTGGCTGGTGCGGTGGCACCCGACCTGCTGTACGTCGGCCCGCTGTACCGGATCGCCACGCAGTACATCCACGGCAACTTCACGCTGACGCTCACCCACAAGGTCACGTCGGCTCTCTGGCTGGACCCGCTGCTGAAGCTTCTGCTGCTCGCTGTGTTCAACCTGGTCCTGAAGCGGCCCCTGGTCGCTCTAGCTCCACCCGCTCTCGCCGCCCGCCGGCGCGTACGCCGGCGAGACCGCCGTACGGCTGGTACTCACCGGCCTGGTGTCCGGCACCCTGATCGCACTCGGGATGTACGTCTTCCTGTGGCACGCGGAACGCTGGCGCCGGCGCACGTACGTGTCGTGACGCTACGGATGGGGCAGCGTGATCGGCGTGTGACACATGGGACTCAAGGGGTTGTCGGGGTAGCCTGAGCAATATGGCGACCCGCACGTCTTCCCCGGCGCGGGCGCAGAAGTCGGCAGCCAAACGGCCGAGCACGGCCCGTTCGGCTGCTGGTGGACGCTCCCGTCCGTCCGGTGCCCAGAAGCGAGGGCAGAGCTCGAAGCGCGGTGGATCCACCCCCGCGCGGACCAGCACGCCCAAATCGAGCGGACCGGGCCCCTTCGCGGCCGCCATGCTCGCGCTCGGGCGCGGAGTGGTGAAGGTCTGGATCGGTATCGCGCACCTGCTCGGCAGCATGGTGCGCGGGATCGGTCACAGCGCCCGCGACCTGGAGCCGGAGCACCGCCGTGACGGCGCCGGCCTGTTCCTGATCGGTCTGGCGGTCGTCGTGGCCGCCGCGGTCTGGTGGGACCTGCCGGGGTCGGTCGGCAACGGCGTACGGACGGTCGTCGGCGGCAGTATCGGCATGCTCGGCTGGGCGTTGCCGCTGATGCTTCTGGTGATCGCGCTGCGCACGCTGCGGCACCCGGACCGCAACGGCCCGGCCGGCCGGCAGGCGATCGGGTGGACCGCCGTCTGCCTCGGCGTACTCGGCCTGATCCACATCGCCAACGGTCTGCCCCGGCCGAGCAACCCGGCCGACGGACCGCTGCGGGACGCCGGCGGCGCGATCGGGTACGTCGTCTCGTCGTTCCTGTCGGACCTGCTCACGCAGTACGTCGCTGCGCCGCTGCTGGTCCTGCTGTCGATCTTCGGCGCCCTGGTCATCACCGGGACGCCGGTCTACGCGATCCCGCTGCGGTTCCGGGCGGCGTTCGACGTACTGATGGGACGGACCGAGCTGCCCGAGGACGCTCCGTCCGTGCAGGCCGCTCCGACCGACGACACCGTCCGGCTGACCCGCAAGCAGCGGCGTGCGAAGGCCGAGCTGGACGAGGACGGCGAGCCGACGGTCAAGCCGTACGACTCGCCGGTGCTCGCGGACAGCCCCAAGCGCGGCCGGAAGTCGAAGGCCAAGGCCGTGGAGGAAGAGGACGCGTACGACGTCGACGCGGACAGCGCCGACGCCGCCGCTCCCGTCGAGCCGGCCTTCGACGCGCCTGTCGTGTCGAGCAAGCCGCCCGCGCCGGCCCCCGAGCCGCCGCCGCACACGCCGCTGCCGCAGCGCGTCGAGCAGCTCAGCCTGTCCGGCGACATCGCCTACACCCTGCCCGACGGGCAGATGCTCAAGCCCGGCTCGGTGCACAAGGCCCGCACCAAGGCGTCCGACCAGGTCGTCGACCGGCTGACCGAGGTCTTCGAGCAGTTCGGCATCGACGCCCAGGTCACCGGCTACACCCGCGGCCCGACAGTCACCCGCTACGAGGTCGAGCTCGGCTCGGCGGTGAAGGTCGAGAAGGTCACCGCGCTGTCGAAGAACATCGCGTACGCCGTCGCGTCGGCCGACGTGCGGATCCTGTCGCCGATCCCCGGCAAGTCCGCGATCGGTATCGAGATCCCGAACACCGACAAGGAGATCGTCAGCCTCGGCGACGTGATCCGCTCGGCGACCGCGCGCAACGATCACCACCCGATGGTGGCCGGGCTCGGCAAGGACGTCGAGGGCGGCTTCGTGGTGGCGAACATGGCGAAGATGCCGCACCTGCTGGTCGCCGGTGCGACCGGTTCGGGTAAGTCGTCGTTCGTCAACTCGCTGATCACCTCGATCCTGATGCGCGCCACCCCCGACGAGGTGCGGATGATCCTGGTCGACCCGAAGCGGGTCGAGCTGAACAACTACGAGGGCATCCCGCACCTGATCACCCCGATCATCACCAACGCCAAGAAGGCGGCCGAGGCGCTGCAGTGGGTCGTCCGCGAGATGGACATGCGGTACGACGACCTCGCGGCGTTCGGGTTCCGGCACGTCGACGACTTCAACAAGGCGGTCCGCGGCGGGAAGGTGAAGCCGCCGCCGGGGTCCGAGCGGGTGCTGTCGCCATACCCGTATCTGCTGGTGATCGTCGACGAGCTCGCCGACCTGATGATGGTCGCGCCGCGCGACGTCGAGGACTCGATCGTCCGGATCACCCAGCTCGCGCGGGCGGCCGGCATCCACCTGGTGCTCGCCACGCAGCGGCCGTCGGTGGACGTCGTCACCGGTCTGATCAAGGCGAACGTGCCGTCGCGGCTGGCGTTCGCGACCTCGTCGCTGGCCGACAGCCGGGTCATCCTCGACCAGCCCGGCGCGGAGAAGCTGGTCGGTCAGGGTGACGGCCTGTTCCTGCCGATGGGCGCGAGCAAGCCGATGCGTATCCAGGGCGCTTGGGTCACCGAGACCGAGATCCGCGGCGTGGTCGACCACTGCAAGGAGCAGTTGCAGCCGACGTACCGCGAGGACGTCACCGCGGCGCCCGGCCCGAGCAAGGACCTGGACGACGAGATCGGCGACGATCTCGACCTGGTCGTGCAGGCGGCGGAGCTGATCGTTTCCACCCAGTTCGGCTCGACGTCGATGTTGCAGCGTAAGCTCCGGGTCGGTTTCGCCAAGGCCGGCCGGCTGATGGACATCCTGGAGAGCCGCGGCGTCGTCGGTCCCAGTGAAGGTTCGAAGGCCAGGGACGTCCTGGTCAAGCCCGACGATCTAGAGGATTTCATCAGCACCCTCCGAGGAGAGTGAGACCGTGACCGCCGCGAGCGCACTGCCCAGGCAGGAACGATTCTACGTGGACCCGGAGCCCACGCCGTTCACCGTTCGTGCCTCCCAGAAGGTGCACGGCGGGCTGGCGGCCGGTGCCGTGCTGGTCGCCATCGGGTTCGCGGCGTCGGCGTCGACGAGTCCGACCGGCGTACTGCGCTGGATCGCGGCGGCCGCGTTCGCCGTACTCGCCGTGGTCTGTGCCCGCGCGCTGACCGTGGGGGACATGCTGGTCGCCGACGCCGTCGGCATCCGCCTGCGCATCGGCAACGAGTGGGTGGGTACCCGGTGGGAGGACATCGAAGAGGTGACGGTGCTGCAGCGGCGGCATCCGCTCGACGACGGGCGGATCGCCGTACATCTGCAGGATCCCGGGCCGATCCTCGCCGCGTTGCCGAGCTCGACCCGCAAGACAACCGATGCGAACCGCCGACTGACGGGGTCGTCACTCGCGATACCGTTCGGGTTGACGGCACGGCCGTCGAACGGGGAAGTGGTGCAGGCGCTGCACATGCTGGCCGATGCCAGGTGTCCGGTCAGGGAACAACTCTGACTCGTCCGTGACCCCGTCGGACCAAGGCCGTTGAGATGGTGTCGGCGGTCCGGCTGTCGGCGAGACCACAGCTCGGACGAAGAGAGGACGGTGGGGACGTGAGCATCGGCAGCGAGCTCACGGCGGCCCGCGAACGGGCCGACATGACGATCGAGCAACTGAGCGCTGCGACCCGGATCAGAACCGGGTTGCTGATCGCCATGGAGGCCGACGACTTCTCCCGCTGCGGCGGGAACTTCTACGCGCGTGGTCACATCCGGTCGATCGCCCGGGTGGTCAAGGCCGACCCGGCGCCGTTGCTGGCCACCTTCGACGCCGAACACGCCGTCGAGGAGGAGAAGTCCCGTCGCGAGGAACGTGCCGCGGTGAAGGTCCCCAAGCTGAACCCGGCCCGCCCGCGCTGGGCCGTCGTGGTCGGCGCGATCCTGGTCAGCCTGATGGGCTGGGGAATGGTGCGGCTGTTCACGCTGCCCAGTGACATCGAGGCGAACGCGTCCAAGACCGCGACCGCCACGGCCACCGTCACGACCCCGGCTCCGAAGCCGACGCCGCAGCCGACCGTCAAGCCGACCGCGAAGCCGACCAAGAAGAAGCCGCCGGCCCTGAAGACCAAACTCACGCTGACCGCCAAGGGCGAGGGCACCTACCTGACGGTCCGCGACCGGAAGGACCGCCGCCTGTTCCAGGGCCGCCTCGGCCCCGGCATCGCCCAGTCCGTCACCAGCGCCGGCGACATCCGGGTGACCGTCAGCAACCCGGCCAACCTGGTTGTCGTCCTGAACGGGAAGCAGATCCCCACCAAGCTGTACCGGTTCACCGCGCACCCGAACGGCACCCTCAGCAAGACCACGAGCGGCTCCTGAGTTAGGCGCGGACGTGCACAGCGCGTCATACTCGTGGGGATGACTACGCCACCCACCACCGTCGCCCTGGTCACGCTGGGCTGTGCCCGTAACGATGTCGACTCCGAGGAACTGGCCGGCCGGCTCGAGGCCGGCGGATTCCGATTGGTCGACGACGCTGCCGAGGCGGACACGGTGGTGGTGAACACCTGCGGCTTCGTCGAGGCCGCCAAGAAGGACTCCGTCGACACGCTGCTGGCGGCCGCCGACTACAAGGAGACCGGGCGGACGCAGGCGGTCGTCGCGGTCGGGTGTCTGGCCGAGCGGTACGGCGATCAGCTCGCCGAGGCCCTCCCGGAGACCGACGCCGTGCTGAGCTTCGACGACTACACGGACATCTCCGACCGTCTCCGCTCGATCCTGTCGGGCACGAAGCACCAGGCCCACGTTCCCCGCGACCGCCGCAAACTCCTACCCCTGGCCCCCGCAGACCGCCACACCGCGCCTCCCGTCCCCATCCCCGGCCACGGCGACCCGACCACCTCAGCTAGCACCGCGCCCGCCCCTGCCTCCGGCACCTCGACGCGTTCCGCCTCGGGCACCGCGGCCGGCACCGTGTCCGACGCCCCGGGTGCCTCCGCCTCCGGTCCTGCCGCCGGCGCCGCCACGGTGTCCGGTGCAGGTGCTGTGCTCGGTGACCACATCCCTGAGCAGCTCCGGCCGGTCTCGGCTGCCTCCGACGCCGCCGACGCCTCCGGGGGGCTCAAGGGCCGCTTCGTCACCGGTGCACCGGAAGAGCTGAAGATCGACGCCCCCGACCTCGCAACCGCCCCCGCCAGCGGTCCGCGGGTGATGCGCCGCCGTCTCGACGGCGGCCCGATGGCGCCGCTCAAGCTGGCCTCCGGTTGCGATCGCCGCTGTGCGTTCTGCGCCATCCCGATGTTCCGCGGCGCCTTCATGTCCCGACGCCCGGCCGAGGTCCTCCGCGAGGCCGAGTGGCTGGCCGAGAACGGCGTACGTGAACTCTTCCTGGTCTCCGAGAACTCCACCTCCTACGGCAAGGACCTCGGCGACCTCCGCCTGCTCGAGACCCTGGTCGGCGAGATCGCCCAGGTCCCCGGCATCACCCGCGTCCGCGTCTCGTACCTGCAGCCGGCCGAGATGCGCCCGACCCTGATCAGCGCGATGACCGGCACCCCAGGCGTCGTCCCGTACTTCGACCTGTCGTTCCAGCACGCCTCGGGCCCGCTGCTGCGCCGCATGCGCCGCTTCGGCGACGCCGAGCGCTTCCTGGAGCTCATCGCCCAGGTCCGCGCCGCCGCCCCGACCGCCGGCATCCGCAGCAATGTGATCGTCGGCTTCCCGGGCGAGACCGAGGAGGACGTCGACATCCTCTGCGACTTCCTCTCCCGGGCCGGCCTGGACGCGATCGGCGTCTTCGGGTACTCCGACGAGGACGGCACCGAGGCCGAGACGTACGACGGCAAGCTCGACGAGGACACCATCGCGGCCCGCCTCGACCGGGTCACCCGCCTCGCCGAGGACCTGACCTCCGCGCGCGCCGAGTCCCGGATCGGCGAGCTGCTCGAGGTGCTGATCGAGTCCCTCGACGACGCCGACGTACCGACCGTGGAGGGCCGCGCCGCGCACCAGGGCCCCGAGGTGGACGGTACGACGACGGTGACGGGGCTTCCGGAGGGAATTCGGGTGGGGGATCTGGTGTCCGCGAAGGTGGTGGCGAGCGACGGCGTCGACCTGATCGCCGAGTTCGCGGCACTCGTGAGCGCCCCGGACGCCCGTCCGGCAGTTAATCTGACCGCGTGACCAACCCGCCGACCAACCCGGCGCCGCGCGCAGCCGGCGGACATCTCCACGCGCCCAGCGCGTGGAACGTGCCGAACGCGCTGACCGTGCTGCGGCTGGTCCTGGTCCCGCTGTTCGTCTGGCTCCTGCTCCGCGACGGCGGTCACACCACCGGCGACCGGCTGCTCGCCACCGCCGCGTTCGTCGTCGCGATCGTCACCGACCGCTTCGACGGCGACATCGCCCGGCGCTGGAACCTGGTCACGAACTTCGGCAAGATCGCCGACCCGATCGCCGACAAGGCCCTCACCGGCGCGGCCTTCATCGGCCTCTCGTACCTGGGCGAACTCCCGTGGTGGGTCACCATCGTGGTCCTGGTCCGCGAATGGGGCGTCACGCTTCTCCGCTTCTGGGTGATCCGCCACGGCGTGATGCCCGCCAGCCGGGGCGGCAAGCTCAAAACCGTCCTGCAAGCCATCGCCCTGGGCCTGTACCTCCTCCCGTGGCAGGACCTCCCGATCGTCCATTGGCCCGCCGTAGCCATCATGGCCGCTGCCGTCCTGGTGACCCTCGTCACCGGCCTCGACTACCTCTCCCGGGCCATCCAGCTCCGCACAGCCGCCAAGCGCAAACTTCCCTGACGCTGCTCAGGCACTCTGGCTCGGGGCTCAGTTGTGCTCGGCCAACCAAGCGAGCATTCCGCCGCGCCGCCAGCACCGACCGACCGCACTGGCCTGCATCGACGCGTGCTCGAACACGCCCATCCCGATGATGCTGTGCCCCGAAGCCCGCCGGTCGCCGAACGTCGGGATCCCCGGCGCCACGCCAACCCCCTCCACCGACACCCAAGCCACGGGCCGTCGGGTAGCTGCCTCGTCGAGCCGCTGCAGGAACCTCAAACGCCCCTCGAGATCCAACGCCGACAACGCCCACGTTGTGATCACCACCGGCAGTACGTCGTCAGGCACCCGAGCGATCGCCTCCGGCAGAACGTCGACAACCTCGCCCCGCAGCAGCACCGGCGGATCCGCCGCGGCCAACGCCAACTCCGCCTCGAGCCGCGCCAACCGCTCCACCTGATCCGGCGACACACACGCCCGCAACCAACGCGCCTCGTCTGCGTCCGTCACATCCACCGGATCAACGTCAATCAGGACCCGGGCGACCACCTCCGGCATCACCCCTGACGGGACCTCCCCGCCGCCCACAACCGAAGCCGACACCTGAACCGCCGACCGAGCGTCCCCCAACGACTGCCCGTTCCCGTACGAGATCCCGACCCGATCAACCGTCAGATTCAGGCCCGCCGCGCGTCCCACATCAATGAGCCCAACCGCCCCGGCCCCCACCCGCCGAGCCACCTCAGCCACCGCCGGATACAGCACCGCATGCCGCCCACCCTCATCCGCCCGCACCCGCCGGCCCGCGGCCCGCTCCACAACCAATTCCCCCATCCCAACCACAACCTCCGCGGCCACCGCCCCGACGTCGGTCGCATTGGCGGTGGCGAAGGCCTTGGCGAGGGCGGGGGCGTCTCCAGCGAGCGCGAGGTCGTGGAGAGCCGCCAGAATGGTCGCCGGATGCCGCTGCCGCGCCGGTGCGGTCTCGATAACCCGCAGCGCCTCATCCGACTTGCTCAACGCATTCGCGATCCGCCCGTACACCGGCGAAACCTTCGGCCCGTCCACCTCGCCGAACCGCCGATAGACCTCCGCGAGCGTCCGAGCCCGCCCCCCAGCCTTCGCATTTCCACCGGTAGACCCCGACATCCCAGGGAGTCTACGGACGGGGGTTGGTGGGGGAGCGGGAGGCTGGTGTTGAGTACGGGTATTGGTCGGATGTGGAGGTGGCGGGTGGTTGGGGATGGGGTTGAGGTCGCGGTTCGGCGGTTGGTGGGGTTGTTGCTTGAGCGGGGCGTGACGCTGGCGACGGCTGAGTCGTTGACCGGGGGGATGGTCGGGGCGGTTCTGACGGGTGTGCCGGGGGTGTCGGCTGTGTATCGGGGTGGCGTGGTCGTGTACGCGACTGACCTGAAGGCGAAGCTCGCGGGCGTCCCGGAGGACTTGCTGGCCGCTGTGGGGCCGGTGCACCCGGATACGGCTGCAGCCCTGGCGAGCGGGGTGCGGGAGCGTCTCGAGGCCGACTACGGGCTCGCGACGACCGGTGTGGCCGGCCCGGACCCGCAGGCGGGTATCGAGGCGGGCACGGTATACGTGGCAGCGGCCGGACCGGGCACTGTGCAGGTGCGGAAGCTGCAGTTGACCGGCGATCGGGAGGCCGTTCGTCGGGGAAGTGTGCAGTCCGTCCTGGAACTCGGAGCAACTGTTGTGGCGGAAGAACTCGACTGAACGGGATGTTAGGACCAGCATGGGGACAGGTAAGGAAGACTGGCACGGCGCACCGAAGGTGGACATTGCGAGGGGTAGTGACCCAGCAACAGGTACCGTTGGTTCCTACGGCCGCGCTACCGTGCGGGTAGACGTGGCCGGACAGGCGGAAGGGAGAAACCTCATGGTGCTGGTTCGTGGCCTGCTGGGCGACGTGCTGCGGCGTAAGCGGCTGCGCCAGGGGCGCACTCTGCGCGAGGTATCCGCCGACGCCCGTGTGAGTCTCGGCTACCTCTCCGAGGTCGAGCGCGGTCAGAAGGAAGCTTCCAGCGAGCTGCTGGCGGCGATCTGCATGGCACTGGACGTGCCGCTGTCGACGGTGTTCGCCGAGGTCAGTGAGGACTTGGCGCGCGAAGAGGCCCTCGTCCTGGCGCACCCCGCGATCGAGCCCGAGGTCGTGGCCTCGGCAGCCTGATCCGCCGTTCATCGGACATCTCCTTCGGGAGCGGGACGGCGGTCGGTCGGCTGGATCAATGCCGTCCGGGTCGGCCAGATGAGCTGCAGCGCGGCTATCGGCGGACCACCGGGCCGCCGGAACATCGCGTTGGCCGTGAACAGGTGATGCGCCGAGTCGGGAAACCGAAGCAGTTCGGCGGTGTGCGGTGGCGGGAAGAATCCGGACAGGTCGTCACCTTCGTCGAAGACCGCGCCCTCCATCACGGCCCAAGCGAGTGGCTTGAGACCGAGGTAGGCGTAACTCGGCTCGCTCTCGAAGACGATGAATTCCGGATGCTGGTACAGACTGAGGCCCAGCGTGTAGCCGAACGCCGGATTCCGGTCGCCGTCGCCATCGACGTACTGCATCGTCCAGCCGTAGGTCTGGATGTTCCGCTCGATCTGCCGCGCGTACTGCTCGTCGCTCAGGCCGCCGCACCTGTCGCACATCGTCATCTCCTCTCGTTCGAACATTCGTTCGATGCGTCAGAGAAGGTATCCGTGTTCGGCGCCGCCCGCGGCGTTGTCCACAGGGCAGTTTCAGCAAGTGCGCGGATCAGCTCTCGGGCTGGCAGGCCGGGCACCAGTAGGTGACGCGTTCGCGTGTCGGTTCGCCGAGTTGCGCGGTGAGTATCGTCGTTCCGCAGCGGCGGCACGGCTTGCCGGCGCGTTCGAACACCCAGGAGCGTTGGCCAGGCCGGTCGACGCCGGTGCTGACCTGGGCCGCGTTCCGAACGTTGGCCTTCATCAGTTTCCGGCTGAGGTCGACCGCGGCCGGGACGTCGGCGTCCGACACCGGGCACCACGGGTGCAGACCGAGCAGGAAACAGACCTCGGTGCGGTAGAAGTTGCCGATCCCGGCAAGGTTGCGCTGGTCGAGCAACGCCTCGCTGATGGTGCGCCCCGGATCGGACTCGACGTTCGCGATCGCGGTCGCCCGGTCGAACGCCGGGGAGAGCAGATCCGGTCCGAGGTGGCCGACGACGCTGCTCTCCTGATCGGTGGAGACGAGCTCGAGCACCGGCAGCCGGTAACCGACCGCGGTCCACGGATCCGTCGCGAGGACGACACGGATCTCGTGCTCGGGTCCGCCGCGCCAGCGCTCACCCGGACGGTACAGATGCCAACTGCCGTCCATCCGGAAGTGACTGTGCAGCGTCAGACCGCCCGAGAGCCGCATCAGGATGTGTTTGCCGCGCGCAACGACCTCCTGCATCGTCCGGCCGCTGAGGTCGGTCGTCGCCAGCGAAGGCACGCGGAAGTCTGTGCGGACGAGCTCCTGCCCGGCAAGTGCTTGGTTCAGCCGCTTGCAGGCCCGCCAGACGGTGTCTCCTTCCGGCACGACGGCTCACTCAGGCCCGGAGCCGCAGACCGCGCGGCGTCGCATGGAACCCGGCCTTCGCCAACGCGTCCCCGAACGCCGTATGCCGTACCTGCTCGCCATCGGCTGTCTCCACGCTCAGTTTGCCGAGCTGACCGTCCCGGATCGACAACGCGAGCGCGTCGACCGCGGGCTGCAGCAGGTCGGTGTCCTCGGTGAAACTCAGCACGGTCCGCCCGCCGCGTTCGACGTACACGATCAACTGTCCGTCGACCAGCACGACCAGCGCACCGGCCTTCCGACCCGGACGATGACCTCCCGCGTTCTCCCGCTCGGGCCACGGCAGAGCGGCGCCGTACGGATTCGCCGGGTCGGATGCAGCCAGTACGACGGCACGCGCGGCCGGCTCGTTGTCTCTACGACCGCGACCTGCCCCACCTGACGCTCCGCTCGTCCGCGCACCGCCTGGACCGAACCGGCCCGGTGGACCGAACGGTCCGTCGGGCTCAGCCGGCACAGACAGCTCGGCGAGCGCCCGCAGACGATCGACGGCGCCAGGCAGCGCGAACTGCGCCGCCCCCAAACCGGCGACGAAGTACCCGCGCCGGCACCGGCCGGACTCCTCGAACGCGCTCAGCACCTTGTACACGGCCGCGAACCCACCGGGCGTCCGCTCGGTGATGACCGATCCGCGTGTCACGATCCCGTAGCGATCGAGCAGTGTCTCGGCCGCGGCATGGGCTCGCCGCGTCGCATCCGAACTACGGGCCGGAAGCAACGACCATCGCCCGCCGGCGGTCGGCGGTCCACTCCGCGACGGCATCGCGGGCCGCCCGGGCCGAGCCGGACGTCCCGGTCGTGCGCGTGGTGTCGCACGACGGGTCCGGTGGCTGCCGCGGCCACCACCGACCAGCGATCGGACCGGTGTCAGGGTGTCATTCGTCAGGTAGCCCGCCCAGACGAGATCCCAGAGAATGGTGACGAGCGCCTCGTCCTCCACGACGCCGGAGCTCGAGCCGACCACATCACTCAGCTGCCGGAAGAAGAACGCCCCGCCACCTGACAAGGCGTCCAGCACGGCCTGGTGCGTCTCGCCCAACTCGAACGCCGGATCCGGGTCAGGCAACGTCAGATCGCAGTTGTCGGCCAGATGCAGCGACACCCACCCGTCGGTCCCCGGCAATGAACCCGAGCCGGCCCACACCACTTCACCGGTCGCCGTCAGCTCGTCCAGCATCGACGGCTGATACCCGGGCACCCGTGACGGCAGCACGATCGACTCCAGCGCCGACGCCGGCACGGCGCATCCCGCGAGTTGCTCGACCGCGCCGAGAAGTACGTCGTACCCGCGTCCACGACTGCTCGTGATCCCTTGCCACGCGGGAAGGAACCGGGCCAGCGCGGATGGATCGACCGGCTCGACCTCCTTCCGCAGCGCAGCCAGCGAACGCCGCCGCAGCAGTCGGAGGACCTCGCTGTCACACCACTCGAGCGCGATCCCACCGGGCAGGAACTCGCCCTCGACGACGCGACCCGCCGCTCCGAGACGACGCAGCGCGTCGCTGACGACCGCGACGCCGATCCCGAGATGCGTCGCGAGATCGATCGCGCGGAACGGCCCGTGGGTGCGTGCATACCGAGACACGAGGTCACCGAGCGGATCGGCGACAGGCTCGGCGTGCGCCTCCGCGACACCGGGGGGCAGCGGTACGCCGAGAGCGTCCCGCAGGCGTGCCACATCCTCGACGACGGCCCATCGGTGTTCGCCTGCGATCCGGACCCGCACGACACGACGGGCCGCCGCCAGTGAGGTCAGCCAGGACTCAGGGTCGGAACCGTCCACGCACCGCTGCGTTGCCTCCGGCAAGGACAGTGGCCCGACGATCCGCAGTACGTCGAACAGGCCCTCGGCATCACGCGCGCGACGATCCTCGGCAAGTCGCTGCAATTCGGCCTCGGTGCGCAGCACGACCTCGGCGTCGAGCAGCTCGCGCAGCTCGGTCCGACCGAGCAACTCCGCCAGCAAGCTCTGGTCCAGGGCGAGCGCGGCCGCACGCTTCTCGGCCAGCGGACTGTCGCCTTCGTACATGAACGCGCCCACATAGCCGAACAGCAGGGACTTCGCGAACGGTGATGCCTCCGGCGTCTCCACCTCGACGACGGAGATCCGCCGCTCGCTGATCCCGGTCAACAGATCCTTCAACGACGGCAGGTCGTAGACGTCCTGCAGAACCTCGCGCAGTGTCTCGAGCACGATGGGGAACGACCCGAACTTGCTCGCCACACTCAGCAACTGTGACGCACGTTGCCGTTGCTGCCAGAGCGGTGATCGGCGTCCCGGATTGCGCCGCGGCAGCAGCAGCGCCCGCGCCGCGCATTCACGGAATCGCGCCGCGAACAACGCCGATCCCCCCACCTCGGTGGTGACCAGGTCCTCGATGTCAGCCGGATCGAACAGCACCAGCTCCGCACCCGGTGGCGCCTCGTCCGTCTCCGGCAGCCGTAGCACGATCCCGTCGTCGCCCGAGACCGACTGCGCGTCCATCCCGTACCGATCCCGCAGCCGCGCCGCGATCGCCAGCGCCCACGGGCCGTGCACCTGACCGCCGTACGGCGAATGCACGCAGACCCGCCAGTCGCCGAGCTCGTCGCGGAACCGCTCCACCACGATCGTCACGTCGTCCGGCACTCGACTGGTCGCGTCGCGCTGCTCGGCAAGGTACGAGACAAGGTTGTTGGCGGCGTACTCGTCGAGGCCGGCGGTCCGCGCACGCTCGACCGCCTTGGCGGCCGGCAACGACGCCATCTTGCGGATGAACGCACCGGTCGCCGCGCCGAGCTCAGCCGGACGCCCGACCGCGTCGCCCTTCCAGAACGGCAGTCTCCCGGGCTGACCCGGCGCGGGGGAGACGAGCACCCGGTCGTGCGTGATGTCCTCGATCCGCCAGCTCGACGCGCCGAGCGTGAACACGTCGCCGACACGCGACTCGTACACCATCTCCTCGTCGAGCTCGCCGACTCGGTGGTTCGTCGACTCGCCGACCAGGAACACACCGAACAGCCCGCGATCCGGAATCGTCCCGCCGCTCGTCACCGCGAGCCGCTGAGCGCCCGGCCGCCCGGAGATCTCGCCGCTGACCCGGTCGAACACGATCCGCGGCCGCAGCTCGGCGAACTCGTCCGACGGGTAGCGACCGGACAGCATGTCGAGCACGCCGTCGTACGCCGATCTCGGCAGCGTCGCGAACGGCGCGCATCGTCGTACCAGAGCAAAGAGGTCGTCGACGTCGATCGAGTCCAGCGCCACGATCGAGACGATCTGCTGGGCGAGCACGTCGAGCGGGTTGGCCGGAATGTGCAGACTCTCGATCAGTCCGTCACGCATCCGTTGGACGACGACGGCGGTGTCGATCAGGTCGCCGCGGAACTTGGGGAACAGCACGCCCCGCGACACCGCCCCGACCTGGTGACCCGCGCGACCGACGCGTTGCAACCCACTGGCGACCGACGGCGGGGCCTCGACCTGGATGACCAGATCCACCGCGCCCATGTCGATGCCGAGCTCGAGGCTGCTCGTCGCCACCACGCACGGCAGCCGCCCGGACTTCAGATCCGCCTCGATGAGGGCCCGTTGCTCCTTGCTGACCGAGCCGTGATGGGCGCGCGCGATCAACGGCGGGGCCGCGAGCGATCCGCCTGACTGCGCCATCAGCTGGGCCGGCGAACCGAGCTCCGGGAGCTCCAGCTCGGCGCGCTCGGCGGCGATCTCGTTCAGCCGGGCCGTCAGTCGCTCGGCGAGGCGACGCGAGTTCGAGAAGACGATCGTCGAGCTGTGCTGACTGATCAGGTCGAAGACGTGTTCCTCGACATGCGGCCAGATCGACGCGTGCTGCTGCGGAGCGGCCGCTGATCCGGACGTCTCGACCTCGGTCGCGGCCAGCTCGGCCATGTCCTCGACCGGTACGACGACGCTCAAATCCCACTGCTTCGTGAACTTGGGTTGCACGACCGTCACCGGCCGCTCGCCGCCGAGGAATCGCGCGACCTCTTCTACCGGTCGCACCGTCGCCGACAGGCCGATGCGCTGCGCCGGCTTCGGCAGCAGCGCGTCGAGGCGCTCGAGCGTCAACGCCAGATGCGCGCCGCGTTTCGTCCCGGCGACCGCGTGCACCTCGTCGACGATGACCGTCTCGACGCCGCGGAGCGACTCACGCCCTTGCGATGTCAGCAGCAGGAACAAGGACTCCGGGGTCGTGATCAGTACGTCGGAAGGCCGCGAGGCGAACCGTCGTCGCTCAGCGGCCGGGGTGTCGCCCGATCGCACGGCGACCTCGACATCGATCGGGGCCTCACCGAGCCGGCGAGCGGTCTCCCGGATGCCGATCAGCGGCGCGCGGAGGTTGCGCTCGACGTCCACGGCCAGCGCCTTCAGCGGCGACACGTACAGCACCCGGCAGCGCAACTTCGGATCGTCCGGCGGGGGAGTCGTGGCCAAGCGGTCCAGCGCCCACAGGAACGCGGCCAGCGTCTTCCCGGAGCCGGTCGGGGCGACCACCAGCGCATCCCGGCCCGCGGTGATGGCGTCCCACGCCTCGAGCTGGGCCGGGGTGGCCGCCTCGAAGACGTCGCCGAACCACGCCCGGGTCGCGGGCGAGAACCGGCTCAACGCGCTGGTCTTCTTCACGCCGACCATCTTGCCGGGTGCCGCCGACAGTTTTCACGCGCTCGGTCCGGCGGCAGCTCTCGTCCGCTTACCGGGCCACCGTCGCACGCAGTGAGGAGGCCCTTTCCGTCCGGTGCGCGGATTGTCCCCGGCGTCTGGAATGATCGGCGGCATGATGAACCGCGTACGCGCAGCCCTCGTCGTCGTGGCCTGCCTCATCGGGCTGACCGGGTGCGTCAAGCTCGACGGCGACCTGAAGGTCGGGTCGAACGAGACCGTCTCGGGTTCGATGAAGATCGGGGTGGACAAGAAGCTGCTGGAGTCCAGCGGCCAGTCCCTCGAGAAGGTCCGCCAGCAGATCGAGAGCAGCATCAAGTCGACGGCGACCGACGGCGTCGAATGCAAGTCGTACGAGGACGACAAGTTCGTCGGCTCCGACTGCACGTTCAAGAACGTGCCGTTCGACAAGATGGGCAGCTCGAGCGGTGACGGCGTCAGCTTCCGCAAGGACGGCGACAAGGTCACGGTGTCGGTGAAGGGCGGCGACCTGGGCAACATGCCGTCGGGCGGCAGCCAGCCGGAGGTGAACTTCAAGATCACCATGCCGGGCAAGATCCTCGAGCACGACGACGGCGCGAAGGTCAGCGGCCGGACGGCGACGTACGACAGCGTCGACAAGCTCGGGAAGATCTCGCTGACCTCGGAGGCCGGCGGTGGGTTCCCGACGTGGGCGCTGATCCTGATCATCGTGCTGGTGGTGCTGGCGATCGCCGCGGTGGTCTTCTTCGTTCTGCGCAGTCGCAAGGGGCAGGGGCCGCAGGGCTACGGGCAGCAGTTCCCGGGGCAGTACCCGGGACAGCCGGGTCAGTACGGCGGACCGGGGCAGTACCCGGGTCAGCAGTACGGCCAGCCCGGTCCTGGCGGGCAGTACCCAGGGCAGCCCGGTCCCGGTGGGCAGTACCCGGGGCAGCCCGGTCAGTACGGCGGTCAGCCGGGTCAGCCGGGTCAGTACGGCGGTCAGCCGGGTCAGTACCCGGGTCAGCCGGGACAAGGGCAGCCGGGGCAGGGGCAGCCGGGGCAGGGGCAGCCGCCGTACGGTGGCCAGCCTGGTCAACCGCAGTACCCTGGGCAGCCTCAGCAGGGTCAGGGACAGTGGGGCCCGCAGAAGCCGCCGCAGCAAGGTCCCGGGGGGTGGGGACAGCAGCCTGGTCAGGGTCAGCAGCCCGGTCAGCCGCAGCAGGGTTCGCAGTACGGTCAGCGGCCGCCGCAGCAGGGTGGCCCGGGCCAGCAGGGCGGTCCGTCGGCGCCTCAGCAGGGGCAGCAGGGCGGTTGGGGACCGCCACCGAAGGATGACGACGGGCAGGCATGAGACTGACGGAGTTCTGGGAGCGGATGAATCACCATCTCGGTCCCGCGTACGCACGGACCTGGGCCGAGACCCAGGTCGTCCAGGAGCTCGGCGGCCGGACGGTCGTCGAGGCCCTGGCCGACGGCGAGGCCGCCAAGGTGGTGTGGCGTGCCGTGTGGGCGCATCTCAACCTTCCGCCCAGCGAACGCTGATGCCTATGGCAACGAACGGGTAGCTAGACCGCCCACCCGGTGCGCGCAGCCCATTCCTCGGCCGGCAAGTAGATGAGGTCACAGACGGGATCCTTGAGATCGCTGTAGTCGCCGATCTCGAGCCGGAGTGCGGCCGCGTGCTGCTTGAACGCGGCGTACGCGCGGGCCGTCTCCGGGTGGCTGCGCAGATAGTCGCGGAACAGCAGCGCGTACCGCTGATTGGCACGGCCGGCCACCCGGACGTGCAGGTTGACCCGACGGCGGTACATCGGTTCGACCAGCATCCGCTTCATCCACTGGATGTCGTCGGCGGGCAGTCCCGGCACCGGATGGTCGCGCCGCGGCGGGCGGAGCTCCCAGTCCGCGGCGACCATCCGTTCCGCCACGTCGTCCAGCTCCGGCTCCGTGCCCACGGTGACCTGGATGTCGAGGACATCCTTGGCCGGCAACCCCGGTACCGAGGTGGAACCGATGTGGTCGATCCGCTGGGCAAGTTCGCCGAGCACCCCACCGATCGCGTAGGCGGTCTTCTGGTACTGCGCGGGCCATGTCTCGTCCGGTCGCACAATGACGATCCCAGTCATGTGGAGATCATGTCAGTACTGCTACGGCCGGTCCCAGCGATCAGACCGGTTTGACCCGGAACGCACTGGTGGTGAGCAGCTCCGCCGCCTCGTACGCCGCCTTCTTGATGCCCTTGCGCTCGTCGAAGAACCCACCGACCACACCGACGCCGGGAAGCTTCCCGACGAACCGGGCGCCCAGGCTGCCGCGCGGCCGCTCCTCGAACACCTCGCTGAGCCCGCCGAACAGTTTGCTCAGCCGCCAGACCAGCCGGACACCCTTACGCAGGCCCATGTCCGAGGTGACTTCGTGGAGTCCCAGCTGCTGGGAGACGTCGTCGCCGGCGACCACCGGGTCGTCGTACTTGAGGACCTCGTCCGGCGTGATCGGGCGGTCGGTGAGCACCCGGGCGATGATCGCCGTACGGTCGGCATGCGCCTCCACGCCGTACTCCCGGCAGACGGCACCGATCACCATCGCCTGCACGGCGGCGCCGAGGGTGTCCTTCATCGGCAGCCGGTCCGCCGCCGCGCCGCTGAGCCGGGGGAGGCCGGCGACGATCGCGGCGAATCCGCCCAGCCGTTCCACCCACCAGTCGCAGCGCTTGGCCAGCGGGAGGGTCGGCCACTCCTCGTGGCCGGGCACCTTCATCTGCAGTAATCGGTCGATCGCGAGGATCAGGCCCTTCTCGGCCAGGTTCGGCTTCTCCTGCGCGGAGTACTCCGCCAGGTAGCTGCGGATGCCGAACGGGTCCTGGGAACGGAGCGCGTCGAGGACGTAGTCGATGCCGAATTCCACGCGGCTGATCGCGAGGATCACGGCGGAATCGGGTACGTCGGGCCGGTCTGTCACGCTCGCAAGGGTAGGGATCCGGTGGGTCAGATCGGTTGCCGGGACAGGTATCGGCGTGTCAGTTGCGATTCGAACACGTGTTCGGGATAGTTTGGTCTCCGGAAGGTGCTGGGACGGCCGAGTTGTCCACAGATTCGAAGTGGCGGCGAAAACTGTCCGAGGCGACGAATACCTTCTCTGGCGACAACGAAGTTTCTTCGGGCGGCCGGCCGGCTGCCCCGGATTATCAGATGGGTCAGGTGGCAGTCACATGGCGGGTGTAGCGAGTGCGGAGCGCGCGGCGGCCGATCGCGAGAAGGCGCTTGCGACCGCGCTGACGCAGATCGAGCGGCAGTGCGGCAAGGGTTCGGTGATGCGCCTGGGAGAGCAGAACAGGCCGCCGATCGAGGTCATCCCGACCGGGTCGATCTCGCTCGACATCGCGCTCGGGATCGGTGGTCTGCCGCGCGGCCGCGTGGTGGAGATCTACGGCCCGGAGTCCTCCGGTAAGACGACGGTCGCCCTGCACGCGGTCGCCAACGCTCAGCGCGCCGGCGGGATCGCGGCCTTCATCGACGCCGAGCACGCCCTCGACCCGGAGTACGCGCGGAAACTGGGTGTCGACACCGACGCGCTGCTGGTCTCGCAGCCCGACTCCGGTGAGCAGGCGCTGGAGATCGCCGACATGCTGGTCCGCTCCGGCGCGATCGACATCGTCGTGATCGACTCGGTGGCCGCGCTGGTGCCGCGTGCCGAGATCGAGGGCGAGATGGGTGACAGCCACGTCGGTCTGCAGGCCCGGCTGATGAGCCAAGCACTGCGGAAGATGACCGGTGCGGTCAGCGGGACCAACACGACCGCGATCTTCATCAACCAGTTGCGCGAGAAGATCGGCGTCATGTTCGGCTCCCCGGAGACGACGACCGGTGGTAAGGCGCTGAAGTTCTACGCCTCGGTGCGGCTGGACGTGCGCCGGATCGAGTCGCTCAAGGACGGCTCGGACGTGGTCGGTAACCGGACCCGCGTCAAGGTCGTGAAGAACAAGGTGGCCCCGCCGTTCAAGCAGGCCGAGTTCGACATCATCTACGGCCAGGGCATCAGCCGCGAGGGCAGCCTGCTCGACCTCGGCGTGGACCAGGGCTTCGTCCGCAAGGCGGGTGCCTGGTTCACCTACGAGAGCGACCAGCTCGGCCAGGGCCGGGAGAACGCGCGGAACTTCCTGCGCGACAACCCCGACCTGGCGAACGAGCTGGAGAAGAAGATCAAGGAGAAGATGGGCATCGGCCCGACCCTGGACCAGCCGGCCGACGAGGCCGCGGCCGAGGTCGATGTCGACTTCTGATCGACCCTCCGCGGGTGGCAGCGTCCCCCGGCAGCCTTCCACTGCCGATGACGCTGCCCCCGCGGCGCTGTCCCTGCCCCACGACGAGCGCCTCGCGCTGGCCCGCAAACTCCTGGCCGAATCCGGGGCGTCGGACACAACTGCCTCCGCGGAGACAGCCTCTGCCAGGCGTACTTCGGCCCGGCAGACGTCCTCGCGGCGTGACGAGTCGCGATCTACGTCCTCGTCAGACGACGACCGCCAAGGCGGCGCCTCGGCCGGTTCGAGTCGCGGAGGTCGTCGTACTCGCGGTCGTACTACGGACTCGAAGCGCGCGGATCCGTGGGCGGATGCCGACGACTCCCTGCGCGGGGACGAGGCCGAATGGAGTACGGCGCGTCGACGCCCCGGCTCCGTCAGGCGGTCCGTCGGCACCATCGACCCATGGGACGAGCCTGCGTCCGCCGATGTGCAGGAGCAGGCCGCGCGTGAGCCCGAGCGACCTGCAAATGGTCCCGTGCATGCTGCGCGTGGGCTCGAGCGACCTGCGCGTGAGTCCGCGCGCCCTGTGCGTGAGTCCGAGCGAAGTGCACGGTTGCCGCAGGGCCGCGGGGCGCGCGGGCAGTCCGACGCGGCGGCGTTCTCGCGTGAGGTGCAAGAGGAGAGTCAGTCCACCACTCGCCGGGATGCATCGCGTCGCGCTTCGGGTGCTGACGTGGTTGATCCATGGGGCGAAGACCACGGGCAGACCGCGCAGGCGTTCAAGACGCAGGCAGCCGACCGCCTGGCCGAAGCTCGTGCGTTCGCCGAGGACACGCCAGTCCCGCCTGCCAAGCGCGCAGGACGCAGTACGCCCGAGCGCGCGGACGACGGCTCGGCGACACCACTCGCCTCGTCGCCCGAGGGCGCGCCACGGACTGAGCCCGTCCTCGGTGGCGTGGGTAAGGCCTTCGACCCGTGGTCAGACCCGCCGGAGACATCAGACTCGACGAACGACACGGACCGGCTCCCCGGCGAGTTGCCGGGTGATGCGGCGACCGGGAGATCAGCCAGCTCGCGCGGCGATGCCATCACCACTCCGACGAACCCGACGGCCACAACAAGCTCGCCGGACGCGACAAACACCTCACGTTCGGCGAAAGCGTCGGCCGCGAAGAACACGACCGCTTCGGCGAAGGCGGGGAACACGCCAGCTTCGGTGAACCCGACGGACGCGACGGCGACGACAAGCTCGTCGGACTCGACGAACACCTCACCTCCGACGAAGGCGTCGGCCGCGAAGAACACGACCGCCTCGACGAAGACGAGGAACACGCCACCTTCGGTGAACCCGACGGCGGCGACGGACGCGACGGCGACGACAAGCTCGTCGGACGCGACGAACACCTCACCTCCGACGAAGGCGTCGGGCGCGAAGAGCACAACCGCTTCGAGGAGCACGACCGCTTCGACGACATCGGCGGACGTGGCGAACACAGCACCGGGCGGTGCCCGGTCGGCAGCGACGTCGGCTTCGGCGAACTCGGCGGGTGGGGCGAACACGACGGACTCGGCGGGCGGGGCGGACACGCCGGCTTCGGCGAACGTGGGGGCTGAGGCGACATCAGGCTCCGCGTCAGGCGTGAGGCGTGCCGGCGGGACGACCGGCGGTTCTGCTGCGTCAGTGGAGTCCGAGGCGATGCCATCGGCTCGGGGTGTTGGGGCTTCTGAGAGGGCGTCGGTTTCTGGTCGTGATGGGGTGGCTGATCGTGCGGCGGCGGCTGAGGGAGGCCGGGCGGCGGCTGGTGGTGGGGGTGTTGTCGGGGGGAGTGGTGGGAGTGGGCGTCGGGGGATGGGGCGGCGTCGGGTTGGCGGGGGATTCGGGCGGCGGAAACGGTGGTCGGAGGACGAGGCGGGGGCGGATCCGGGACGTGGGGATCCGGGGCTGGACGAAGAAGCGGATCCGTACTCGGTGGCTCGGACGATCTTGCTGGACAAGTTGACGGGGCAGCCGCGGACGCGGGCCGAGTTGGCCGATGTGCTGGCCGAGCGGGAGATTCCGGATGAGGTGGCCGACCATGTACTTGATCGGTTTACGGACGTCGGGTTGATCGACGACGCGGCGTTCGCGAACGCGTGGGTCGAGTCGCGGCATCGCGGGCGCGGGTTGGGCAAGCGCGCGCTAGCGCAGGAGCTTCGGCGGCGCGGCGTGGACGACGAGTTGGCGCGGGATGCGCTTGAGGAGCTCGATCCTGATCAGGAGGAGCAGACCGCCCGGGAGCTGGTACGGCGGAAGCTGCGGTCGATGCGTTCGCTGGACCGGCAGGTGGCGATGCGGCGCTTGCTCGGAATGCTGGCGCGCAAGGGATATCCGGGCGGCCTGGCGATGACCATCGTCAAACAGGAGCTCGACGCCAGCCACGAGGAGTTCCCGCTCCTGGACTCCTCTGGCCTGGAACCCGAATAGCCCTCGTCCACACCAGTCCTACATCGGCCAGTGGGACGAAGCTGGCCGACAACTCGTGGCTCGACGTCACGCACCTAGGGCTGAGTGCGGGTGTGGCCGAGAGGCTGTGGACCGGCTGGGTCTGCGCGGGTGTGGGGCTGTGGGTTGTGGGCGGGATGCGGCACCGGGCGGGAGTAGCGTCGGCGGTATGGCGAGTCTTGAGGACGTGGAGCGTGTGGTTCTGGGGTTGCCGGGGACCGAGGAGACGACACGGCACGGCAACCGGACGTGGAAGGTCGCGGGGAAGGCGTATGCGTGGGAGCGGCCTTTCAGTAAGGCGGATCTGAAGCGGTTCGGGGACGAGACACCGCCCGACGGACCGATCCTGGCGCTCACGGTCGAGGATCTGGCGGAGAAAGAAGCGGTGCTCGCGGCGCGGGCCGGGGACGGGTTCTTCACGATTCCGCATTTCGACGGGTATGCCGCAGTACTCGTCCAGTTGGAAAAGGCGTCCGAGGCAGTGTTGGAGGAAGCGGTGCTCGACGCTTGGCTGGTGCATGCGCCGGCAGACGTTGCCAAAGCGCATCTCGGGAGCAGTTAGGCATTCCGGAGCGCGGTGTCCGAGGATCCGCCGGGAGCGTGAGTTACGGAGCGTCACGGGGGATTGGGGGTCGGGGTGCGGCGAGGGGCGTTGACGGGTGGGGCGTGACGGTGTGTTATCCGAGGTAGGACCTGTATTTGGGCTGGTCCGTAAGCTGGGATTTTCCGTCGATCCGCCCCAGACACCGCGGAGGGTGCAATGAACGATTTCCAGGAACAGGCGAAGAACTGGCTCCGGAATGTCGTCAAGCAGAACCCGGACAAGATCAAGGCCGGCGTTGAGAAAGCAGGCGACCTGATCGACAAGCAGACCGGCGGGAAGTACGCGGAGAAGGTCGACTCGGTCCAGCAGAAGGTCGGCGGGTTCGTCGACAAGCAGTCCGGCGACGACAGCACCCCTCCCGCTCCGGGTACGGCCAAGGACACCAGCACCGCCGCGACCGAAGCTGCCACCACCACGGAAGAGGCAGCCGGCGCGGCCAGCGAGCCGGCAGGACCCTCCACGAGTACGGCCTCCGGTACGGCGGCCGACTCGTCGGCAGGTGCCGAGTCGCGTCCAGGTACTGCGGCTGAATCCGCTGATGAACGTAGGTCGGAGTCTCAGACAGGCCCGTCCGGCGGCCAGATCTAGAGAGCTGAGCACCCGGACGACGGGTGCGGGACGGCGTACACGTTCTGTTGCGTCCTCTTCTCCGAACCCATGCCCGGGTCGGAGAAGAGGACGATCAGCATGCCTTGGGCCCCGGAGGCAGGCAGGGCAGACCACGGCGAGGGCTGGTCTTGTGCGGGATCGGTCGGTGGGGGAGTGAGTGTCCGTCTTGACCGGGTGGTGGGGCGCGCTTAGCCTCGGCATCAGGAAGGGATGAATCCACCGAACCGGTGGCGGATATAGGCAGGCCGGTGGCACGGTCGGCCAGGAAACGCGCAATCACGCTCGACCGAGCTGAAGGAAGGACGACGGCGTCGTAACGCGCCGTCGGATAGGCGGCACCGCACGTGATGAAACCCCGGACGGCAGCGGACGGGGACGGGCGGGGCCATCGTGGTCTCCGAGGTGTCACGCGGCGACGCACGGTGAGCAAGCGAGGCAGATAACGCGGCTGCGACGTTCGCGCATCTCGGCGGACGGCTTCGAGGACCGCGGGCCAGCGCAGCCTCACCGTCGGCAGAGCCGCACACAGGGTTCAGGTACCGCCTCAGCCGAGGTGGCACCCGTACCGGCGTACCCCAGAGCCTGACCGACCGGGTGGCGATTCCCTTCGACCGACGGCCACAGTCCCGCGTGGGGCTCGAAGGAGAGGGGAGACGCCGATGACAGCGATGTCCGTTGGCCTGGCCCTGATCGGATTGCTGATCGCCGGCCTGCTGGCCTGGATCGGACTCACCCTCTCCCGCCGGAAGGCCGCCGACGGTGCCGCCGGCAGTGCGGCCGCGCAGGCCGAGACCGCCCAGCGTGAGGCGGCCCAGGTCGAGGCCGCGCAGCTCGCCGCCGAGCAGGTACGGCGTCAGGCCGAGGAGGATGCCGCCGTACTGCGGACCCGCGCCGAAGGGGCCGAGCGCCGTGCCGAGGAGATCCGCCGCGCCGCCGAGGACAGGGCGGCCGAGGTACGGCGGGACGCCGACCAGCGGGCGGCCGAGGTACGGCGGGAGGCCGAGGCGGAGGCACAGTCGATCCGGGACGATCTGCGCGAGCAGCGTCTGGAGATGGAACGCCGCGACCACCGGCTGACCGAACGCGAGGAGCGGCTCGACGAGCAGCACCGCGCGATCGAGGAGCGCCAGACCGAGCTCGCCGCGCAGCTGGCCGACCTCGACCAGCGCAAACAGGAGATCAAGGACCTCGAGGACGAACGCCGCCGGATCCTCGAAGGCGTCGCGAACCTGACCGCCGAGCAGGCGAAGGCCGAGCTGGTCGCGTCGATCGAGGCGGAGGCGAAGCGGCACGCGCACACGATCGTCCGCGACATCGAGCGGCAGGCGCTCGACGAGGGCGAGACGAAGGCGCGCAAGATCATCACCGGCGCGGTGCAGCGGCTCGCGTCGGAACAGACCAGCGAGTCGGTCGTGTCCGTCGTCCACCTGCCGAGCGACGACATGAAGGGCCGGATCATCGGCCGCGAGGGCCGCAACATCCGGTCGTTCGAGCAGACCACCGGCGTGAATCTGATCATCGACGACACCCCGGAAGCGGTGCTGCTGTCCTGCTTCGATCCGGTACGGCGGGAGACCGCGCGACTGACCCTGGACTCGCTGGTGCTCGACGGCCGGATCCACCCGAGCCGGATCGAGGAGATCTACGAACGAAGCAAGGGCGAGGTCTCCGAGCTGTGCGAACGGGCCGCCGAGGACGCGATGGCCGAGGTCGGGATCACCGAGCTGCACCCGGAGCTGGTGCGGACGATGGGCCTGCTGCGCTACCGCACGTCGTACGGTCAGAACGTGCTCAAGCACCTGGTCGAGTCGGCGCACATCGCCGGGATGATGGCCGCCGAACTCGGGCTGGATCCGAAGCTGTGCAAGCGCGGCGCGTTCCTGCACGACATCGGGAAGGCACTCACGCACGAGTCCGAAGGCAGCCATGCGATCGTGGGTGCGGAGCTGGCGCGCAAGTACGGCGAGAACGACGACGTCGTGCACTGCATCGAGGCGCACCACAACGAGGTCGAGGTCCGCACGGTCGAGGCGGTGCTGACACAGGCGGCGGACGCGGTGAGCGGTGGGCGGCCGGGCGCGCGGCGCGAGTCGCTGGAGGCCTACGTGCAGCGGCTCGAGCGGCTCGAGGAGATCGCGATGCAGCACGACGGTGTCGAGAAGGTGTTCGCGATGCAGGCCGGCCGTGAGATCCGCGTGATGGTGCTGCCGGACGCGGTCGACGACATCGCGGCGCAGGTGATGGCGCGTGATATCGCGAAACAGGTCGAGGAGGAGCTCACGTACCCCGGTCAGATCCGCGTGACCGTCGTCCGCGAGTCCCGGGCGACCGAGGTCGCGAAATAGACGTCAGGCCCGCGACCAGCGCCGACGTCGAGCGGATCCTGGCGGCACTGGCGCGCGAACCGGCTGCGCAGCACCACGTCCGCGCTCGTTGGGACGTCCAACAGAACGACGACGGTGTCTACCTGCTGGCGCATCGCGACGGCGAGATCGTCGGGCAGACGGTCCTGCTCCGGCACTCGAAGTACGACGAGGTCCGCGCCGACGCGGATCCGGCGGAGATCAACGCCCTGCACGCGTACGTCCCGCGGCAAGGCGTCGGTACGGCGATCATCCGCAAAGCCGAGGCGATCGCGGCGGGGGAGTGGAACCGCTCTGCGATCGGTCTCGGCGTCGGCTTCGACAACGACCCGGCCCGTGCGCTGTACGAGCGGCTCGGGTACCTGCCCTGGTCAGGTCCGCACGTGCTGGACTACTGGACGGAGCAGGACGCGGACGGGAACGTCGTACGCACGCACAACGATCCTTGCGAGTACCTGCTGAAGATGCTCTAGGAGACGCTGGCTGCGGAGGCGGTGAAGGTGTTGCACGCGGCGGGCGAGCCGGCGTCGAAGCCGCGGCGGGTCCAGCGGCTGTGGCTCTTGCTGCTGCCGTGGTCGCGCTGCGTACCCCACTCGTCGCCGCGATGACTGATGGTCCACAGCCAACGCTGCCGCCAGGATCCACTGACGGGGAAGTAGCTCCGGTCGGCGCCGAGGTAGAGACCGCTGAAGCAGGATGCCTGCAGTTCGATCCGCCGGCTCTCCTGCAGCGGGGCGTCCACGCCGTTGAGGTAGCCCGTGCGTGTCGCGGAGGCGCTGCTGATGCCGGTCAGACGCTGGACGTGATGGCCGTACTCGTGCGCGACCAGATGCGCCATCGTGGTGCGCGTCCAGAGCTTGTTGTACTTGCGATAGTTCTCGATGTCGAAGGTGGCGTTCATCGAGATCGTGCCGCCGTCGCAGTACGCGGCGGAGTCCTGGACGTTGCAGAGCGTGCGGGTCTTGCCGGTGAAGATGTCCAGCCGCGGCGGCACGAAGGTGAAGCCGGCCTTCTCGATCACCGGCTTCCACACTTTGTCCAGGCAGGCGACGTACTCGGTGTAGTACCTCCGCACGTTCGCCACCGAGGTCGGCCGGACCGACGGCTCCTTGCAGCGCGAGGCCGGCAGCCGGCCGACGCGGTACAACGGGTTCTGGGCGACGATCCGCTGCTTCTCCGCGAGCAACTGGCCCACCGAGTCGACGGTTGCAGTGGTTCGGGTCGGGCTCGTGAGAGTCGGGCTGGGGGTCGTGCGCGTCGGCGTTACTGGGCGCTCCGAGAACGTCGCAGTCGGTCGATCATCGGACTGTCTGGCCACGACGATCCCGGCCGCCGCGAGCACGACGACCGCAGCAGCGACGACCCCAACCCGCGCATTCACGGGCGGCAGCCTAGCCGCACGCCGGTACCGGCGTCAGCGGAACGCCGACTGCCCGGTCAGTGCCTGGCCGATGACGAGCTGGTGCACCTCGGACGTGCCCTCGTAGGTCAGCACGGACTCGAGGTTGTTGGCGTGCCGCATGATCGGGTACTCGCCGCTGATCCCGTTCGCGGCCAGGATCGTGCGGCACTCGCGGGCGATCGCGATCGCCTCGCGGACGTTGTTCAGCTTGCCGACCGACACCTGCTCGGGCCGCAGCGTGCCCTTCTCCTTCAGCCGGCCGAGATGGACGGCGAGCAGGATGCCCTTGTTCAGCTCGACGGCCATGTCCGCGAGCTTCGCCTGCGTCAGCTGGTACGACGTCAGCGGCTTGTCGAACACGATCCGCTCGCCGGCGTACGCGATCGCGGTCTCCAGGCAGTCCCGCGCCGCGCCCATCGCGCCGAAGATGATGCCGAACCGGGCCTCGTTCAGGCAGCCGAGCGGGCCGGACAGACCCCGCGCCTCGGGCAGCATCGCACTGGCAGGCAGTCGTACGTCGTCCAGCACCAGCTCCGACGTGACGGACGCGCGCAGCGACATCTTCTGCTTGATCTCCGGCGCCGAGAAACCGGGCGTCGACGTCGGTACGACGAAGCCGCGCACACCGTCGTCGGTTCGGGCCCAGACCACCGCGACGTCGGCCACCGATCCGTTGGTGATCCACATCTTCGAGCCGTTCAGCACCCAGTCGTCCCCGTCACCGGAACCGTCGCGGCGGGCATTGGTGCGCATACCGGCCGGGTTCGAGCCGAAGTCCGGCTCGGTCAGCCCGAAGCAGCCGATCGCCTCACCAGCGGACATGCGGGGGAGCCATACGCTCTTTTGCTCCTCGCTGCCGTACTTCCAGATCGCGTACATCGCGAGCGACCCCTGCACCGACACCAGCGACCGCATCCCGGAGTCGGCCGCCTCGATCTCCAGACACGCCAGCCCGTAGGCGACCGGTCCGAGTCCCGCGCAGCCGTACCCCGTCAGGTGCATCCCGAGGAACCCGAGCGCCCCCAGCTCCTTGGCCAGCTCACGCGCCGGGATCGAACCAGTCTCGAACCACTCCGGCAGCGACGGCCGCAACCGCTCGTCCGCGAACCGCCGAGCAGCCGCCCGAACGTCAACCTCCTCCGCCGTCAGCAAGGAGTCGACGTCCACCAGATCCAGAGAAGCGCCCATGTGCTCACGCTAGCCGTTCGCGCCTCAACTGGCTGTGGACAGGCTCACTTGCGGTACCAGGGCCACCACCAGCGGCGTTTGCGGGGGTGGCGGACGATGATGCTGCCGTGGCGGGCCTCGCCGGTGACGCGGAGGCGGATGCCGCCGGGGCGGGGTGGGACTGCCTTGTTCTTGGCGGCGCTGTGGATCATGTCGACCTGGTCGATGTCGACGCTCCAGCCCTCGGGGACAACCATCACGACCGAGCTGTGCTTGGCGTGCGCGTCGACGTGGATCTCGGGCCAGTGCACGACCGCGTCGGTGAAGTCGAGCTTCACCGACGAGTGCTCCGCGATCGCGGTCAGCCGCTCGGGCACGGTCCACGCGCCCTCGCGCTTCTGCGCGCTGTGCTTCGCCCGGAGCGTCAGCTCCTGCGAGCTCCCGTGCGCGACGGGCACCAGGTCGGCGGTCGCGTTGCGGAGCTCGACCTGGGTCTTCGCCGAGTAGATCTGGGTGAGCCGCTCGTCGAGTTCCTGGAAGTCCAGCCGCCCGTCGGTGTGTGCTTCCTGGACCACGGCGGCGGCACGCTCGCGGTCGTTGTCGGATGCCCTCTGACCGGGTGGCGGCTGCTCCAGACTCATGCCCCCAAAGGTAGCGCCGCTACAGGTCCGAGCAGAACGGCCTCACTGAACGAGGTCCAGGAAGCGTCCCACCACCGTGGACCACGTCTTGTCCAGCTCGACGGCGTACCGCTCCGCATCCGCCACCACAACGTCAGGATCGAACCCGAGCGACCGCACGCGCTCCGGGTCCCACCGCCGTACCCGCTCTGCCTCTACTTCCGGATGGAACTGCACGCCCCAGCTCTGCCCGATGCGCAGCATCTGGTGCGCACAGCGATCGCTGGACATCAGCAGCACCGCGTCCTCCGGCAGCCGGGTGATCTGGTCCTGGTGACTCTCCACGGCCCACACCGTCGAGGGCAGACCAGCCAGCAGTACGTCGTCCGCGGCAGCCGGCAGCACCGTCAGCTCGGTCACGCCCTTCTCGGGCTGCCCGTACTTCCCCTTCACCTCACCGCCGAAGGTGTGCGCCAGCATCTGCCCTCCCAGGCAGATCCCGAGCACCGGCACCCGCCCGTGGGCCTGCCGCAACAGCGCACGCTCCGCCGGCAGCCACGGCGACCGCTCGTCCTCGTCCGGCAGCATTCCGCCGCCGAGCAGGATCAGCGCCGCATGCCCGTCGACACTCTCGGGCACAGGGTCACCGTCCCAGGCCCGGATGATGACCGGAGTGATATCACGTGCGTCCAGCCAGTCGATCAGCTTGCCCGGACCGCTGTCGCGGTCGTTCTCGATGATGAGCACCGTCGTCACGTGGCAAACCGTACGCGGCACACCGGACATCGCCGTACCGGAGTCATGATTCCTGGATACTGATGCACTGGGGGTGCAGATGGAGCCTGTCAGTGGATTCGTGCGCGCCGTGGTCGGGGATGTCACCTTCATCTTCGGCAAGGGCATGGTCAGCACGTACCTGCTCGCCCGCCGCAACGGGTGGCCGCAGCCGCAGCTCGACGTACTGATCCGGTCACACGGACAGTACGTGCCGCTGGCGATCCCCACCGGTACGGTCCCGGCCATCGGGCGCCTGGTCGGGCTGGACGAGATCCGGCCTGCCCCGATGATCACCGTCGAGTTCACGCCGGGCGACACCGGTGCGGAGGCGCACCTCACAGCCAACAGTCCGGTTCTCATCACGATCACCGACGTCAGCCACCGCGAGTACGACGCAGTAGTACTGACCACGTCACTCGGTGCAGCGGCGTACGCGCAGCTGCCGCCGGGGTACTACCACGTCTCCGCCGTCGTCATCGACGAGTACGGCGACCTCCTGCAGGGGTACGGCGCTCAGCACAACCTGCGTGTGGACAAGGGCGACGACCTGATCGTCTCGCTGTCGATCAAGACTGCCGGTGTCACGGAGATCGCCACGGCGCTGGAGACCGGTTCGCGGCCCGCACTGGTCGGTCCGGACGGTGACGTCGTACCGCTGCTCGACCTGGTCCGCATCGGCCGTGCACCGGACTGCGACCTGATCCTCGACCGGCCTGAGGTCAGCCGGCACCACGCGGAGCTGCTGCGGATCGAGCCGACCGGCTACGAGCTGCGGGATCTCGGCTCGACCAACGGGACACAGGTGAACGGCGTACCGATCCAGACCGCCATGGTCGGCCACGGCGACGAGATCCGGCTCGGAGCGCTCCCCTTCCGGCTCTTGCTGTCCTGACCTGGAACAATGGCGCCGTGAACCCGCGCAGCGTCGTCATCCTCGGCTCGACCGGCTCGATCGGTACCCAGGCGCTCGAGCTGATCGGACGCAACCGGGACCGCTTCCACGTGGTCGCGCTGTCCGCGGGCGGCGACAACGTCGCGCTGCTGGCGGAGCAGGCGCTCGAGTTCGGCGTCCAGGTGGTGGCGGTGGCCAAGGCCACGGTCGCGCAGGACCTGCAGCTCGCCTTCTACGCGGAGGCGCAGCGGAAGGGGTACGCGCAGGGGGAGTTCCGGATTCCGAAGATTCTCACCGGGCCGGATGCCGCGGGCGAGCTCGCGGCGATGCCGTGTGACGTAGTACTCAACGGAGTAAACGGGTCGGTCGGCCTGCACGCGACGCTGTCCGCGCTGGAGGCGGGTAACACGCTCGCGCTCGCCAACAAGGAGTCGCTGGTGATCGGCGGGCCGATCGTCACCCGGCTGGCGAAGCCGGGGCAGATCGTGCCGGTCGACTCCGAGCACAGCGCGATCGCGCAGTGCCTGCGGGGCGGCTCGCCCGACGAGGTCCGCAAGTTGCTGCTGACCGCGAGCGGCGGCCCGTTCCTCGGCAGGCCGCGCAGCGAGTTGGAGAACGTCACCGTCGAGCAAGCGCTCGACCACCCGAACTTCGCGATGGGCCCGGTCGTGACGATCAACTCGGCCACCCTGGTCAACAAGGGGCTCGAGCTGATCGAGGCGCACCTGCTGTTCGGCATCCCGATGGACCGGATCGACGTCGTCATCCACCGGCAGCAGGCGATCCACTCGATGGTCGAGTTCGTCGACGGCTCCACCATGGCCCAGATCGGCGTACCGACGATGACCGTGCCGATCGCGCTCGCGCTCGGCTGGCCGGACCGGATACCGGACGCGACGCGGCCGTGGGACTTCGCCGAGGCGAGCACCTGGACGTTCCAGCCGGTCGACGACGCCGAGTTCCCGTCGGTCCAGCTGGCCCGTGAGGCGGGGGCCCGCGGTGGGACCGCTCCGGCCGTGTTCAACGCGGCCAACGAGGTCTGCGTGCAGGCGTTCCGGGACGGCCGGCTGCCGTTCGTCGCGATCGTCGACACAGTGGCCCGGGTGGTGACCGATCACGACGTACCCTCGTATGAGGAACTGTCCGTCGACGACGTGCTCGCCGCGGACGCGTGGGCCCGAACCCGGGCTCGTGAGATCACTGGCGTACGGGAGAGTCAGCAGGCATGAGTGTGCTCCTCACCATCCTCGGCATCGTGCTGTTCGTGGCCGGGGTGCTGATCTCCGTCGCGCTGCATGAGCTGGGTCACATGCTGCCGGCGAAGGCGTTCGGGATGAAGGTCACCCAGTTCTTCGTCGGCTTCGGGCAGACCCTGTGGTCCACGAAGCGTGGCGAGACGGAGTACGGGATCAAGGCGATCCCGGCCGGCGGTTTCGTCCGCATCATCGGGATGATGCCGCCCGCGAAGGGGCAGGACCCGTCGAAGGTCCGCAAGGCCAACACCGGCCCGATCCAGTCGATGGTCGAGAACGCGCGGTCCGCGGAGTACGAGACGATCGCCCCCGAGGACCACGGCCGGCTCTTCTACCAGAAGGTGTGGTGGAAGAAGCTGATCGTGATGGCCTCCGGGCCGCTGGTCAACGTGGTGATCGCGACCGTGCTGTTCACCGGTCTCTTCACGCTGTACGGCGACCGGGTCCCGCAGACCACGATCTCCACCGTCACCGACTGCGTCATCCCCGCCGACCAGGCGACACCGGACCGCAAGTGCCAGGACGGCGACAAGGTCTCGCCGGCCAAGCAGGCCGGCTTCCAGGTCGGCGACCGGATCGTCTCGTTCAACGGCACCACGATCGACAGCTGGGACCAACTGACCCCGCTGATCCGCGCGAACACCGACAAGGCCGCCACGATCGTTGTCGAGCGCAACGGCCAGCAGGTCACCCTGCAGACCAACACGATCGTCAACCAGGTCGTGGACAAGCCGGGGTCGGACAAATACGTCTCGGTCGGGTTCCTCGGTGTCTCGCCGGAGAACAAGCTCGAGCAGCAGAGCGTCGGCTACGCGCTCGACAAGATGGGCGACTACACGGTCGCCACGGTGCAGGCGCTCGGACGCTTCCCGGAGAAGCTGGTCGGCGTCGCGAAGTCGATCGTCGGCGGCGAGCGCGACCAGGACAGCCCGATGAGCGTGGTCGGCGCCAGCCGCGTGGCGGGGGAGATCGCCTCCAGCGACCTCGACGTCGGCGCGAAGGCCGCCAGCCTGATCCTGCTACTCGCCTCGCTGAACCTGTTCCTTGCCCTGTTCAACTTCATCCCGCTGCTGCCGCTGGACGGCGGTCACATGATCGGCGCGATCTGGGAAGGGATCCGGCGCGGCTTCGCCAAGCTGCTCGGCCGCCCGGACCCCGGGTACGTCGACGTGGCCAAGCTGCTCCCGATCGCGTACGTCGCGGCGAGTGTGATCGTGGTGATGGGCGTGCTGCTCGTCATCGCCGACATCGTCAACCCCATCAAGCTCTTCAACGGCTGATCCCACCACCCAACGGTTAAAGGAAAAATGAGCATCAACCTGGGCATGCCCGCGCTGCCGCCACCGACCATCGCGCCGCGCCGCAAGACCCGCCAGATCAAGGTCGGCAAGGTGCTGGTCGGTGGGGACGCGCCGGTCTCGGTGCAGTCGATGACGACGACGAAGACCCACGAGGTCAACACGACGCTGCAGCAGATCGCGGAGCTGACCGCGGCCGGCTGTGACATCGTCCGAGTCGCCTGTCCGCGGCAGGAGGACGCCGACGCGCTGAAGGAGATCGCGCAGCACTCGCAGATCCCGGTCATCGCCGACATCCACTTCCAGCCGAGCTACGTGTTCGCGGCGATCGAGGCCGGCTGCGCGGCGGTCCGGGTGAACCCGGGCAACATCCGCAAGTTCGACGACCAGGTCAAGGAGATCGCCCAGGCGGCGAAGGACCACGGTACGTCGCTGCGCATCGGGGTGAACGCGGGCTCGCTGGACAAGCGGCTGCTGGAGAAGTACGGGAAGGCGACGCCCGAGGCGCTGGTCGAGTCGGCCGTCTGGGAGGCGTCGCTGTTCGAGGAGCACGACTTCCACGACTTCAAGATCTCGGTCAAGCACAACGACCCGGTCGTGATGGTGCAGGCGTACGAGATGCTCGCCGAGCGCGGCGACTGGCCGCTGCACCTCGGCGTGACCGAGGCGGGGCCGGCGTTCCAGGGCACGATCAAGTCGTCGGTCGCGTTCGGCGCGCTGCTGTCGAAGGGCATCGGTGACACGATCCGCGTCTCGCTGTCCGCGCCGCCGGTCGAGGAGGTCAAGGTCGGCCTGCAGATCCTGCAGTCGCTGAACCTGCGCGAGCGCAAGCTCGAGATCGTCTCCTGCCCGTCCTGCGGCCGCGCCCAGGTGGACGTGTACACGCTGGCCGAGCAGGTCACCGCCGGTCTCGAGGGCATGGAGGTCCCGCTCCGCGTCGCCGTCATGGGCTGCGTCGTGAACGGCCCGGGCGAGGCCCGCGAAGCCGACCTGGGCGTCGCGTCCGGCAACGGCAAGGGCCAGATCTTCGTCAAGGGCGAGGTCATCAAGACGGTCCCCGAGTCCGCCATCGTCGAGACCCTGATCGAAGAAGCCATGCGCATCGCCGAGCAAATGGAAACCACCGAACCCGGCGAACCCACCGTCACAGTCAGCTGACCCGCACGGTGACCGACTACCTCGTCGTGAGTGCTGTTGCTGGTGAGGCTCGGTACGTTCCGGAGGAGATTCCGGTGGTGGTCACCGGGGTGGGGAAGACGGCGGCTGCGGTCGCCGTCAGTCGGGCGTTGGCCGGCCGCGACACGACAGATCTGATTGTTCTGAACGTGGGCACGACCGGTGCGTTGCGTGATGGGTTGTCCGGGTTGTTTCTGCCGAGCACTGTGATCAATCACGACGTGAACGCGGAGGCGATTCGCGCGATCGGGCTGGATCCGCGCGACGAGTTGGCTGTCGACGGTGGGGACGGGACGGTGCTTGCGTCGGGGGACGTGTTCGTGACGGATCCCGACGTACGGGCGCGATTGGCGGAGCGGGCGCATCTGGTGGACATGGAGGCGTACGGGGTCGTGTACGCGTGCCGCGAGTACGGCGTCCCGGTGCGTGTCGTGAAGCACGTGTCGGACTCGGCGGACGAGTCCGCGCTGGACTGGCCCGCACTCGTGGACGCCAGCGCGAAGGTCCTAGGGGAGTGGGTCAGCGAAAACGCTCGCTGAGCCAACTCCCTGCACGCCACCTCACGCACCGGACACCCCGCCGCAAGCCGGCACGGCGGCGCATATCCTGGCTTGACCTTGACCCTGGGGGCAAGGTTTAGCGTTGGGGCGAAGGAGGCGGAATGCGGATCAGTGATCTGGCGGCCGAGGCCGGTGTGACGGTCAAGGCCGTGCGGTACTACGAGTCGCAGGGGCTGCTCAGGCCGCGCCGGGAGGCCAACGGGTACCGGACGTACGAGGCGCGCGACGTGGTCGTGGTGCGCGAGGTGAAGGCGCTGCTGAGCCTCGGACTGACCGCGGAGCAGACCTACCCGTTCATCGAGTGCCTGCGGGCCGGCAACGAGCGCGCGGACGTGTGCCCGGCGTCGCTGATGGCGTACCGGACCCGGATCGCCGAGGTGGACCGGCGGATCGCGGAGCTGACCGATCTGCGGGCCCGGCTGACCGACCTCCTGACCGATGCCGAGAACCGGAGGACGAACTATGACCGACCTGCTGACCGTGGATGAGAACACCTTCGACGAGGTGGTACTGCGGTCCGAGAAGCCCGTACTGGTGGACTTCTGGGCGCAGTGGTGCCCGCCCTGCCACCAGATTGCCCCGGTCCTCGCCCAGATCGGTGCCGAACGCAACGACCAGCTGACCGTCGTGAAGGTCAACGCCGACGAGAACCCCACGGTTGCGGCGAACTACCGCGTGATGGCCCTCCCGACGCTCGCCCTGTTCCACCGCGGCGAGCTGATCTGGTCGGTCGTCGGCGCCCGCCCGAAGGCCAAGCTCCTGAAGGAACTCGACGACGCCCTGCTCACCGCCGTCTAGCGTCGCCGCGACCACGGCCGTCACCTCCCTGGTCAGGGCTGCCGTCGTCAGAGCGCCGTCTGCTGGTGGAAGGCGATCCGCCAATCGCCGTGGACGTCGGTCCACACCGTGCTCGCGTACGACGGCAGCGCGACCTCGTTGCCGTCCACCAGGGCTGTGACGTCGACGCGATAGGTGACGATCGCCGTGTGCTCGTCCACCACGATCACCTGCTCGTCGCTGCGATCCGTCCGCACGAACGGGTTGTGGTTGATCCGGATCCCGGGCACGGCGGTCGCCTTGTCGATGATCCCGAACTTGGTCACCGCGACCGCGTCGTCGAGCAGGTACTTCTCGTAGAAGTCCCCGTCGCCTTCCCGGTTCGCCTTCCACAGCAGGTCTTCGAGTTGCAGCAGTTTCTCGTTCATGTCACCCATGGTGGTCCACGCCTAGGACACTTTCGGTCCTAGCTGGTGAAGAGCTCGACCAGCACGCCGTGCGGGCCGGCGACATAGGCCGAGGTGGTGCCCCAGTCGGTCTCGGTGGGCTCGAGGGCGATGGTGCCGCCGCGGCGGCGGATCTCCTCGATGTCGGCGCGCACGTCGTCGCTGCTGAACTGCAACAGCGTCCCGCCGTGCGCGCCGAAGTCGTCGATCATCGCGCCGGTGTGCAGCGCGATCGTCATCGCGCCGGCCTTCACCTCGGCGTAGCCCTCGCCGGCGTTGCCGGACACCTCCAGGCCGAGCACGCCGGAGAAGAAGTCGGCGATCTCCTGGTTCTTCGAGCGGCTGTCGGTCAGCAGTCCCAGGTGGTCGAAGCGGAGGTTCATCGTCGGAGCTCCTCGGTTGACTGGTAGCTATCTAGGATGCTAGCAATATAGCCATGGCGGACGAGAGTGGCAAGAAGGTGCAGTTCAACGTGTATCTGCCGCCGGAGCTGGTGCGGCGGGTGAAGCACAAGGCGATCGACGACGGGGCGAGCCTGTCCGCGCTGGTCGAGCAGGCGCTGTCGGAGTATCTGGACAACCATGGGGAGGCCCGAGGATGAATGACGTGGTGATCAGGCCGCTGCGGTTCACGGCGGATGTCGAGGCGATGCGGGCGTTCCTGGAGACGCTGGGTCTGCGGTCGCGGATCGAGTCCGAGCGTGGCGGCTGGGTCGACATGGTGACCGGCGACGGGATGGTGGCGTTGCACGACGCGGCCAGCAGTTCCACCGGCGGGCAGCCCGGGCAGACCAGCCTCTCCTTCGAAGCGGACAAGCTCGACGAGGTGAAGGACCGGCTGGAGCAGGCGGGCTTCACGGACGCGACGGTCTTCGACGAGGCGTACGGCCGGGTGCTGTCGGTGACCGGGCCGGACGACGTCGTCATCTGGATCGACGAGCGGACCGAGGACCTCTACGGCTACAAGCTCCACGATGCGAACCCGGACGAGCGCTGGTCCGTCACGCCGTACCTGACCGGCGCGGACGAGGACGCGTGGCGCGGGTTCCTGGCCGCTCTGCAGGTCGGTACGACGGTGCGCTTCGGCCCGGGCCCCGCGTTCGGCGTACGACTCGACCTGACGACGACCGAGGACCTTGACGAGGTCGCGGGCCGCGTCCAGGCAGCCCGCAGCGCGTCCGGCCTGGAGATCACCGACCCGGACGGTCAGCTCGTCGTGGTCCACGGATGAGCTTGACTTCGACCGGACCTGAAGTTGCAGGATGCCGGGCATGACGACGGGGGTGCCTGAGCGGCTACGGGACGACGCGGACTTCCGGCGGTACTGGTTGGCTCGGGCGTTGTCGGTCACGGGGTCGATGGTCACGGCGATCGCGCTGCCGGTGCTGGTCTACCGGCTGAGTGGTTCGACCGTTCTGACCGCGGTGGTGACCGCGCTGGAGTCGGCGCCGTACCTGCTGGCCGGGCTGTTCGCCGGCGCGCTCGCCGATCGCTGGAACCGGCGCCGCGTGATGGTGACCGCGGACTGCGTCAACGCCGTCCTCGTCGGGTCCGTGCCGCTCGCGCATCTGCTCGGCGTACTGACCGTCGTCCACGTGCTGGTCGTCGCGTTCACCGTCCAGGCCGTCTACACGTTCTTCGACGGCGCGAATTTCGGCGCGCTGCCGGTCCTCGTCGGGCGGGCGCGCGTCGCGCAGGCGAACTCGGCGGTCTGGACGGCGTCGAGTCTGATCGAGTTGTTCGTCCCGCCGCTGACCGGCCTGCTCCTCGCCGTGCTCGATCCGGCCAGCCTGCTCACGCTCGACGCGCTCAGCTTTGCGGCGTCGGCGTTCGCGGTCCGCGGGATCGTGCGGGCGATGTCGGAGTCCCGGGCCGGCCGGCCGCCGCTGCGGGTGCGGGTCGTCCTGAACGACATCGGTGACGGTCTGCGGTACCTGATCGGGCATGCCGGCGTACGGACCATGACGATCATCGGCAGCGTGCAGTCGTTCGCCGGCGGCGGGTTCATGGCGCTGATCGTGGTGTGGTGCGACCGTGTCCTGGACGTCGGTACGTCGGGACTGCGCTTCGGACTCGTCTGGGGGACGTGGGGGATCGGCGGGCTGATCGCCGCGCTCAGCCTGCCCCGGTTGCTGAAGCGGATGCCGCCCGCGGCGATCACCCTGTACGCGTTGCCGGTCTCGGTGCTGCTCGGGGTGCTCGCGCCGCTGTCGCCGCACTGGGTCGTGGCCGCGCTCGCGTTGCTCGTCTGGGGTTCGGCGTACGTGCTGGTGATCGTCAACGCGATCTCGTACCGGCAGCAGGTGACGCCGGAGCACCTGCTCGGCCGGGTCAACACCGCCGGCCGGATGCTGTCGTGGGGCGTCGGGTGGACCCTCGGATCGGTGGCCGGCGGGCTGCTGGGCAACGCGTTCGGGCCCCGGACCGGGATGGTGCTGATGGGTCTGTGCGGCTGCGTCGGCGTCGTTGTCGCCTGGACGTCCCCGCTGCGCCAGATCGCCGCGGGGCACGAGGCGCCGGTGGCCTGACCCGGCCCCGTTGCATACGGGAACACCGCCGATCCGCTAGGTTCTGCGCGTGGGCGTACGGGTTCTCGGTCCTCGCGACCTCGCGGCGGCGCGCGCGGTCATCGCCCGCGATCCGGTGGTCAACGTGTTCGTGGACAGCCTCGTCCAGGCGTCCGGACTCGACCCGCGGCGCGGTGCCGAGGTCTGGGGGTACGTCGACAAGGGCGCGCTGGAGGCCCTGTGTCACGCGGGCGGGAACATGGTGCCGGTCGGTGCCGACGACGCGGCGCTGCGGGCTTTCGCGGCGTACGCGCTGCGCCGGGGACGGAACTGCTTCCAGATCCTCGGCCAGGCCCGCGCGGTCGAGCAGCTGTGGAACATCCTCGAGCCGCACTGGGGTCCCGCGCGTGAGGTTCGCGACGACCAGCCGTTCATGGTGGTCGAGGGGCCGCCGCTGATCGCGCCCGATCCGCTGGTCCGCGCCGTGGAGCCGGTCGAGCTGCCGATCCTGTACCCGGCCTGCGTGGCGATGTACACCGAGGAGGTCGGCGTACCGCCGCAGACGGGGCCGGACGGGACGTTCTACCGGTCCCGGGTCGCGGAGCTGATCCGGGCTGGGCGCGCGTTCGCGCGGATCGAGAACGGGCGGGTCGTGTTCAAGGCCGAGGTCGGCTCGGTCGGAACCGGCGTGTGCCAGATCCAGGGCGTGTGGGTGGATCCGGAGTACCGCGGCCGCGGGCTCGCCGCGCCCGGGATGGCGGCGGTGGTCGAGCTGGCCCGGCAGATCGCGCCGGTCGTGACCCTTTATGTGAACGCCTTCAACCTTCCGGCGCGGGCGGCGTACGAACGTGTCGGCTTCCGCACCGTCGAGACCTTCGCCACGATCCTGTTCTAAGCTCCGGCCCATGGCATCGCGAAGCACCAAGGGGCTGTCGGTCCTGTTCGGCGTACTGGGCACACTGCACTTCGTGAAACCCGCGCCGTTCGAGGCGATCGTGCCGAAGGCGCTGCCGCGGAAGAAGGAGCTCGTGTACGCCTCCGGCGTGGCGGAGCTGGCCTGCGCGGCGGGGCTGCTGCACCCGCGGACGCGGCGGCTGGCCGGGCTGGCGAGCGCCGGGCTGCTGGTCGCGGTCTTCCCGGCGAACGTGCAGATGGCGGCCGACCTGCGGAAGAAGGGATCGCGGACGGCGCAAGCGATCGCCTACGCACGGTTGCCGCTCCAGGTGCCGCTGATCCGCTGGGCGCTCAAGGCCGCCCGCGAGCCGAAGTGACCCTGTGGACGACGTGGTGAGAGGATGTCCGCCGGACGGATATCCTCGGTGACGTCCTGATTTCCCGACTTTTTTGCACGCTTGGAGACTCCCGTGATTCTGCGCATGTCGTCGTTGTTCCTCCGCACCCTTCGCGAGGACCCGGCGGACGCGGAGGTCCCGAGCCACAAGCTGCTCGTCCGTGCCGGGTACATCCGCCGTGCCGCCCCCGGCATCTACACCTGGCTGCCGCTCGGCCTGCGGGTGCTGCGCAACGTCGAGCGGATCGTCCGCGAGGAGATGGACGCGATCGGCGCGCAGGAGCTGGTGTTCCCGGCGCTGCTGCCCCGCGAGCCCTACGAGGCCAGCGGCCGCTGGACGGAGTACGGGCCGAACATCTTCCGGCTGAAGGACCGCAAGGGCGCCGACATGCTCCTCGGCCCGACGCACGAGGAGATGTTCACGCTCGTCGTGAAGGACCTGTACTCGTCGTACAAGGACCTCCCGCTGTCGATCTACCAGATCCAGAACAAGTACCGCGACGAGGCGCGGCCGCGGGCCGGTGTGCTGCGCGGGCGCGAGTTCGTGATGAAGGACTCGTACTCGTTCGACGTGGACGACGACGGGCTTGCGGCGTCGTACGAGAAGCATCGCGAGGCCTACATCAAGATCTTCGACCGGCTCGGCTTCGACTACGTGATCGTGCGGGCGATGTCCGGTGCGATGGGCGGTTCGCGGTCCGAGGAGTTCCTGGCGATCGCGGAGAACGGTGAGGACACGTTCGTCCGTTCACCCGGCGGGTACGCCGCGAACGTCGAGGCGGTCGTGGTGCCGCAGGCGGCGCCCGTCGACGCGTCCGGCGTACCGGCCGCCGAGGTCGTGGACACGCCGGACACCCCGACCATCGAGACGCTGGTGGATGCGCTGAACGCGAAGCACGCGCGCGCCGACGGCCGCGAGTGGACCGCCGCGGACACGCTGAAGAACGTGCTCGTGATGCTGGTGCACCCGGACGGGACCCGCGAACCGCTGGCGATCGGCCTGCCCGGTGACCGCGCGATCGACGAGAAGCGGCTCGGTGCGCAGGTGGAGCCGGCCGAGGTCGCCGCGTTCGAGGAGGGCGACTTCGAGAAGTTCCCGTCGCTCGCCAAGGGCTACATCGGTCCGGGCGTGCTGGGCAAGGACAACACCTCCGGCATCCGCTACCTGCTCGACCCGCGGGTGGCCGAGGGGTCGGCGTGGGTGACCGGTGCGGACAAGTCCGGGTTCCACGTGATCAACCTGGTGTACGGGCGGGACTTCACCGCGGACGGCACGATCCAGGCCGCCGAGGTCCGCGACGGCGACGAGGCACCGGACGGATCCGGTGTGCTGGAGACGGCGCGCGGCATCGAGATGGGCCACATCTTCCAGCTCGGCCGCAAGTACGCCGACGCGCTCGACCTGAAGGTCCTCGACCAGAACGGCAAGCTCGTCACGGTCACCATGGGGTCGTACGGCGTCGGCGTCACCCGCGCGGTCGCGGCGATCGCGGAGGGCAACCACGACGAGCTCGGTCTGGTCTGGCCGCGGGAGATCGCGCCGGCCGACGTCCACCTGGTTGCCACCGGCAAGGACAAGGAGCTGTTCGAGAAGGCCGCCGCGCTCGCCGCGGAGCTCGAGTCGCGCGGCCTGACGGTCATCTACGACGACCGCGAGAAGGTTTCGCCCGGCGTGAAGTTCAAGGACGCCGAGCTGATCGGCATCCCGACCATCGCCGTCGTCGGCAAGGGCCTCGCCGACGGCACGATCGAGGTCAAGGACCGGCGCTCCGGCGAGCGCGCCGACGTCCCGGTCGCCGACGTCGTCGACCACCTGGTCAGCGCCGTCCGCGGCTGACCCCGCCGCCCCGAGGACACCCTTCCGGGACCTCGGACATCTGCTCAGATGTCCGAGGTCCCTGTCCGCGGGTCCGCCGGACCACCGACGCGATCCGCGGAAATTTTCTCCCGGAGCATGTCGAGGATCGTCTGTCCGCTCCGATCCCGGGGTGTGACGCCTGAGGGGGCGTCCGGGAACTGAGGGAGTTGGCATGACGGAATCTGTGGTTGCTGGGCGGGGGATCGACGGGCTGCGTCAGGCCGTCGCCGGTGAGGTGCTCGTCGACGGCGATCCGGGCTACGCGGACGCCGGACGGGTGATGATGGCCGCTGGCCGGCCGCAGGTGATCGTGCGGTGTGCGGGGGCGAGCGACGTGGTCGCCGCGTTGGCGTACGCCGAGACGCTCGACCTGCCGATCGCGGTCCGCAGCGGCGGACACCACGCGGCCGGGTTCAGCACGACCGACGGCGGTGTGCTGATCGACGTACGGCCGATGGACGAGGTCCGGGTGCTCCCGGACGGCGTCGTACGGGTCGGGACCGGAGCTAGCTGGGGAGAGGTCGCCGGGCGGCTGTCCAAGGTCGGTCTGGCGATCTCGTCCGGTGACACGGCGAGTGTCGGCGTCGGCGGGTTGATGGCCGGCGGCGGCATCGGCTGGATGGTCCGCAAGCACGGGCTGGCGATCGACAACGTGGTCTCGGCCGAGGTCGTGACCGCGGACGGTGCGGTACGCCGGGTCGACGCGGTGAGCGAGCCGGAGTTGTTCTGGGGACTGCGCGGCGCCGCGGGCAGTCTCGGCGTCGTCACGTCGTACGACATCGCCGCCGTCCACCAGCCGACAGTTCACTACGGCACCCTGCTGTACCCGTGGACGCAGGCGGAGCAGGTCCTCGCCGGCTGGGCCGAGTACCTCGCGGAAGCGCCCGAGGAGCTCACCTCTTCCTTGCAGTTGGCGCCGACGATGATGGCCGACCGGCAGGTCCCCGTCGCCGTGATGGTGTGCGTGGCCGGCGACGCCGAACGCCGCGACGCGATCATCGAACCGCTGCGGCACCTGGGCTCGCTGCTCACCGAGAAGGTCGCCGAGGTCCCGTACGCCGAGGTGTTCTCGGACATGTCCATGCCGGCCGACTGGCGCCCGCGGATCCGCAACGGCTTCTTCGACGAGTGGTCGACCGACGTCGCCGGCCGCCTGCTCGACGCCCGGCCGCGCATCCCGGGGCTCGCGGTCGAGATCCGCGCCCTCGGCGGTGCGTTCGGCGCGATGCCGGCCGACGGGACCGCGTTCGCGCACCGCGACGCGCGGTTCATGGTCAACTCGGTGCTGATGGGGTCGCCGGAGCAGCAGGGCAAGCAGCCCAAGGCGTTCGACAACCTCTGGCGGTCCCTGAAGCCGGACGGCGCCTACCTGAACTTCCTGTCCGACCCGACGGACGCCGACCTCGACGTCTGCTACCCGGCGTCACACCGCAAGCGGCTGGCGGCGCTCAAGCAGTCGGTCGACCCGGGGCACGTGTTCCGGAGCGCGCTGACCGTCCCGCCGCGGCCCGAGTGGACCGGCGGACGCCGTCACCTGATGAGGTGGGCGATGCGGTCGCGCAGGTAGTTCTGTTCGGCGGTGTTCCTGGTGCGGTCGAGAGCCGCGACATAGTGCTCGCGGGCCAGGTCCGGACGGCCGGCGAGTTCGTGGAGGTGGGCGAGGACCGACAGCCGGCGATGGTGATCGCCGAGGTACCGGTCGTCGGCCAGCCGTTCGACGATCGCGATGCCGGCGTCCGGGCCCTGGGTCATCGCGACGGCCACGGCCGCGCCGAGGGTCACCATCGGACTCGGGTCGACCCGCTCGAGAAGCTTGTAGAGACCGGCGACCTGTTCCCAGTCGGTGGTCTCGACCGAGTCGGCCTCGCTGTGCACCGCCGCGATCGCCGCCTCCAGCTGGTACGGCCCGACGGCGCCGGAGCGCAGCGCCTCCTCGACGAGGCGGGTGCCTTCGGCGATCTCGTCGGCGTACCAGCGGGAGCGGTCCTGCCGATCGGCCGGGATCAGGTTGCCGCCCGGTCCGGTCCGCGCGTCCCGGCGGGCGTGCGTGAGCATCATCAACGCCAGCAGCCCGGTGACCTCACCCGATCCGCCGACCGCGTGCCGGAGCAGTCGCGTGATCCGCAGGGCCTCCTCGGCGAGGTCCACCCGCTGCAGTTCGTCGCCGGCGCTGGCGGTGTGCCCTTCGTTGAAGATCAGGTAGAGCACGTGCAGCACGGCGCGCAGCCGTACGTCGTACTCCTCGGCCGTCGGTAGCTCGAAGCGGGCGCCGGCGTCCTGGATCAGCCGTTTCGCGCGGCTGATCCGTTGTGCGACGGTGCTCTCGCCGACCAGCAGCGCTGCCGCCACCTCGGCCGTGGTCAGTCCGCCCACCGAGCGCAGCGTCAGCGCGATCTGTGACGCCGGGGTCAGCGCCGGATGGCAGCAGAGCACGAGGAGCCGGATGGTGTCGTCGGTGTCCTCGCGGTAGTCGTCGGGGTCGAACTCGTCCGACGGCGCCCGCAGGAAGTCGTTCAGCTCGCGTCGCCGGCGCGCGTTCTCCCGCCGCCAGCCGTCCACCATCCGCCGCGCCGCGACGCTGACCAGCCAACCGACCGGTTGCTCGGGTACGCCGTTCGCACGCCACTGCACGAACGCGTCGAGCAGCGCCTCCTGGACCGCGTCCTCGCACTGGTCGAACACGTCGTACCGCCGGACCAGCGCCGCCAGCGCCCGCGGCGCCGCCGCCCGGATCGCGGCCTCGAGCTCGGGCGTCGGCGCTGTCACAGGTCGTCGAGCTCGGCCAGGAAGTCGGACTGGTCGAAGCGGATCTCGCGGAGCTCGACGCGGCGGAACTGCGCCAGCGGGATCCGCGCGGCGATCGCGAGGGCCCGCTCGACCGACTCGCAGTCCAGCACCATCGCGCCGGCCAGATACTCCTTGGTCTCCAGGAACGGGCGGTCGGAGATCACCGGCGTACCGGCGACCAGCTGGACGTCTTTCGACTCGCCGGGCTCGTCCAGCCCGAGGACCGACACCAGCTCGCCGGTCTTCAGCAGCTCACGCGCGGTCGCGGCGACGTGCTCGCGCCCGCCCGACATCTCGGTCAGCTGGTCCTCGGTGAACCCTTTGAGCGCCTCGACGTTGTTGTGGATCAGCAGTAGGAACTTCACCCGGCCATTCTCCCGGATCGGGTGGCATACCTCTCACCGGCCGGTGTAAAGGTTGAGCGGTACTACGGCCTTACCTGATCATCAGGGTCTGTGCCTGATGTTTCGTTGCTGACGTTGCTGTTCCTGGTGATCGCGGCCTTCGCGGCCGGGTGGATCGATGCCGTGGTCGGCGGCGGGGGACTGCTGCAGCTGCCCGCGATGCTGCTCGGACTGCCGAACGCGTCGCCGGCGCAGATCCTGTCGACGAACAAGATCTCGTCGTTGTTCGGTACGGCGACCAGCGCGGTCACGTTCGGTGTCAAGATGCGACCGGACCGTAAGACCGTGCTCCCGCTGGCGATCCTCGCCGGACTGGGGGCCGCGGCCGGGGCGCTGGTGGCGACCAGGATCCCGATGTCCTGGTTCAAACCGATCGTGCTGGTGCTGCTCGTGGCCGTCGCGATCTACACCGCGATGAAGCCGTCCCTCGGCGCCCGCACCGCGCTGCGGTTCGACGGCCGGGACCACTACCTCGCGGCGAGCGGGGTCGGCGTCCTGATCGGCTTCTACGACGGCGCGGTCGGACCGGGGACCGGGTCGTTCCTGATCTTCGCGCTGGTCGGCCTGCTCGGGTACAACTTCCTGCAGGCCAGCGCGAAGGCGAAGATCGCCAACGTGGCCACGAACCTCGGCGCGATCGCCGTGTTCGCGCTGAGCGGCGCGCCGCTGTGGCGCCTCGGCCTGATCATGGGCGCCGCCAACATGCTCGGCGGCCTCCTCGGCGCCCGCACCGCCGTCGCCCGCGGCAGCCGCTTCGTCCGGATCATCTTCCTGGTGGTCGTGTCCGCCCTGATCCTGCGGCTCGCGTACGACGTCTTCGCGGGCTGATCATCTGCTGGTCGTCGCCGCGCTCTGGATCTCGTCAGTCTTGTGGGTCCGGCCCGAACGCGGCGCGGGATGCGTTCCGCTGTGCCTCGCGGCGGGTCGCGGCAAGGAGGGCGTCGCCGAGGACGGTGCCGACGACGGCCCGCTCGGCGAGTTGATCGAGGTTGCCGGATGCCTTCGCCAGCCATTGGATCTCGAGCGCGGCAAGCTGCTCGGCCGCCTTGTGGTAGGCGGTGAGCAGTTCCGCCAGGTCGGCATGGCCGAGCGCGTCGGCGACCTCGAGGACGTCGGCGACCGAGCCCTCCGCGACGGCGCGTTGAGTCACGCCGAGGGAGCTGTGCACCGACGGCGAGGGATCGTGCACCGCCGCGACGACCTCCTTGGCAGTTGCGATCGGCAGTCGGCCGACCTCCACGAGCGTGCGCACGAGGCGAAGGCGGTGCAGGTGCGACTCGTCGTAGGCGACCCGGTTGTAGCCGGTCCGGTTGCCGCCGGGCAGCAGCCCTTCGCGGACGTAGTACTTGATGGTCGCGACCGGGATCCCGGACCGCTCGGCCAGCTCGTTGATCTGCACCTGATTCCCTCCGGCTCTTGATCGATAGTAGCACTATCGATAGGCTCGATCGCATGCGGACGTACGTGGTGCTTCGGGCTGGTGCGCTGATGGTCGCGGCCGTGACCGCGCTGCTGCTGGTGGTTGGTGATCATCCACCGGAGTTCGTGGTGGCAGATCTTCTGGTGGTCGCCCTGCTGGCCGTCGCCGCGGTGCTCCCGTCCGGACGGCTGGGGCTGATGGCGCTGGCGACCGGCTTCGGTGTGGGGCTGGGGGTGTTCACTGTCGCGTTCGCCGCGTCGGTGGACGACGGTGCCGTCAGTTGGGCGCTCGCCTCGGCTGTCGTCGGCTGCCTGGCCGGCATCTCTGTCGCCCTCCGCGAGACCCGTCCGGCGCCGCTGCGGTAGTTTCCGGTCTCTCGTAGGGTCGAGGCATGGTCGACTACAACGGGCGGATCGGGGCTGTGTACAGCGCGGGGCGGGTGATTTCGGCGGCCGAGGTTCGGCGCTGGGTTGCGGCGTTCGCGACGTACCTGCCGGAACGGCGTCCGCTGGACGTGCTCGATCTGGGGAGTGGTACCGGTCGGTTCACGCCGGGGTTGGCCGCGGAGTTCCAGGGGCGGGTGTACGGCGTGGAGCCGTCGGACCGGATGCGAGCGGCGGCGGAGGAGGCGCCGCATCCGGGCGTGACGTACGTGAAGGGCAGTGCCGAGGACATTCCGTTGCCGGAGGCATCGGTTGACGCGGTGCTGATGTTCTTGTCGTTCCACCATTTCCGGGACCCGTTGCAGGGACTACGTGAGGTGCGCCGGGTGTTGCGGCCCGGGGGAGTGGCTTTGCTGCGCACGCAGTTCTCGGACCTGATGCCGGAGCTGTTCTGGTACGAGTACTTCCCGGCCGCGCGAGCCGTCGACGCGGCGATGTACCGCTCCGTGGACGAGACGAGGGCGCTCGCGACGCAGGCGGGCCTCGTGCCGGGCGCGGACGTCGTACGGATCACCGGCGAAGATGCGCGCACGCTGCGGGAGAGCTACGAGCGGCTGCGGCTGCGGGCGCTGTCGACGTTCGAGCACCTGTCGGCCGACGAGGTCGAGCCGGGGTTCGCGCGGCTCGCCGAGGATGCGGAGCGGGATCCCGACCGGGTGATGCCGGTGCACTCCGCGACGGTGCTGGTGCTCACGCGTCCCAGGTGACGCGGAGCGCCGCTGGCTTGCGGAAGACCAGCCCGCGCGGTGGAGGGGAGTCCGGCGCCAGCCGCAGGCCGGGGAGGTCGAGGACCGCCTCCAGTGCGGTCAGCGTTTCGAGACGCGTCAGGTGCATGCCGAGGCAGATGTGCGGTCCGCTGGCGAACGCGAGATGGCGGCGGGCATTGGGTCGCCGTACGTCGAACGTGTCGGGGGACTCGAAGACCGCGGGATCACGGCCCGCGCCCGCGAGGGAGACGGTGACCATGTCGCCGCGGCGGATCTGTGTGCCGGCGAGGTCGACGTCGCGGGTGGCGTAGCGGTCCACGACAGCGGCGGCCGGCTCGAGGCGGAGCGACTCCTCCATCGCGTTCGGCAGCAGCGACGGGTCGGCCAGCACGAGGTCGAGTTGGTCGCGGTGGGTGAGCAGGTGCCACAGGGCGTTGGTGATCATGCCCTCGGTGGTCTCGATCCCGCCGAACATCAGGACGGCGGCGTTCGCGACGATCTCGTCGACGCCGAGCCCCGTGTGCGCCGCCGCGGCCAGCAGGGAGTCGGCGGAGTCGATGCCTGCAGCAACGTGTTTGTGCAGTTCGGCGAAGGCGTCCGCACCGGCGTCCGTGACCGGACGGCCCGCGGACACGCCGGACACGGAATCCGAGATCGCGGTGTACCAGTCCAGCACCGTCGAGGCCGAGGCCGGCGGCAGACCGAGCGAGTACGCCACCACGGCCACGGACAAAGGCCCGGCCAGCGCCGTCCGCAGGTCGGCCTCCCGCTGCGGACCTTGCAGCGCCGTCATCAACTCGCCGACCGTTTGCTGGACGGGTTCGGTGAAGCGGCGCCGGGTTTCCGCCAGACCGAACGGTGCGTCGAACGGTTCTCTGTGCGCCTTGTGCCGCGCACCATCGAGCGAGAGCATCGACGGACCGACGACCTGCGCGGTCGAGAACCGCGGATCGTCGACCGTGAACGTCTCCGGATCACGCAGTACCTCCAGCGCGAGCCCTCGGCCGGTGACGAACCAGGTATTGAGGGCCTCGATCCACCCGACCGGACGGATCGCCGCCAGCGTCGGATGCGGATCGTTCTCGAGTTCTTCGACGGTCGCCACCCCGACAGCCTAGGCTTAAGACCACTGGCTAGACTGGTATTGCTGAGACAGATCGGATATGAACGACTCAGGAGCCCTCCGGGTTACGGATCCTGAACTCTCGCCCTCTAGGGTGTGGCCCATGTCTGAGAACCTGGTGCTGCTGCCTGCCGTCGACGTGGCGGACGGGCAGGCGGTCCGGCTGGTGCAGGGCGAGGCCGGGAGCGAGACGTCGTACGGCGATCCGCTGGCCGCGGCGATGGCCTGGCAGGAGGCCGGCGCGGAGTGGATCCACCTCGTCGACCTGGACGCGGCGTTCGGTCGCGGCAGCAACCGTGAGCTGCTCGCCGACGTGACCGGCAAGCTCGACGTACAGGTCGAGCTGTCCGGCGGCATCCGCGACGACGACTCCCTGGAAGCCGCGCTGGCGACCGGCGCGCGCCGGGTGAACATCGGCACCGCCGCCCTCGAGGACCCGCAGTGGTGCGACCGGATCATCCAGCAGTACGGCGACCGCGTCGCGATCGGTCTGGACGTCCGCGGCCGCACGCTGGCCGCCCGCGGCTGGACCAAGGAAGGCGGCGACCTGTACGAGGTGCTCGAGCGGCTCGAGGCGGCCGGCTGCGAGCGGTACGTCGTCACCGACGTCACCAAGGACGGCATGCTGCAGGGCCCGAACCTGGACCTGTACCGCGATCTGTGTGCGCGCACCGACAAGCCGATCATCGCGTCCGGCGGCGTCTCCAGCCTCGACGACCTGCGCGCCCTGAGCACGCTGGTCGAGGACGGCGTCGAGGGCGTCATCGTCGGCAAGGCCCTGTACGCCGGCGCGTTCACCCTGACCGAGGCACTCGAGCTCACGCGTGGAGGCGACAAGTGAGGCTGGCCGACAAGCTCAAGGACAAGAAGGTCCTGGTCACCGGTGTCACCGGTTTCGTCGGTGAGGCGCTGCTGCACCGGATCATCGGCGAGCTGCCCGGCACCACGGTGGCCGCGATCATCCGGCCGAAGGGCTCGCTCACCGGTGTGGACCGGATGGCGCAGCTGCTGCGGAAGGACATCTTCAAGCCGTTCTACGGCGAGGGCACGCCGTACGCCGACGCGGAGGCGCTGACCGCGGCCCGGGTCCAGGTGATCGAGGGCGACCTGTCCGACGTACCCGAGCTCCCCAAGGATCTCGACATCGTCGTGCACTGCGCCGGTGACGTGAGCTTCGACCCGCCGATCCACGAGGCGTTCACGACCAACGTGCTCGGCACCAAGAGCCTGCTCGAGCGGATCGTGGAGACGGGCCGGCCGGTGCACTACGTGCACATCTCGACGGCGTACACGGCCGGCCGCCGGCGCGGCGCGATCCCGGAGGCGCCGGTCGACCATTTCGTCGACTGGCGGACCGAGGCCGAGGCCGGGATGGCGATGAAGGCCCGGATCGAGGAGCAGTCCCGGTCCGCGCCGATGCTGGCGAAGTTCCGCAAGGAGGCCGAGAAGCTGCACCGCCGCGCCGGTCACCTGACGGCCGCGGCGGACACCGAGCGGCGGCGGAACGAATGGGTCGCGAAGCGGCTCGTCGAGACCGGCACCGAGCGCGCCCGCAGCCTCGGCTGGACCGACTGCTACACGTTCACCAAGGCACTCGGTGAGCGGGTCGTCGAGGAGTTCGCGGGCACGCTGCCGACGTCGATCGTCCGGCCGGCGATCATCGAGTCCGCGGTGCAGAGCCCGCACCCGGGCTGGATCGAGGGCTTCAAGATGGCCGAGCCGCTGATCCTGGCCTACGGCCGCGGCGAGCTGCCGGAGTTCCCCGCGAGTCCGGACTCCGTCATCGAGATCATCCCGGTCGACCACGTGGTCGGCGCGATCTGCGCGGTGATGGGGACCGAGCCCGAACTGAACAAGCCGGAGTACTACCACATCGGCTCCGGCGCCCGGAACCCGCTGACCTTCGAGCAGCTGTACGCCGGCGTCCGCGAGTACTTCTCCAAGCACCCGTTCGACCTCGGCGAGCGCGGCGCCGTACGGCTGCCGGTCTGGAAGTTCCCCGGCGGCGACTCGGTCGAGACGATGCTGCGGTACGGCGAACGCGCGCACAAGATCGCCGACACGATCATCACGCACGTCCCGCGGGGCGAGAAGACCCGGAAGTACGCCCGCGAGCTCGACGTCCAGAAGCGCCGGCTGGACTTCCTGCGGCGCTACATGGACCTGTACTCCGAGTACGCCCAGGCCGAACTGCAGTTCGTCGACGACAACGTCCTCGCCCTGCACAACGCGCTCGAGGGAGACGACAAGGAGAAGTTCGCCTGCGACACCTCGGTCGTCGACTGGCAGTACTACCTGCAGGAGTTGCACTGCCCGAGCGTCACCGAGTCGATGCGCCGCCTGGACGTCGTCCGGAAGAAGCGCAACAAGGCGCTCGCCGAGTCGGCGGGTGTGCTCAAGAAGGTCGAGCCGCACGCGGACAGCCAGGTGATCGCCGCGTTCGACATGGACGGCACGCTGCTGTCGTCGAACGTGATCGAGACCTACCTGTGGATGAGGCTGCCCGAGCTGGACAGCCACCAGCGGGTCGGCGAGATCGGCGCGATGCTGCGCAAGTTGCCGAAGCTGATCGCTGCCGAGCGCAAGGACCGCGGCACGTTCCTCCGCACGATCTACCGCCGGTACGCCGGCGCGGACCTGGAGGAGCTGAACCAGATCGTCGACGAGATCCTCGCCGAGCACGTGCTGGAGCGGCTCAGCGGCGCCGCCGTCCGGCGGATCCGCGAGCACCGCGCCGCCGGGCACAAGACGATCCTGATCACCGGCGCGGTCCGGCCGCTGACCCGGCCGCTCGAGCCGCTGTTCGACGAGATCGTCGCGGCTGAGCTGGCGGTCGACGACCGCGGGCGCTGCACCGGGTTCCTGTCCGGTCCGCCGCTGGTCGGTGAGTCGCGGGCCGCGTGGATCAAGCACCACGCGCGGCAGACCAACATCGACCTGTCCAAGTCGTACGCCTACGCCGACAGCCACTCGGACCTTCCGATGCTGTCTGTGGTCGGCAACCCGGTCGCGGTCTCGCCGGACGTGTCGCTCTTCCGGGCCGCCCGGGCTTCACGCTGGCAGATCGTCGACTGGAAGACCCCGTCCACCTCGTCCCGTCTGGAGCTGCCAGGGGTACAGCGTTCTGGAGGTCTGGCCCGATGATGCTCGCTCTCGAGATGTACCGGTCGCCGGCGAAGTACCTGGCGGCCAAGGCGGTCGGCGGCCGCATCCCCGGCGTCCTGACCGGGCCGGCCGCGCCGCTGCGCCTCGTCACCATCAACGAGCCCAAGGCCGAGCGGGAGGGCTGGGCGCGGATCCGCCCGATCCTGTCCGGCATCTGCGGCTCGGACCTCGGCATGGTGACCGGCTCGACCAAGCTGTACTTCTCCGCGGTCGTGTCGATGCCGTTCGTCCCCGGTCACGAGATCGTCGGCGAGCTGCTCGACGACTGCGAGGACCTGCCCAAGGGCACCCGCGTGGTGATGGACAGCGTCCTGACCTGCGCGGCCCGCGGCGTCGAGCCCTGTGAGGGCTGCGTTTCGGGCAACACCAACCGCTGCGACCGGATCACGGTCGGTCACGTGGCGCCGGGTCTGCAGACCGGTTTCTGCCGGGACACCGGCGGTGGCTGGGGCAACCTGGTGGTCGCACATCGCAGCCAGCTGTACGCCGTACCGGACGGAATGTCCGACGAGCGGGCCGTGCTCGTGGAACCGCTGGCGGGCGCGGTGCACGCCGCGCTGCGGGCCAAGGTCCAGCCGGGGCAGTCGGTGCTCGTCAGCGGTGCCGGCGCGGTCGGGCTGTTCACGACGCTCGCGCTGCGTGAGCTGACGCAGGCCGGGCGGATCACGGTGGTGGCCAAGCACGCGAAGCAGCGTGAACTCGCACGGGCGTTCGGCGCCAGTGACGTGGTCGCTCCGGACGAGGTGTTCCGCGGCGTACGCCGGTCGACCGGAGCGTTCCGCCTGAAGCAGGACTTCAGCGGAGGCGAGTTCCTGCTCGGCGGTGTGGACGTCGCGGTCGACGCGGTCGGCAGCAAGAACTCGATCGACACCGTGCTGCGGGTGACCAAGGCCGGCGGTCGCGTGGTGCTGTCCGGGATGCCTGCCAGCGGCGCGGACCTGTCGCCGGTGTGGTTCCGCGAGCTCGAGGTCACCGGCACGTACGCCTCCGCGCGGGAGGAACCGAACGGCCGCCCGGCGTTCGAGACCGCGCTGGAACTCGCCGGCCGGGCCCCGCTGGACGGGATCGTCGGGGCCCGCTATCCGCTGTACCGCTGGCGCGAGGCTTTGGACCACGCGCATTCGGCCGGCCGACTCGGCACGGTCAAGGTCGCATTCGATGTGAGGGCCTCATGAGGGCGCTGAACGTACGACGAGAGAGGTTCTGACAATGGCTCGGCCAGGTTTCGTGCTTGAGGTGGACGACCGGACGCCGCCGCTGATCGTGCACAACGGCGAGGGGTTCCTGCTGGAGCGCTTCCCGCTCGGCACCCGGGTGGTGTACCCGCCGGAGGCGCTGCCCGCGGTCCGCGACGTCGACGAGGCGATCCAGAACGCGCTGCTGAACCCGATCGAGTCCGAGCCGCTGCCGGAGCTGCTGCGCCCCGGGATGCGGCTGACGATCGCGTTCGACGACATCTCGCTGCCGCTGCCCCCGATGAAGAAGCCGGACATCCGGCAGCGCGTCATCGAGGCGGTGCTGGAGCTGGCCGCGCAGGCCGGTGTCGACGACGTCGAGCTGATCTCGGCGAACGCGCTGCACCGCCGGCTGACCCCGAACGAGCTGCGCGACATCGTCGGCGAGCGCGTCTTCCGGTCGTTCTTCCCCGACGGCAAGCTGTACAACTTCGACGCCGAGGACCGCGACAACCTCACCCACCTGGGCCAGACCCGGCACGGCGAGGACGTCGAGATCTCCAAGCGGGCGGCCGAGTCCGACCTGCTCGTCTACGTGAACGTGAACCTGGTGGCGATGGACGGTGGCCACAAGTCCACCTCGATCGGCCTGGCGTCGTACAAGTCGCTGAAGCACCACCACAACAGCCAGACGATGATCCACTCGCGGTCGTTCATGGACCACAAGGCGTCGAAGATGCACCACTCCGCCTGGCGGATGGGTGAGGTGCTGACCGAGCATGTCAAGGTCTTCCAGATCGAGACCACGCTGAGCAACGACATCTTCGGCGGGCCGATCGAGTTCCTGCAGAAGCGCGAGTGGGAGTGGTCGCTCAAGGACCAGGCCTCGATGCTCGGCACCAAGCGGGCGCTCGCCGCCGCGCCGGCCAAGGTGCGGCACAAGATCTTCACCGACGTCCGCGCGAACTACGGGCTGACCGGCGTGAACGCGGGCGCGATCGAGCCGGTGCACGAGAAGACGCTCGAGATGGTGCACCGCCAGCACCTCGTCGAGGTCCAGGGGCAGGCCGACGTCGGCGTCATCGGCGTACCGTATCTCGGCCCGTACAACGTGAACTCGGTGATGAACCCGATCCTCGCCGCGTGCATGGGGATGGGCTACCACTTCAACTCCTACCGGGGGAACCCGATCGTCCGTAAGGACGGCGCGCTGATCCTCTACCACCCGGTGCCGTACGAGTTCAGCCAGCTGCACCACCCGTCGTACGTCGACTTCTTCGAGGAAGTGCTTGCCGAGAGCACCGATCCCGCGACGATCGAGGCGAAGTTCGAGAAGCAGTACGCCGAGGACCCGTGGTACATCCACCTGTACCGGACGTCGTACGCGTACCACGGCGTGCACCCGTTCTACATGTGGTACTGGATCAGCCACTGCCTCGACCACTGCGGTGACGTCGTCTGGGTCGGCGCGAACCGCAAGACCGTCGAGCGGATGGGCTTCCGGTCCGCGTCGACGCTGCAGGACGCGCTCGAGATGGTCAGCCACTCGGTCGGCCGGTCGCCGTCGATCACGTACCTGCACAACCCGCCGCACCTGATCGCGGACGTGCGCTGATGGGCAACAGCGTGGTGAAGTTCGGCCGCGAGACCGTGCGCGACGTGAAGCAGGTCGCGCGCGGCTGGCGCTGGGGCCGGCGCGCGCAGGTGCCGCGGTCCGCCGAGCCGTACGTGATCCCCAAGGAGACCACGGTCTTCCCGACCAAGTGGGCCCGGACGCCGGCCGCGATCGCGGTCCGCGACCTGATCCAGAAGGGCCCGCTGAACGCCGTCCTGAACTTCGAGGTCAGCCCGCGGGTCAGCGGCCTGGACTCGCTGCTCAAGCTCGATGGGCCGGCGCTCATCGTGGCGAACCACTCGTCGCACCTCGACACCCCGTTGCTGCTGCTGTCGCTGCCGGACGCGATGCGCCGGCGGACGGCGTTCGCGGCGGCCGCCGACTACTTCTTCGACACGTGGTGGCGGGCGGCCGGGTCGGCGATCGTGTTCAACACGTTCCCGATCGAGCGCCGCGGCGGCAAGATGAGTTCCACACCCGGCGACCTGCTCGCCGACGGGTGGAACGTCGTGGTGTTCCCGGAAGGGACGCGCTCGCCGGACGGCTGGGTGCAGCGGTTCCGGATGGGCGCGGCGTACCTCGCCGTCGAACACGACGTCCCGGTGATCCCGGTCGGCATCAAGGGTTCGTTCGCCGCGATGCCCCGCGGCCGCGGCTGGCCGATCCCCGGCCGCCCCGCGGTGCACGTCCGGTACGGCGACCCGCTGCGACCCGCCGAAGGTGAGAGCGCCCGCGACTTCGCGCCCCGGATCGCCGCCGCGGTCTCGGCACTGCTCGACGAGGAGTCGACCACCTGGTACGAGTCCCGCCGGCGCGCCGCGATCGGCGCCTCGCCGTCCCAGACCGGCCCCGAAGCCGCCCGCTGGCGCCGCGTCTGGGAGTCCACCCGCCCCATGAGATCCACCGACAACCGCCGCCGCGCCTGGAAGTAACAACCGTCGGCGGGACAACTACAGGTGCCGTCCCGCCGACCCACCCCGGACGTTGGTTCGCGGGAAAGGTGGTTGCCGGTGAGTGGGGCTGATGTCCCGCCCACCCGCCCCCGGCGTGCTACGCAGTGGTGTGCAGTGGTCAGGCGGATGTCATGCCCCGCTGCCCGGCTGACCCGCTGTAGCGCGCACAACTTGTCGGAGCTCTGCTCGCGAGGTGGTGTCCCGCTCACTCGGCCCCGGGCGTAGTGCGTACGCAGGTGGTGGCGAGTACACGGGGTCGCGTCCCGCCCGGTGAGTCGGCGACGACGTGTACGTGGATGGTCGCCGGAAGTGGCGCGCCGCGCACGGGGGTGTGGTGCGGGCGATGGGTCGGCGATCTGCGACACCTCGTGGGGACTGGAGACAGGTAATGGCTTGTCTCCAGTCCCCAGGGCTTGTCGTCAGTTCACCTGCCCGCTCGGGCGAGGACGAGCGGTGGTGGACGGGGAACGTCCGGCGGGGAGACCCCATGGATCGCTAGGGTGCGGCCGGTGGATGAGGTGGGGGCGCGGCGGGTCTCGCGGTGGGGGCGGTACGGCGTCGCGCTGGGGATCGCGCTCGTCGCGGTGCTGGGATGGTGGCTGTGGATTCGGGCAGGCGTCGACAGCGGGCCTGAATCCTTCGTGCTCGTAGGCACCGGGATCGCACTGGTTGTGAGCACCCTGCTGGTCTCGAACATCGGCGTCCGGCCGCGGATCCGGGGACGGTACCTCGAGGTGACGACGCTGATCGGCCGGCAGTCACTGGACCTGAGCGCCGTGTCCGCGGCCCGCTGGCAGCGCGCTCGCGGCGGATCGGTCAGCCTCCGGTTGAGTGACGACCTGACCGACGTGGTCCTCGTCATGCCCGTCCCGCCCGAGGTCTTCCCGGTGATCAAGGACGCGCTGAGCGCTGCGGCCGCGCGCGGCGTCGTGCTGCCGCGGCGGGTCACGACCCTCTTCAACCTGCCGGCGATCCCCGGAGCACCGCGGACCGGGAGCAACTACCTGCCGGTGATCGTGGCCGTCCTCGCCGGCGGCGCTGTCCTCGGAGCGGTCGTCGGCCTGATCTCCGGGCGCTGAACGCTACGCTTGGCCGCGTGAGTCTTGCCGTGCGAGTCATTCCCTGTCTGGACGTCGATGCCGGGCGGGTGGTCAAGGGTGTCAACTTCGCGGATCTGCGCGACGCCGGCGATCCGGTCGAGATGGCGCAGGTGTACGACGCGGAGGGTGCGGACGAGCTCACCTTCCTCGACATCACCGCGTCGTCGGGCTCGCGCGAGACGACGTACGACGTGGTCCGGCGCACCGCGGAACAGGTCTTCATCCCGTTGACGGTGGGCGGCGGCGTCCGCGAGGCGACCGACGTGGACCGGCTGCTGCGGGCGGGTGCGGACAAGGTCGGGATCAACACCGGAGCGATCGCGCGGCCGGAGGTGATCCGCGAGATCGCGCACCGGTTCGGGAACCAGGTCCTGGTGCTGTCCCTCGACGTACGGCGGTCCGCGGAGCAGCCGAGCGGGTTCGAGGTCACGACCCACGGCGGTCGCCGCTCGGCGGGGCTCGATGCGATCGAGTGGGCGCAGCGCGGGTGCGAGCTCGGCGCGGGGGAGATCCTGCTGAACTCGATGGACGCCGACGGGACGAAGCAGGGCTTCGACCTCGAGCTGATCAAGGCGGTCCGTGACGTGGTCGACGTACCGCTGATCGCCAGCGGGGGAGCGGGCGCCCCCGAGCACTTCCCGCCCGCGGTGCAGGCCGGCGCGGACGCCGTACTCGCCGCCAGCGTGTTCCACTTCGGCGACTTCCGGATCGCCGACGTGAAGAAGGCCCTCCGCGACGCGGGGATTGTGGTCCGGTGAGTATGCAGGTCGAGCGGTCGGAGGAGTTGGTTGCGGCGATCGAGCAGGAGCTGTCCGCCCTGTTCCGCCGTTCGCGCTCCGCGTCCCTGCGCCTGGCTCGCCGCGTTCACCCGGAGCTGGACGCCGCCGGGTACGCCCTGATCTCCCAGATCGAGCTGGGGACGGGCGGCGGCGCCGGCGTCCGCGCGTCCGACGTCGCCCAGGTGCTCGGCCTCGACAAGTCGACCGTCAGCCGCGGCATCACCCACCTCGAGAACCTCGGCCTGATCGAGCGGGTCGGCGACCCCGCCGACGGCCGCGCCCGCCTGCTCCGCCTCACCACCACCGGCGCCGAACGCTTCGAGGCCATGCGCACGCAGCGCCAGACCGAGTTCCGCGCCATCCTCGACCGCTGGAACCCCACCGACCTCGCCGACCTCGGCCGCCTCCTGAACCGCCTGAACGCCGACCTGGGCTGATTCCTGGTACGCCGCTCCAGTCGGCGGCACCCCACCACGCGAGGGTTATCCCCGCGACTGCCAGGTTCTCCACTGGTACCTCAGGGTCTGCCGGAGCTACCTGCTGTGACCGGCTGGCCACAACATGCGCATATGGTTGTGGAAACCAACTATTTAGGTATATAGTTGGGTTATGCAACTAGCTCAGGAACCTCTCGTCCCGGGGGTAGAGCGGGATGCGGCCGCCTGGGAGCTTCTCGAAGGGGTCAGTTCCCTGGTGCGGGCCGTGCGGTGTATCGAGCATCGGCAGCTGACGAACGACGGCGGACTGCGCCGGTCGGACGCGAGTGTGCTGAAGGTGCTGCTGAAGGGCGGTGAGCAGCGCGGTGGCGAGATCGCCGCCAAGCTCGGCGTCGACGCCTCGGTGGTGAGCCGGCAGCTGACCGCGCTGGAGGCCGACGGACTGGTGAGCCGTCGGCCGGATCCGGCCGATGCTCGCGTCGGGCTGGTCAGCCTCGCACCCCGGGGGAAGGCCCAGTTGGAGGCGCTCTACTCGTCCTACACCCAGCAGCTGAGAACCGCCTTGTCGGACCTCGACGACGACGCGCTGGTCGCGGCCGCTGCCACCCTGCAGCGGGTCGCGACCGCGATCACCGAGGCGAACAAGGTCGTGAGGCGTCCACAATCAACAGGAGAGTGATGACAGTCACCGAGACCCGGCGCGAGCTGCCCAGTACGCCGGAACTCACCCACCGCGAGATCCTCGAGATCCTGATCGGTCTGCTCGCCGCGCTGTTCACGGCGATGCTGAGCTCGACCATCGTCAGCAACGCCCTGCCGACGATCATCGCCGACCTCGAAGGCACCCAGACGCAGTACACCTGGGTCCTCACCGCGAGCCTGCTGGCCACCACGGTGTCCACCCCGATCTGGGGCAAGCTCGCCGACCTGATGAGCAAGAAACTGCTGGTCCAGGTGGCGATTTCGGTCTTCGTGATCGGGTCCGCATTGGCCGGCCTGTCCCACAACGTGCCGTTCCTGATCGGGGCCCGGGTGCTCCAGGGTCTCGCGATGGGCGGCCTGATGGCGCTCGCGCAGGCCATCATCGGTGCCGCGATCCCACCCCGCTCGCGGGGCCGGTACTCCGGTTACATGGGCGCCGTCATGGCAGTCGCGACCGTCAGCGGCCCACTCATCGGCGGCGTCATCGTCGACACCGACTGGCTCGGCTGGCGCTGGTGCTTCTATGTCTGCGTCCCGCTGGCCGTGGTCAGTCTGGTGATCCTGCAGAAGTACCTGCACCTGCCGGTGCTCAAGCGTGAGGTCCGGATCGACTACCTCGGCGCCGTCCTGATCAGCATCGCGGCCAGCCTGCCGTTGCTGTGGGTCACCTTCGCCGGCTCTGACTTCGCCTGGATGTCCTGGCAGTCCGCGCTGTTCGTCGGCGGCACGCTGCTGTTCGGGTTCCTCGCCGTACTGGTCGAGAGCCGCACTCCCGAGCCGCTGGTCCCGCTGAAGGTCGTGCGGGAGCGGACCACCGTGCTCGCGATCGTAGCGAGCCTCGCAGTTGGCGTCGCGATGTTCGGCAGCGCGCTGTTCCTCGGCCAGTATTTCCAGATCGCCCGCGGTTACAGCCCCACCGAGGCCGGCCTGCTGACGATCCCGATGATGCTCGGTTCGTTCATCGGCTCGGCGGGTTCGGGTCAGCTGATCACCCGCTACGGCAAGTGGAAGCGGTACCTCGTGGTGGGCGGCGTCCTGCTGCTCGGCGGTCTGCTGATCCTCGGCACGATCGACCACACCACGCAGTACTGGCTCGTCGGGCTGGGCATGCTGGCGCTGGGTCTCGGCACCGGTATGACGATGCAGAACCTGGTGCTCGCCGTACAGAACACCGTCGACGTCACGCAGATCGGCGCGTCCTCGGCGACCGTCGCGTTCTTCCGCAGTCTGGGTGGTGCGGTCGGCGTCTCCGTGCTCGGTGCGGTTCTCGCGGCGCGGGTCAAGGACCTGATCATCGCCGGTGTGCTCGCCGGCCCGAACGGTGCCGAGGCGGCGCGCAAACTGCAGGAGGGCGGTTCCGGCGGCACGAGTCTGCTGGACGTCAACCACCTCCCGCCGCAGCTGGCCGAGCTGGTGCGGCACGCGTACGGCGACGCGACCGGGCGGATCTTCCTGATCGCGGCCGCCTGTGCAGTGGTCAGCCTGGTCGCGGTCGTGTTCATCAAGGAGGTCCCGCTCCGCAAGACCGTCGCGAAGCTCGACCCGGTCGAGGACCTCGTCGAGGACTAGACCGGGGGCTCGAGGCCGGTCAGTTCGCGGGTGCGGATGATCGGTGAGCCGACCAGCCAGAGTACGGCGAGCAGGCCGCCCGCTGCGGATACGAGGAGGGTTTCCCGGACGCCGATCCAGGTGCCGAGGAACCCTCCGACGACCGCACCGAGCGGCCTGATGCCGTAGTTGATGCTGCTGAACGCGCCCGCGACCCGGCTTCGCATGTGGTCGTGAATGACCGCCGCCTGCAACGAGTTCAGCGGTACGTCGAAGCACATCACCGCGAAGGCGCCGACGAACTCGGCCACCGCCAGCGCGACAGCATTCAGCCACGTCGGACCGTCCGCCAGTGCGACGATCGCGATCGAGCTCGGGAAGACGATGGCTCCGGCGGCGATCACCGGTCCGGCGCCGAACCGGCGGCTGAGCGGCGACGCGATGACGGCGCCCAGCAGACCGCCGGACGCGCCGACGCCGAAGGCGACACCGATGACACCGGCGGACAGCCCCAGATGACGGCTCGCGAACAGCACGAGCAGCGCCATGCTCATCAGGTTGAAGAAGTTCACCGTCGTCGCACAGCCCAGGCTGCGGCTCAGGTACGGGTGCTTGAGGACGTACCGCATCCCGACGGCCGCCCGGTGCAGCAGCGGTTCGCCGGACTTCTCCGCGGCGCCCGGCTCGACCTTCAGCCGGCTGAGCTGGACGGCCGAGAACACGAATGTCAGCGCGTCGAGGACCAGCGCGACCGGCGCGGTCAGCCACTGCACCAGCAGGCCGCCGAGCGCCGGCCCGCCCATGAACGAGACCGACCTGGTCGCGGAGAGCTTGCTGTTCGCCTCCAGGTACTGATCGCGATCGACGAGCCGGACGAAGAACGACGCGTACGCCGTTCCGAAGACGACATGCGCCGTACCGGCCAGGATCGCGATCACGTACAAGTGGCCGAGGGCAAGCACACCGAGCCAGTACGCGATCGGCAACGTGAGGAGCAGGACCGTCCGGGTCAGGTCCGCGGCGATCATCAGCGGACGCTTGTCGCGGCGATGGTCCACCCACGCGCCGATGAACAGCGACGCGAGGTTCGGCAGCCAGACCGCCGCTGTCAGGAAGCCTACCTGGCTGGGGGAGGCGTCGAGCATCGTGACGGCGATCAGCGGCAGCGCGAGCTCGGTGATCCGGTCGCCGAACTCGGACACGCCCTGGGCGGACCAGAACGTCCGGAATCGTTGGTCCCGCCACAGGCTCGTGGTCGGCAGCGTCCTCACTGCGAGTCCGTTGCTTCAGGCAAGGAGAAGCGAACGTACCGGACCGGGCGGGCGTCGTCCGGCAGCTCCCCGGTGTCGCGGCGCTGGACGTACGGCGCCAGCAGTTGCTCGATCGCGGACTCGATCTCCTCGGCCTCGGCGGACGTGAGGACGAGCAACGTGTTCGCGGATCCCGCCAGCCGGCTCCACTCGGGCTCGAGGCCCGGCTCGGTGTCGGCCAGCCACTGCTGGGTGGACTCGAGCGCCTGGTTCATCATCTCGGTCCGCAGCAACCGGCCGGCCTCGGCGCCCTCCGGAGTGTCCGGCATCTCGTACCGGAACCCGCGCGCGGCCGCGTGCCACCAGCGCTGCCGCCGGTCCGATCCGCTCGGCGGCGGACCGTCGACGACCAGGCCGAAACCGGCCAGGTGCCGCAGATGCCAGCTGGTGACCGAGGGGGAGGCGCCGACGTGCTCGGACAGCTGGGTCGCCGTGGCCGGGCCGTTCTTCTGCAGGTAGCTGAGCGCGGCGAGCCGGACCGGATGCGCCAGCGCGCGCATCGCCTGCGGGTCGGTGATCTCGAAATCGCCGTACGGATTCCTGAGAGACATGTTTCGAGAGTAATCTCTCAGATCTCTGAGAGCAATGCTTCAGATCGCGATCGTGCGCATCCAGACGTCACTGATCAGGTCCGGGCGCATCCCGACGCCGGTGTAGAGAGCGACCGCCGGCGTCGGGTTGCTCGTGTCGACGTGCAGGATCGTGCCGGCGCGTCCCGCGGCGGCGTCGACGGCGAACGCGTTCCGCAGCAGGAACTTCGCCAGTCCGCGTCCGCGCGCGGACGGCACGACGGCCAGCCGCCCGACGTACCCGCAGTTGTCGGTGCTGACGAAGTTGTCGTTGCACTCGGTCATCCCGACCGGCTGCCCGTCGAGCTCGGCGATCGTCACCTGCGACCAGTCGAACGTCGATCGGCTCTCCCGCGACGCCGCCCACTCCTCGAACGGCCGCGGCAGCGTCCCGGGCTGCTCCTCGAACGCCTCCATCAGTACGGCGTGCGCTGCCCGGCGGCTCGCCTCGTCCGGGGCGCCCCGGCGTACGACGACTCCCTCCGGTACGACGGGCGGGGCAACCGGACCGTCGAAGGTGATCCGCATCCGGTGCGCCGACGTACCGATCGCGAAGCCGCGTGCGGCGAGGATCGCCGCGAGGCGCTCGTCGGAGTGGATGACGCCGACGCGGAGGATCACCTCGGCGCGGCCGGCCTCGCGGGCCCGCCGTTCCGCCTGGTCGAGGAGCCAGCCGAGCACCGCCGGGTCCTCGCCGAGGATGTCGACGTTGACGTGCGAGCCGCCGGTGATCCGTACCGCGGTGGCCGAACCGGCGAACCCGTCCGGGCCGTTCACGACCCAGCCGTCGGTCGCCAGGTCGACGCCGGGGTCGCGCAGGTAGTTGGCGACGTCCTCAGGGCTGTGCTTCGGGAACCCGAGCAGGGCCGAGGTGTACGCGGCGGACTGCTCTGCGATCAGCGCGGCGTCGTCGAGCCGCATCGGGCGGGCGGTGTGACCGACCGGCAGGCTCATGCGCTGACCTGGCGACGCCAGACCTCCATGACCAGCACCGCCTGCATGCCCACCGACAGGTAGACGCCGAGCGCCGGAGTGGGGTTGTTCGTGTCGACGTGCAGGATCGTGCCGGTCCGTCCGGCCGCCGCGTCCACCGCGAACTGGTCCCGCAGCAGGAACTTCGCCAGCCCCTTCCCGCGGGCCTTCTCCAGTACGGCGAGCCGGCCGACGTACCCGCAGTCCTCGTCCTCGACGAACTGGTCGTTGCACAGCCGCATCGCGACCACCTCGCCGTCCAGCTCCAGCAACGTCAGCTGTGACCAGTCGAAGGCGGAATGGTTCTCCTGCGACGCCTTCCACTCCTCGAACGGACGCGGCGTGAACCCGAACTGCCCGTCGAAGGCGGCGTTCAGTACGTCGTGCGCGGCCCGCTGGCTCGTCTCGTCCGGCGTGCCCCGGCGGACCGTGACACCGGCCGGGACGTCCGGCGCGGCGACCTGGCCGGCGTGGTCGATCCGCATCCGGTGGAACGTCGTGCCCCGCTCGAACCCGTAGCCGGCGAAGCGGTCCCGGCGGGCGACGTCGGCCTGGTAGTTGACCGTGTCGACCTGGACAGCCGCGTGGCCGTACTCCCGCGCGAACCCGGCCGCCCGGTCGAGGACCCGGTCGAGCAGCCAGCGCTCGACGTCCACCTCGGCGGTCACGATGTCGATGTCGAGATCCCGGTGATCGCCCTTGCCGAAGACCGCCCCGTACCCGACCAGGCGGTCGTCGTCGAACACGAGCCAACTGTCGGTCGCGAGGTCGAAGCCCGGCTCCGAGAGCTCGTCCTCCGCGTCCTCGAGGGTGTAGTCGGCGAAGCCGATCACCGAGGTGTTGTAGGCGGACACCAGTTCGAGAATCGCCTGCGCGTCCTCGCGCGTCGGCGGCCGGACGGTGTGGGTCTCAGGCAGTACGGCGGTCATTCACACATGGTGAGGAACGACCGCCGCGCTGGCTACCCAATTAGCAGGCCTTGTCCCACTCCAGCTCACAGGCAGACTGCGCCGTCCTCAAGGTGGAGACGGCGGCCGGGGGTGCCTGGTCGGACCACGACGCGAGCGTGACGCCGACGGCGTCCTCGATCGAGCGCGGGCTGATCAGGTAGTTGTTGCTGATCATCGCGAAGGCCAGCTTCCGGCCGTCCTTGTTCGTCACGTAGCCGGACAGCGACGTGACACCGGTGAGCGAGCCGGTCTTGCCGTGCAGGTTGTTGGCGGCCGGTGTGTTCGCCATCCGGCTGCGCAGCGTCCCGCCGACGAACCGTTGCGGGTTGCCGGCGATCGGCAGGGCGTCGTACCACTGCTGCCACCACGTCTCCTTCTGTACGCCGATCAGCAGGTCGGTGATCGCATCCGCGGTCACGTTGACCTTGCGGGACAGTCCGGAGCCGTCGGACAGCCGGATCCGGCTCGTGTCGACGCCGACGCTCTTGGCGTAGTCGGTCGTCACGCCGAGCCCGGCCGGCCAGCTGCCTTCGGCCTCGGCGACCGCGCCCATCGCCTTGACCAGCGTCTCGGCGTGCATGTTGTTGGAGAGCTTGAGGAACGGCGTCATCAGCTCGCCGACCGTCATCGACTCGTCCCGCGCCAACCGGGTCGCGCCCGCCGGCGTCGCGGCGTTCTTGATCCGGCCGCTCACCGAGATGCCTTCCGCGGCGAGTGCGCGCCGGAACACGTCGGCGGCGTACAGCTCGGGCTCCCAGACGGTCACCCACTCCTCGCCGACCGACGCGCCGAGCGGCACCGAGCCGGTCGCGCGGACGACATTCGTCCCGTGGTCGCGCTCGATGCTCAGCGTGTTCGACGATCCGGCCGCGCCGGTGGTCGCGGTGTTCACCAGCTGCAGTACGCCGTTCGCCGGAACCAGGGCGAGCTGCACCGGAGCGCCGACGGTCGCACCGGGGCGGCTCTCGACGATCGCCGTACCGGAGTCGTAGTCGGTGTCCGGCGCCAGCGTCAGCGCGGAGATCTGGGCGTTGTAGTAGAACGGCTCGTCGTCCCAGGCCCAGCTGTCGCCGAGGCGGACGTGGTCGAAGTACGTGTCGTCCGCGATCAGGTTGCCGTAGACGCGCCGTACGCCGGCCGCCTTCAGCTGTTTCGCCAGGGCGGCGTAGTCCGACTCGAGCGCGGTCGGGTCGCCGTACCCCTTGAGGTAGAGGTCACCGACGAGCTGTCCACCGCGGACGGGTGCGGTGGCGAGGACGTCGGTGTGGAAGCGGTACGACGGGCCGAGCACGTGCATCGCGGCCGTCGAGCTGAACAGCTTGGTGTTCGACGCGGGCAGCATCCGCTGGCCGCCGTTCCGGTCGTACAAGGTCTCGCCGGTGGTCGCGTCGCGGACCACGAGCGCGACCTGCGAACCGTCGTACCGGCTGTCGTTCAGCAAGCTGTCCAGCTTCTGCTGCAGCGCCGTCTGCTGTACTGCGGCCGGCGCTTGAGCCGACTGCGTCATCACGCCACCGGCGCCACCAGCGGCACCTCCCGCGACGACGGCCGCAACCGCGGCGACGGTGGCGACCACCCCACGCCCCGACACTCTCGGTAAAAGACTCACGAGACACTCCCTCAACCCAGGCGGAAACCAACAAGCGGAGTCTCCACCCCCGGACGCCCTGGGTCCAGCGATCAGCGCGATCGAGCTCTCGCGTTTCAGGTGAATCGATGGAAAAGTTCGTCGTACAGGTATCCGCCCCCACCTGAGGAGTCCCGCATGCCGCGACTTTCCCGCAGACTTCTGGCGGCCGCTCTGGCCGTCTTCAGCCTCACAGCCTTCCTGTCACCGCCGGCGCCCGCGGCCACCACGGCCGCCGTCTTCCCGAGCGTGGTCATCGGCGAGAACTTCCCCGATCCGGACGTCTTCCAGCACAACGGCACCTGGTACGCCTACGCCACCAACGGCGGCCGCGGCACCGTTCCGGTCGCGACCGCGCCGAGCGCGAACGGCCCGTGGACGGTCCGCGGCGACGCCATGCCCGGCGGCCCGTCGAGCGCGTGGGCCCAGCCCGGCCGCACCTGGGCGCCCGACGTCCACCCGAACCCCGACGGCAGCTTCACCCTCACCTACACCGCCTGGCACAAGGCCTCCGGCCGCCAGTGCGTCGGCGTAGCCACCGCCACGAATCCGCTCGGTCCGTTCCAGCCCGTCGGTACGGCGCCGTTGATCTGCCCGCTCGACCTCGGCGGCGCGATCGACGCGAACACGTTCGTGGCCAACGACGGCACCCGCTACCTCGTCTGGAAGAACGACGGCAACGCGATTAGCAAGCCGTCGACGCTCTGGCTGACCCGGACCGCGGACAACGGCCGGACCCTGGTGGGCGGCAACACCGCGATGCTCACGTCGAACAGTGTGATCGAGGCGCCGGACCTCGTGCAGCGCGGCAGCCAGTACGTGCTGTTCTTCTCCGGCGGCGGGTACACCGACTGCAACTACCTGACGTCGTACGCGACCTCGAAGAGCCTGAGCGGCCCGTGGACGACGGCGTACCGCCCGTTGATGACGACCGCGACGTTCGACGGCCGCATCTGCGGGCCGGGCGGTGCGGACGTCGTCGGCAACAAGGTGTTCGTCCACGGGTGGGTCGGCGGCGGCCGGCACGTGTACGTCGCCGACGTCGGGTGGGCGAACGACTACCCGGTGGTCCGCGGCAGCCGCGTGCGGTACGAGGCCGAACGCGGCACGCTGAACCACTGCGTCGTACGGTCGAACGCCGCCGGCGCGTCGGACGGGAAGGTGGTCGCGTACATCGACTACGCGGACTCGTGGGTGGAGAACACCGTGTTCGCTCCGGTCGCGGGTGGTTACACGCTGCACGTCGGGTACGCCAACGGCTCGGCGTCCACCGCGAGCCACGGCCTCGTTGTCAACGGCAACAACGCGGGCTCGGTCAGTTATCCGGTCACCGGCTGGGACAACTGGCGCCAGAGCTCGGTCTCCGTCACGCTCAAGGCCGGCTGGAACACGATCCGGCTGACCAAGGGCACCCTGTACACGGAGGTCGACTACCTCGAAGTGCAGTAAAGCCGTCGGTGCGACCCCGTAGTCTCGTACTGCACAACGTCGAGTACTACGGGGAGCACGAAGCAGGAGAATGGCGAAACCACCAGAACAGCTGTCCAAGGACCGGCGCCGACGTCCGTTGTGGCTGGACGTACGCCGTACCGGACGTGGTCTGCAGGCGATGCTGTACGGCGGCCTCGCCTCCCTGATCACGCTGATCATCACGTTCTGGACGTTGCCGCAGATCAGCAGCGACGGCCGGCTGCCGATCCTGCGGCTGGTCGTCCTGCTCGCGGTGTTCTCGATGCTGATGCGCTGGATCCTGGCCGGGATCGCGGTCCTGATCGGGTCGATCGGCGTCCTCGTCGGCGGCCTGCTGTCGCAGTTCGCGGTCGTCTACCTCGGCATCACCGTCGACCCCGGGGTGAACCTGCACGGCGGTGTCGAGGCGCCGGTGCTGGTCGCGATCGTGATGTCGTCGGTGAGCGCCTTCGTCGGCTGGGTCGCGTACGCGGGCAGTGACGACGCGTACGTCGCCGAGGTGATGCGGCTCGTGCACCGCCGCGCCCGGCGGATCCAGCCGGCGCCGAAGACCGGGATGCTGATCATCCAGATCGACGGCCTGTCCGCGCCGCTGCTGAACTGGATGGTCCTGGCCGGCAACCTGCCGAACCTCGGCGGCTGGATCCGCGACGGCAACCACTCGATGCTCGCCTGGCACACCGGCGTGCCGGCGACCACGCCCGCGAGCCAGGCCGGGATCCTGCACGGCGGCTCGCGGCACATCCCGGCCTTCCGGTGGTACGAGAAGGAGACCGGCCGGGTGATGGTCACCAACCGCGGCCGGGACGCGGCCGAGATCGAGGCCCGGATGTCCACCGGGCGCGGCCTGCTCGCGGACGGCGGCGTCAGCATCAGCAACAACTGGTCCGGCGACGCGGACAAGTGCGAACTGGTGTTCAGCCGCGCCGGCCTGCCGAACAGCCGCAGCCGCGGGTACGTGCGGTTCTTCTCCAGTCCCCAGGGCGCCGCGCGCGGCCTGATCCTGTGCGTCGCGGAGATGATCAAGGAGCTGCACCAGGCCCGCCGCCAGCGCGCGCGTCGCCTCGTCCCGCGGGTCAAGCGCGGCGGCGCGTACATCTTCCTGCGGGCGGTCACCAACGTCCTGCTCCGCGACCTGAACGTCTCGCTGATCACCGACGAACTGGTCAAGGGCACCCCGGTGATCTACTGCGACTTCGTCGACTACGACGAGGTCGCGCACCACGCCGGACCGACCCGGGCCGAGTCCCTGCAGACCCTGGAAGGCCTCGACCGGGTGCTCGGCGCGCTGCGCCGGATCATCGACATCCTTCCGCACTCGTACGAGATCGTCGTGCTGTCCGACCACGGCCAGAGCCAGGGCTCGACGTTCCTGCAGCGGTACGGCCGGACGCTCGCCGAGGTGGTCGACGACCTGGTCGACACCACCAAGGAGCCGGTCGCCGCGGTCGGCAAGTCCGAGGGCTGGGGGCCGGTGAACGCCTTCCTCACCGAGCTCAGCATGCGTCGGAGCGTGGCCGGATCGGTTACCCGGAAGGCGCTGCACGTGAAAGACGGCGAGGTGGAGCTCGGCCCGAAGGAGTGCGAGCCGCAGGTGGCCCCGGACGAGCAGATGGTCGTCACCGCGTCCGGCAACCTCGCGCTGATCTACCTCGCGACCACGCCCGGCCGGGTGCCGCTGGAGGAGATCGAGCTGCTCCATCCGAAGCTGATCCCGGGTCTTGCGACCCATCCCGGGATCGGGTTCGTGGTGGTGGACTCGCTCGCCGAGGGGCCGGTCGCGATCGGGCGGGCCGGTGTCCGGGTCCTGCGGTCCGGCCGGGTCGAAGGGGAGGACCCGTTGGCGCCGTACGGCGAACCCGCGGCCGCCTCGATGCTCCGCCAGGCCGAGATGCCGCACAACGGCGACCTCGTGGTGGTCAGCCGGCTCGACGAGTTCACCCACGAGGTGGCGGCGTTCGAGGAACTGGTCGGCTGTCACGGCGGGGTCGGCGGCTGGCAGACCGAGGCGGTGCTGGTGCACCCGAGTCGTTGGGTGCTCGACGAGCCTCCCGTAGGCTCCGACGCGGTTCACGAAGTGCTGATCGGCTGGCTGGAGAAGCTGGGGCACCGCAAGGACCTCACGAAGCCGGTCGAGTCGAAGGTGGAGGCCTGAAGCGTGCGAGTCACATGCGAGTGATATGCGAGTGACATGCGAGTGACATGCGAGTGACATGGTGGGGGCACGCCACCACCACGATCGAGGCGAACGGCACGCGGCTCCTGACCGACCCGGTGCTGACGTCGCGGATCGCCCATCTGCGCCGCCGGCGCGGTCCGGCGCCGGCCCCCGAGGCGGGGGAGTGCGATGCCGTGCTGATCTCGCACCTGCACGCCGACCACCTGCACCTGACCTCGTTCCCGTTCATCTCGCCGGACGCCGCGCTGGTGGTACCGCGGGGCGCGGCGCGGCTGATCCACGCCGACCGCGGACCGCAGTACTCGGACCGCTGCATCGAGGTTGCCCCGGGCAACCAGGTCCGGATCGGCTCGCTCGAGATCACCGCCGTCACGGCCCATCACGACGGGCGGCGGCTGCCGTGGTCGTCGTACTCCGCGCAGCCACTCGGGTACCGCGTCGACGGGGCGCCGAGCGTGTGGTTCGCGGGCGACACCGACCTGTACGACGGGCTCGCGGCGGAGGCCGGGCAGGTCGATCTCGCGCTGGTGCCCGTGGGCGGCTGGGGACCGTCGCTCGGTCCCGGTCATCTGGATCCGGTCCGCGCGGCGGAGGCGGTGCGGCGGGTCGGCGCGTCGATGGCGGTGCCGGTACATTTCGGGACGTTCTGGCCGATCGGCTGTGACTGGATCAAACCGGAGCTGTTCCTGGCGCCGGGGGACAGGTTCAAGACCGCGATGACCGAGGTGGATCCCGCGGTGAAGGTGGAGGTTCTGGTGCCGGGTCAGACGGTCGAGGTCGGTGGATGACCGGAGACACCAAGTTCGACCTGTGGTACCTGTTCGCGCTCGCCGGGGCGGTGCTGATCGGTGCGGTGCTTCCCGTGCTGCCGACGGGCGCCGCGGTGTCGGCGGGCGCCGTACTGGCATCGCACGGCAGCCCGATCGGGTTGGTCGGGGTGCTGATCGCGGGCGCGGCCGGAGCGTATGTCGGCGATTTGATCGTGTACGCCGGGTGCCGGTTCGGCGGTGAGCGGCTGGCCAAGCGGGTCGGGTGGTTGCGTGACAACGCGTCGCTGGACAATCTCCGGGAACGGTTGGCCGACCACGAGATCACCGTGCTGCTGACGTCCCGGCTGATCCCGGGCGGCCGCGTGCCGGTGCTGCTGGCCGCCGGCCTCGCCGGGTACAAGTGGGAGCGGTTCGCCATCGTCGACCTGACTGCTTCGTCGCTGTGGGCCGCGGTCTACATGGCGATCGGTCTGCTCGGGTACGCGCTCTTCGACGAGCCGTGGGAGGGCGTGGTGGCCGCGATCGCACTGGTCGCCCTCACCACCGTGGTCAGCAGCCTGGTCCGGCGCGCCCGGCGCAAGCGGTCAGAGACCGAATGACGCGTTGCGGAGCTGCTCCACCGCCTCCGTCTCGCCGTCCAGTTGTACGTCGGCCACCGCCTGCCGCCCGCTGCAGAACAGCACCAGCTCGGCCGGCTCGCCGGTCACCGTGACGGAGCCTCGCTCGTTCGGCCGCTTCGCGACGCTGCTCGTGCCGTCCGGCCGCCGGAGCACCACGCCGCTCGGCGCCTTCCGGGCCATCGCCTTCGCGGACAGCCGGACCGCCTTCCACAGGCCGTCCTGCTGCTCGCGCGGCAGCGTTCGGACGTCGTACGACGGCTGGGCGCGCCGTACGTCCTCGTGGTGGATGAAGTACTCGGTCGTGTTCAGCTGCGCACCGAGCTTCGGCACCGCGAACAGGGACACGGCCGGCGGCCCGGTGCGTACCTTGCCGACGACCGCGGCGAACCCGTACCGCTCCTTCACCCGTTGCATCCGCCGCTCGGTGGTATCGGAGAGCGCGGGGATCATCAGGCCGGGCCCGGCCATCGGGTCCGCCTCCCGGACGTACAGGTGCACGGCGAGGTCGTAGGCGTCCCAGCCCTCGCACAGAGTGGGCGCGGCAGGTCCGACCTGGTCGAACAGGTCACACAGAGCGAGTCGTTCCACCCGGCTGTAGTCGGTCACATTCTCGATCGTAGTTGTCGGACGGGGGTGGCAGAATGTCAATCGTTGTCATTGCCGTGTCCCACGTATGCACCTGACTGCCTGGAGTGTGTTGCCCGTGCCACCGAAAGTCCCGGACAAGGGCAGCGTCACCCGGCGGGGATTCGGGGTGCTGCGCGTCGCGATCTGGGAGGAGCCGGGCATCTTCGCGCTGTCCGTGGTCGCGAGTATGCTGTACGGCGCGATGACCGTGGCCGGCGGCTGGGCGCTCGGCTGGTCCACCGACCGGCTGATCCGGCCGGCGTTCGAGAGCGGCGACACCAGCGCGGGCGCGATCGCGGTGCTGATCTCGCTGTTCATCGGGATCGCGATCCTGAACGCGATCGGCATCGTCGGGCGGCGGCTCGGGGCCGGAATCATGCAGTTCCGGCTGCAGGCGAAGTACCGCCGGCGGGTCACCCGGCAGTACCTGAAGCTTCCGCTGGAGTGGCACCACCAGCACTCGACCGGCATGCTGCTGTCGAACGCGAACGCCGACGTGGAGTCGACCTGGTTCGTGATCGCGCCGCTGCCGATGGCGATCGGCGTCATCGCGATGCTGATCTTCGCGACCATCGCGATGTTCGCGGCCGACGTCTGGCTGGCGCTGGTCGGCTGCCTGGTGTTCCCGCTGGTCTTCGTCGCGAACGTGATCTTCCAGCGCTACCTGCAGCCGCTCGCGACCCGGGCGCAGCAGCTGCGTGCGGACGTCTCCGAGGTCGCGCACGAGTCGTTCGACGGCGCGCTGGTCGTGAAGACACTCGGCCGGGAGGCCGCGGAGACCGAGCGCTTCCGCGCCCCGACGTACGCGCTCCGGGACGCGAACATCGCGGTGAACAAGGCCCGCGGGATGTTCGACCCGGTGATCGACGGCCTGCCCCGGCTCGGGGTGCTCGCGGTGCTGCTGGTCGGCGTGGGGAGGGTGCGCTCCGGCGGGGCGGACGCGGGTGACGTGGTCCAGGTGGCGTTCCTGTTCACGCTGATCGGGTTCCCGATCCGGGCGCTCGGCTGGGTGCTCGGCGAGCTTCCGCGGTCGGTCGTCGGGTGGGACCGGGTACAGCGCGTGCTCACCGCCGAGGGCGGGATGGAGTACGGCGAGGCGCGGCTGACGTCGACGAAGGCGGCCCGGCTGGAAGTGGCCGACGTACGGTTCGGGTACCTGCCGGAGCGCGACGTACTGGCCGGTGTGGACTTCGCGATCGAGCCCGGCCGGACCGTCGCGGTCGTCGGGCCGACGGGTTCCGGGAAGTCGACGATGACCACGCTGCTGACGCGGCTCGTCGACCCGGAGCAGGGCGCGGTGAAGATCGACGGGGTCGACGTGCGGGACCTGGCGCGCGACGAGCTGGCCGGATCGGTCGCGCTGGTGGCGCAGACCGCGTTCCTGTTCGACGACACGATCCGCGGCAACATCACGCTCGGCGGCGACCACACCGACGACGACGTCTGGGACGCGTTGCGGATCGCGCAGGGCGACGGTTTCGTGAAGGCGCTGCCGGACGGCCTGGACACCAAGGTCGGCGAGCGCGGTACGACGCTGTCCGGCGGGCAGCGGCAGCGGATCGCGCTGGCTCGGGCGCTGGTACGGCGGCCGCGGCTGCTGATCCTCGACGACGCGACCAGCGCGGTCGATCCGCAGGTCGAGGCGCGGATCCTCGCCGGGCTGCGGACCGCCGTACAGGAGGACGCGGGAGCGGCCACGACGGTGCTGGTGATCGCGTACCGGAAGGCGACGATCTCACTCGCCGACGAGGTGCTGTTCCTCGACGACGGCCGGATCCGGGCGCACGGCACGCACACCGAACTGCAGGAGACCTCGGCGGCGTACCGCGAGCTGGTGGACGCCTACGAGAAGGACGCCGAGCGACGCCAGGAAGAGGCGGAGCTTGCCGCGGACATCGATGACTTGGACTCGGAAGGAGCGTCGGCGCGATGAGCGAGCGAAGCGAGGTCATCATCAAACACAGCGCCCTGCGGCGCACATCCGCGCCCGCAGCGAAGCGAGGACGCGGATGAGCGCCGCGGAAGCTAGTCGGCTTGATCACGGTGACAACGCGGGTGGGCTGCAGACGCTGAAGGACGGTCTGAAGGTCTCGCCCGAGCTGGCGCGTGGGTGGTGGCTGACCGGGATCCTCGCGCTGACGATGACGGCCGGGCGGATCGTCGTACCGATCGCGGTGCAGCAGACGATCGACAAGGGGCTGTCGGGGCCGGGCGGTCCGGACATGTCGTACGTCGCCTGGATGTGCCTGATCTGCGCGCTCGGCGTGATCCTGACCGCGGGCGCGTCGTACCTGACGACCGTGCGGCTCGCGGTCAACTCGGAGCACGGGCTGGCGACGATGCGGATCAAGGCGTTCCGGCACGTGCACGACCTGCCGGTGCTGACCCAGAGCACCGAGCGGCGCGGCGCGCTGGTCAGCCGGGTCACGTCGGACGTCGACACGGTGTCGCAGTTCCTGCAGTTCGGCGGGTTCATCTTCCTGGTCAGCCTCGGGCAGATGCTGCTCGCGACGATCGTGATGTTCGTGTACTCCTGGCAGCTCGCGCTGGTCGTGCTGCTGTGCTTCGTCCCGTTGTTCGCGAGCCTGAAGTACCTGCAGCGCGCGATGTCGGCGGCGTACGGCGTGGTCCGGGCGAAGGTCGGCGAGATGCTGTCCGCGATCGCGGAGCCGGTCGTCGGCGCGCAGGTGGTCCGCTCGTACGCGATCGAGCAGCGCACGCAGGACCGCATCGACGCGTCCATCGACGACTACCGCCGGACGGCGACGAGGGCGCAGGGGCTCACCGGCCTGACGTTCTCGATCGGCGGTCTGGCCGCGGGCTTCGCGAACGCGGGCGTCCTGACGGTCGGTGTGCTGCTGGGCGTGGACGGGCAGGCCACGCTGGGCGAGCTGCTCGCGTTCATGTTCCTGGTCGCGCTGTTCTCGGACCCGGTGCAGATCGCCACGCAGGTGCTGACCGACGCGCAGAGCGCCTTCGCCGGCTGGCGGCGCGTGCTCGGCGTGATCGCCACGCCGGCCGACGTCGCCGACCCGGGCGAGGAGGGCGTGAAGCAGGCGCGCGGGCCGATCACGGTCGAGTTCGAGAACGTCGATTTCGCTTACCCGGAAGGGGAATTGGTGCTGCGCGATGTCGACGTACGGATCGAGCCGCATCGGCGGGTCGCGGTGGTGGGGGAGACCGGGTCGGGCAAGACGACGTTCGCGAAGCTGCTGACCCGGTTGATGGATCCGACGTCCGGGGCGGTGAAGCTGGACGGGGTGGATGCGCGCGAGATCTCGTTCGAGTCGCTGCGGGAGCGGGTCGTGATGGTGCCGCAGGACGGGTACCTGTTCGACGCGTCGCTCGCGGACAACGTGCGGTTCGGCCGGCCGGACGTGACGGACGCGGAGCTGCTGACCGCGTTCGAGTCGCTCGGCCTCACGGACTGGCTGGAGTCGCTGCCGGACGGGCTGGACTCGGCGGTCGGTCAGCGCGGTGAGTCGCTGTCCGCGGGGGAACGGCAGCTGGTGGCGCTGGTCCGCGCGAACATCGCCGACCCGGACCTGCTCGTCCTGGACGAGGCGACGTCAGCGGTCGACCCCGGCACCGAGGTCCGGGTGAACGCGGCGCTCGAGCGCCTCATGACCGGGCGTACGTCGGTCACGATCGCCCACAGGCTGTCGACGGCCGAGGCAGCCGACGAGGTCCTCGTCTTCGACGAGGGCAAGATCGTGGAGCGAGGCCCCCACACCCAACTCGTCGACGCCGGCGGCGTCTACACCCGCCTCCACCAAAGCTGGATCGCCCAACGCAGCGCCCTGTAATACCCGCAGCCCCCAGCTCCCACCACAGCCGGCGAACCCCGCGACCACCTGCCCGCCGCCCCGCGGCACCCAGCTCCGGCAGCGGCCGGCGAACCCCGTCGGGCAGCTGTCCGGCGCCCCGCGGGATCCAGCTCCGGCAGCAGCCGACGAACCCTACGACCACCTGCCCGCCGCAGCACCCAGCTTCAGCAGCGGCCGGCAAACCCCGGCGAGCAACTGTCCGGCACCCCGTGGGATCTGTCGCTCGCGCTCGCTGGGTCGGGCGGGAGCTGTCGGTCGCGTTTGCCGGTGGGCGGTCGTGGCGGGGCATCGTTGTCGTTACGTGCCCGTCGGCCGGCCGGGGTCGTGCTTCCCGGCCGGCGGACAGTTCGCCTTGTCAGGGGGTCGGGGCGGCGCCGTTCTCGCGACCCTGGCCCGGCTGCGGTACGAGCAGGAACTCGACACCGCCCTTGTCGTCGACCGCCGCGTCCAGGATCTTGTCGTCGAGAGCGTTCGCGGCGTTCTGCTCGAGGAAGACCCGCGCACCGGCTTCCTCCACCACTTGGTCACCCGGTTGCGGTGCCTCCGTCGTGGTCACCGCAAGCGCCGGATCCGCCGGGTTGTCCTGCGAGATCCGCACCCCGGCCCCCTCCGGCGCGCCCTCGACCCCGGTGATGCTCTTGATCACCAGCGTCGCGTTCTCAGTCAGGGTCAGCACAGCCCACTCCATCCGTCGATTGTCACTAGCCCCCGCCCCGTGCCCGACCACCGAAATCACAAACACCCACCCACCCGCCCAAGCCGCCCCGCCCGAGCCGACCGCCCGAGCCGACCGCCCGAGCCGACCGCCCGAGCCGCCCGCCCGAGCCGCCCGCCCGAGCCGCCCGCCCGAGCCGATCCGCCCGAGCCGATCCGCCCGAGCCGCCCGCCCGAGCCGATCCGCCCCGCCGGAGCCGCCCCGCCGGAGCCGACCGCCCGCGTCGCCGCGCCACGGAGTAGCGGAGTTTGTGCACCCAGTCCGCGCGGATCTAGGTGCTTGACGCGGAGACGGTGCACAAAGTCGGCCGGAGGCGGCCCGGCCGGTGCCCGGTGGGCGTCCGGTGGGCTCCGGCGGGCGTCCGGTGGGCGGGTTCTGGTTGGAGTGGGCTGGCCGGGGGGCGGATGAGTGGACTTGGGAGGGTTACCCTCGGGTTGCTTGGCCTCGGGTGGCTTGGCCGCGCGGGGGCTGGCGGAGAAGCTCGGGTTTCCGGTGGCTCGGGAAGGCGGGTTCGAGGTACGCCGCGTGGTTAGGCGGCGGTGCGCCAGGTGGGGGCGGGATCCGTACGACGGGATCCGCGCTGGAAGGCGGCACGGAAGCGCTGGACCAGTGCGTCCGGACGGAGTACGGCGTCCTCCCAGCCGAAATGGACCAACTCGAGGCCACGGTCGGCCAGGCGCTGGTCACGCTCGAAGGCCCGGCGGAGTCGCCAACGACGTTCGCTCGCGGTCGGTGCCTCGAACTTCTCCAGACCGTCGGCTTCACCGATCGTGCGGAACTCCGGCCACCAGAGATCGACCCGATCTGTCAGCCAGTGGTCGCCGTCCCAGAACTGAGCCTGCAGTATCGCCGACGGCAGACCCCGTTCCGCGAAGGTCGCGCGTGCGTACGACTCCAGCGCAGACTCCGCACGCGGATCCGCGAACGCGACGACTGCCCGCGCCTTCGCGACTCCGGGCCATTGGTACTGGCGTGCGAGTACGGCGTCGAGCTCGGAGCGGCTCACCGACCGGGCGAGGGCGTGGTCGACGGTCACCACGGCTTCGCGGAAGGGGAGTTCGCGTGCGATGTCGACGGTTGTGCGGGCGGCTGAGGTGATCCACAGCCCGTGACGGAGGTCGAGATCGGTTTCGGTGAGACCGGCCCGGCGGAGGACGACGTCCGCGCGCCTGAGGTTGCGGCGAGGGCCAGGCTCGCAGGTCAGCCAGACGTCCGCCGACGGCCGGGCGTCGCGGTCCGACCAGACCCGGAGCCCGGTGAGCTCCGCGGCGGAGAAGTGACTGATCACCGACCGAGGGTGCGCCGACTGGGCGCACGCGATGACCGCGATGCGGCGGTCGAGGCTTCCGGCGACATAGCGCCCATGGGCGTGCTGTAGGTGCCCTCGCCGAACAAGGCGCTCGATCTCGAACTTCCGCAGACCGAGCTCCAGAAGCTCCGCGTGCCGCATCGGTGTGCTCCACCGCCGAACCAGCCTCGCTCGCACCTCCTCCCGGATCCTCTCCACACCACGATCCTCGCCGAACCAACGCCTTCCCCGCTGGCCCCCTGTGGACAACCTCGACTTTGTGCACGCACGCCGTACGCCTGCCCTCGGGATCCACGGATCTGATGCACAAAGTCGGACTTCGGGCAGTCGGGGCCGGCTAGCGGGTGCGGCAGGCGTCGGGTGGCTGGGCGGGTGGGCTGACGCGGGGCGGGCTGACGCGGGGCGACGCGGGTGGGGCTGACGTGGGGCGGGGCGACGCGGGTGGGTTGGTGGCCGGGCGGGGGTGCGGGTGGGGGCTCAAAGTGGGGTGCGGAGGGGAGGGGGGATGGTGTGTGATCGGGGGATGGTTATTGAGTTGCGGGTTGCGGGGGCGGCGGAGTTGGGTGAGGTTTTGGGGGTGCTGCGGGGGTGGCAGCGGGAGGATGTGCCGCTGCAGTTGCATCCGGGGGACCTTGGGTGGTTCTGGCGGTTCGGGGTCGAGCGGACGGCGGCGGCTACGCGGATCTGGCGGCGTGGCGGGGAGATCGTCGCGATCGGGATGCTGGACGAGCCCGATTGGTTGCGGCTGTCGATCGCCCCGGACGCCCAGCGTGACGAGGAGCTGGCGCAGCGGATCGTCGAGGACGTGTCCGCGCCCGCGGCCGGCGTGCTGATCGAGGGCAAGGTGTACGTCGAGACGCCGATGGGCGCGCTCGTCCAGGACCTGCTGTTCAAGGACGGCTGGAACGCGGACGTGCCGTGGGTGCCGCTGCGCCGCGACCTGGGCGACCCGGTGCCGGATCCCGGTCTGCGGGTCGGCGTCATCGGCGCGGAGGAGGCCCACGAGCGCACCGGCGTACAGCGGGCGTCGTTCGACGGGTCGACGTTCACCGACGAGCGCTGGTTCGCGATGTCCGACGGCCTGCCGTACGCCGACGCGCGTTGCCTGGTGCTCCGCAACAAGATCGGCGAGTCCGTCGCCGCGGCGACCGTGTGGTCCGCCGGCGAGGGACGCCCCGGCTACATCGAGCCGATGGGCGTCCACCGCCTGCACCGCGGCCGCGGGTACGGCACCGCGATGGTCCTGGCCTGTGCGCGGGCGTTGCAGGAGCTGGGCTCGTCCAGCATCTACACGGTCACGCCGGCGACCAACGTCGGCGCGATCGCGACGTACCAGGCCGCCGGGATGCAGGCGCTGGACGAGATCCGAGCCCAGTACCGGGACGCCTAGCCGGCCGCTACGTCGTCGGCGGCCCGGAGCACTCGCAGGATGTTGCCACTGGCAAGTTTCCCGAGGTCTTCGGTGCTCCAGCCGCGGTCGGCCAGCGCGCCGAACAGCACCGGGTACGACGCCACGTCCGGCAGCTCGACCGGGAACTCCGGGCAGCCGTCGTAGTCGCCGCCCAGCCCGATGTGGTCGATACCGGCCACCTCCCGGACGTGCTCGACGTGCGCGACCACGTCCGCCAGCGTGGTCTCCGGCTTGGGCTGCCCGTAGATCTCGGCGAGCTTCGCCTGGTTCTCCGGCCTCAGCGGGGACGGGATCGGATTGCCCGGCTGATCATCGGTGCTCAGGCCCGCCCTTTCGGCCGCGACGCGGGCGCCCTCGACCCAGTCGACGTACGCCTGAGAGGTGAAGTACGGCACGAAGGTGACCATGCAGACGCCGTCGTTCGCCGCCAGCGTCTCGAGGACGTCGTCCGGTGCGTTCCGCGGTACGTCGCAGACCGCGCGCGCCGACGAGTGGCTGAAGATGACCGGCGCGCTGGTCACGCGGAGCGCGTGCCGCATGGTGTCCGCGGAGACGTGCGAGAGGTCGACGAGCATGCCGATCCGGTTCATCTCCCGGACGACCTCCTCGCCGAAGTCGTTCAGCCCGCCGAGCACCGGCTCGTCGGTGGCCGAATCCGCCCAGGACACGTTGTGGTTGTGGGTCAGGGTCATGTAGCGGACGCCGAGCGCGCGCATCGTCCGCAGGACGCCGAGCGACTCACCGATCGAGTGGCCGCCCTCCATGCCCATCAGCGACGCGATCCGGCCGGCCTTCATCGCGGCCTCCACGTCGTCCGCCGAGGACGCCAGTTGCAGGTCGTCCGGGAAGCGCTCGACGAACCGCCGGACGAAATCGAGCTGCTCGAACGTACGCCGTACCGCGTGCTCGTCCTGCGGCACCCACAGGGACCAGAACTGCCCGCCCACGTGACCCGCGCGCAGCCGCGGCAGGTCCGTGTTGAGCTCCGGCACCGGGCCCGCCAGGTCGTGAGCGTCCAGGTCGTACCCGCACAGCTCGTAGAACGCGATCGGCAGGTCGTTGTGCCCGTCGATCACCGGATGCTCCCGCAACAACCCTTCGATCCCCGCCTCACTAGTCATCGGGCCATCTTCGCAGTTCGGGACCGTGGTCAGCAGCCACCCCCGGATCGGGGACAATGGGGTGGTGACTATCGACGAGTTGACCTTCGACGCGGCCGGGCTGATCCCGGCGGTGGTGCAGCAGTACGACACGCGCGAGGTCCTGATGGTGGGCTGGATGGACGCCGAGGCGGTGCGCCGTACCGCGGAGACCAGGCGGAGCACGTTCTGGTCGCGGAGCCGGCAGCAGTACTGGGTGAAGGGCGAGACCAGCGGCCATCGTCAGCACGTCAAGCAGATCCTCGTCGACTGCGACGCGGACACGCTGCTGGTCCTCGTCGACCAGGAAGGACCGGCCTGCCACACCGGCACCCGCAGCTGCTTCGAGCACGGCGAGATCGAGGTCGCCGCATGACCGCGCCGGATCTGGAGACGTTCCGTGAGTACGCGAAGGACCGCCGCGTCATCCCGGTGACACGGCGGCTGCTCGGCGACGCGGAGACGCCGATCGGTGTGTACGGCAAGCTGGCGGCCGAGCGGGAGGGCACGTTCCTGCTGGAGTCGGCGGAGAACGGCGGCGTCTGGTCGCGGTACTCGTTCATCGGCGTCCGCTCCGCCGCGACGCTGACCGAGCGCGACGGCGAGGCCGTCTGGACCGGCAACCCGCCGGTCGGCCTGCCGCAGACCGGCGACCCGCTGCAGGCGCTCCGCGAGACGCTCGACATCCTGCACACCCCGCGGCTGCCGGACCTGCCCCCGCTGACCGGCGGCATGGTCGGCTTCCTCGGGTACGACGCGGTGCGCCGGCTGGAGCGGTTGCCGGACACAACCACCGACGACCTCGGCCTGCCCGAGCTGACCTTCCTGTTCGCGACCGACCTGGCCGCCCTGGACCACGAGACCGGCGAGATCTGGCTGATCGCGAACGCGGTCAACTGGGACGACTCCGACGAGCGCGTCGACGAGGCGTACGCCGACGCGGTACGCCGGCTCGACGCGATGGAGCGCGACCTCGCGCAGCCCACGCCGTCGTACGTCGTCCGCGCGGACCGGCAGGCCCAGCCCGACCCGCACCGGCAGCGCTCCAGCGCGGAGTACCGGGAGGCGGTCGAGCACGCGAAGGAGGAGATCCGCGCGGGCGAGGCGTTCCAGATCGTCGTCTCGCAGCGGTTCGAGCTGCAGACGTCGGCGTCCGCGCTCGACATCTACCGCGTGCTCCGCCGGTCGAATCCGAGCCCCTACATGTACCTGGTCCGGCTGGACGGGTTCGACATCGTCGGCTCCAGCCCGGAGGCGCTGGTCAAGGTCACCGACAACAAGGTGATCCTGCACCCGATCGCCGGCACCCGCCGCCGCGGTACGACGCCGGAGGAGGACCACGCGCTCGAGGAGGAGCTGCGCGCGGACGTGAAGGAGCGCGCGGAGCACCTGATGCTCGTCGACCTCGGCCGCAACGACGTCGGCAAGGTGTGCGCCCCCGGCACGGTCGAGGTCGTCGACTTCATGGACGTCCGGCGCTACAGCCACGTCATGCACCTCGAGTCGACCGTCACCGGTCAGCTCGCGGCCGGACGGACCGCGTTCGACGCGCTCACCGCGGCGTTCCCCGCGGGCACACTGTCCGGGGCGCCGAAGCCGCGGGCGATGGAGATCATCGACAAGCTCGAGGTCACCCGGCGGGGCGTGTACGGCGGGGTGGTCGGCTATCTCGACTTCGCCGGGGACGCGGATACCGCGATCGCGATCCGTACTGCGGTGCTGCGCGGTGGGACGGCGTACGTCCAGGCCGGTGCCGGCATCGTCGCGGACTCGGACCCGGCGGCCGAGGACGCCGAGTGCCGGACGAAGGCGGCGGCGGTGCTGAACGCGATCGCCGTCGCGGGAACGTTCAGCGACGTATGAGATCCCAGCGACTGGTCGACGTCCTCGCCCTCGTGGCGCTGGCGCTGCTCGGGTTGTCGGCGTACCTGACCTGGGTGTCGGCCGATCCGGGGAACGGGCGGCCGGTGGTCGACTTCAACGGCTACACGATCACCAAGGCGCCCGTCACGCTCGCGCTGGCGGGGGTGGTGGCTGTCGTGGTGACGAAGCTCGCCGGCACCTTCCTGCGGAGAGTTCTGGGCGGTCTGGTGGCGCTGCTCGGGTTCGCGGCGATCGTCGTCTCCTTGAGCGTCCGCCCCGATGGTCCTGAACTGAGCCGGCTGCGGCCGGAGCTGAGCGACGTACTGGCGGACCAGGTGACGCAGGCAGGCGGCCCGGCGCCGTGGTTCGCCCTGGCAGGCGGGATCGCGCTGGCCGGCGCCGGGCTGATCACGGTGCTGACAGCGCAGCGATGGCGGCAGGCGACCCAGCGTTACGAGCGTGATCCGGCCGCCGCGCCGGCGGATCAGTGGAAGGCGATCGACGCCGGGGAGGACCCGACTCTCTGATCGCGGCGGGCTACCGCCACAATAGGACGGGACACGAGGAGGAGTGGCGCCAACTATGGAGAATACGACGGCCGATCAAGCGGCGCGGGCGAGCGAGGAAGTTCCCCACGATCTGCACGGCAACAGCCCGGCGGCCTGGACCGCGGTGGCGATCGTGCTGGTCGCGTTCACGGTCGGTGCCATCGCGATGGTGCTCGGGCCCAACTGGGTGCTGTTCTGGATCTCTGTCGGCATCGCGGTGCTGGGCGCCCTGGCCGGCAAGGTGCTGCAGCTGCTGGGCTTCGGGGTCCCGACCGACGGCCACCACTGAAGGGCGGACGGACATGACTGTGCTTGACGACATCCTCGCCGGGGTCCGGGAGGACCTCGCGGAGCGCCAGGCGCGGGTCAGCCTGGACGACCTGAAGCTGGAGGCCCAGCGCAAGCCCGACGCCAAGGACCCGATGCCGGTGTTCCGCGGCGACGGGATCGCTGTCATCGCCGAGGTGAAGCGCTCCAGCCCGTCCAAGGGCGAGCTGGCCGAGATCACCGACCCGGCCGCGCTGGCCGGGGAGTACGAGCAGGGTGGCGCCGCGGCGATCTCGGTGCTGACCGAGGAGCGCCGGTTCAACGGCAGCCTGGACGATCTGCGGGCGGTCCGCGGCCGGGTCGACGTGCCCGTGCTGCGCAAGGACTTCGTCGTCTCGTCCTACCAGCTCTGGGAGGCGCGGGCGGCCGGGGCCGACATGGTGCTGCTGATCGTCGCCGCGCTGGAGCAGGAGGCGCTGGTCTCGCTCGTCGAGCGGGCCCAGTCGATCGGCCTGTGCCCGCTGGTCGAGGTACACGACGAGGAGGAGACCCGGCGTGCGGTGGACGCCGGCGCCCAGCTCATCGGCGTGAACAACCGGAACCTGAAGACCCTCGAGGTCGACCGGGACACCTTCGCCCGGGTCGCGCCGACGATCCCGACCGAGCTGGTGCGCGTGGCCGAGTCCGGCGTCCGGGGCCCGCATGATGTAATCGAGTTCGCGCGCGCCGGGGCCGATGTCGTCCTCGTCGGTGAAACCCTGGTGACCGGCCGCGATCCTCGCGCCTCGGTCGCCGACCTCGTCGCCGCCGGATCGCACCCCGCCATCCAGCAGCGGCACTAGAACGCCCGCCCGGTCCAAACGGCGCGGGGCCGTAACTCTCCCGCGCCGTAGGGCCGGGTTCGGAAGGTTTTGTCGGATGACTACTGTGCTGCCCGACCAGCTCGGGCACTTCGGCCGTTTCGGCGGCAGGTTCATGCCGGAGGCGCTGATCGCGCCGCTCGACGAGCTCACCCAGGCCTGGCGCGAGGCGATGGCCGACCCGGAGTTCACCGGTGAGTTCGAGCGGATGCTGCGCGAGTACATCGGCGCCCCGAGCCTGCTGTACGACGCGACCCGGCTGTCGGACGTGGCCGGCGCGCGGATCCTGCTGAAGCGCGAGGACCTGAACCACACCGGCGCGCACAAGATCCGCAACGCGATCGGCCAGGCGCTGCTGACCAAGCGGATGGGCAAGCCGCGGGTGATCGCCGAGACCGGCGCCGGCCAGCACGGCGTCGCGACCGCGACCGCGTGTGCGTACCTCGGCCTCGAGTGCGTGGTCTACATGGGCGAGGTCGACACCGAGCGCCAGGCGCTGAACGTGGCCCGGATGCGGCTGCTCGGAGCCGAGGTGATCGCGGTCAAGACCGGCAGCCGGACGCTGAAGGACGCGATCAACGACGCCCTGCGCGACTGGGTCGCCAGCGTGGACAAGACGCACTACATCCTCGGTACGGCGGCCGGTTCGCACCCGTTCCCGGCGATGGTGCGCGACTTCGTCCGCGGCATCGGGGACGAGGCGCGGGAGCAGACGCTGGAGCTGACCGGCAAGCTGCCGGACGCGGCGGTCGCCTCGGTCGGCGGCGGGTCGAACGCGATCGGTCTGTTCACCGCGTTCATCCCGGACGAGGACGTGAAGCTGTACGGCATCGAGCCGGGCGGCGACGGGTTCGAGACCGGCCGGCACGCGGCGACGATCACGGCCGGGCAGGTCGGCGTACTGCACGGTGCGCGGTCGTTCCTGCTGCAGGACGAGGACGGGCAGACGATCGAGTCGCACTCGATCTCCGCGGGGCTGGACTACCCGGGCGTCGGCCCGGAACACGCGTGGCTGGCGGAGACCGGGCGGGCGTCGTACCGGCCGATCACCGACGCCGACGCGATGGAGGCGTTCCGGCTGCTGTCGAAGACCGAGGGCATCATCCCGGCGATCGAGTCCGCGCACGCGGTCGCCGGCGCGCTCGAGATCGCGAAGGAACTGGGGCCGGAGGCAACGATTCTGGTGAACCTCTCCGGTCGCGGCGACAAGGACATGGACACGGCCGCGACCTGGTTCGGCCTGGGCGAGAAGGGATCCGGCCAGTGAGCGAACTCGTTGCCCTGGGCAAGGCCGGTGCCGCGATCCGGAAGGCGAACGCCGAGGGCCGGGCGGCCCTGGTCGGGTACCTGCCGGCCGGGTTCCCGTCGTACGACGACGGCGTCGACGCGATCAAGGCGCTCGTCGACGGCGGCTGCGACGTCCTCGAGATCGGCCTGCCGTACAGCGACCCGGTGATGGACGGCGTGACGATCCAGCGCGCCGCCGCGGCCGCGCTGGCCGGAGGCGTGCGGACCCGCGACGTGCTCAGCACGGTGGAGAAGGTCGCGGCGTACTCCGACGTGCCGGTGCTCGTGATGACGTACTGGAACCCGGTCGAGCGGTACGGCGTGGATCGCTTCGCGGCGGACTTCGCCGGTGCCGGGGGAGCCGGGCTGATCACGCCCGACCTGATCCCGGACGAGGGCGCGGAGTGGATCGCGGCCGCGGACAAGAACGACCTGGACAAGGTGTTCCTGGTCTCGCCGTCGTCGACCGACGAGCGGATCGCGATGACGACGGCGGCCTGCCGCGGCTTCGTCTACGCGACGGCCGTGATGGGCGTCACCGGTGCACGGGACAAGCCGTCCGACCTGGCGGCACCGCTGGTGGCCAGGGTGAAGGCGGCGACCGGTATCCCGGTCGGTGTCGGCCTCGGCATCTCGAACGCGGACCAGGCGGCCGGTGTCGCGGCGTTCGCCGACGCGGCGATCGTCGGCGCGGCACTGGTCAAGGCACTCGAGGACGGCGGGCCGGCCGGAGTCCGCGCGCTGGCGGAGTCCCTGTCCGAAGGCGTCCGCCGGGAACCCCGCTCGGCCGTCGATCGTTAGTACCGCCGTGAGTCGAACCAGAAGCGCCGTCCTGCTCTTGGCGGCGGTGGCTCTGCTCGCCCTCGCGGGCTGCAGCGGCAAGGAAGAGAAGCCGGACAACCCGGGCGGCGCGATCATCCGCAGCAGTCAGGACCCCAACGGGCTGCGCGGCGCGACGCTCGACCGGCCGTACTCGATGCCGGCGACCACCCTGACCGACACCGGCGGGAACGCGTTCAACCTGGTCACCTCGACCAAGAAGCCGGTCACGCTGGTGTTCTTCGGCTACACCAACTGCCCGGACGTCTGCCCGACCGTGATGGCCGACGTGGCGTCCGCGCTGACGAAGCTCGACAAGCCGGTGCAGGACCAGATCCAGTTGCTGTTCATCACCACGGACCCGGCGCGCGACACCGGACCGGTGATCCGCAAGTACCTGGACCGGTTCGACCCGGCGTTCGTCGGGCTGACCGGATCGCTGACGTCGGTCAAGGACATCGCGAAGGCGGTCGGCGTACCCGTGGAAGGGATGCAGAAGCTTCCCTCCGGGGGGTACGAGGTCGGTCACGGAGCGCAGGTGATCGGGTTCGGCAAGAACGACAAGGCGAACGTGCTCTGGTTGTCGAACGCCGCCATCGGTGACCTCGCGCACGACTTCGGGAAGCTGGTGGAGGCCAACCAGTGAGGACATGGTTCCCGTGGTTCTCCTTGCTGGCGCGGCTCGTCCTCGGTGGCGTGATGCTGGTCGCCGGCGCGTTGAAGGTGACCGATCCGGAGACGGCGGCCCAGGCGGTCCGCGCGTACGAACTGCTGCCGTCGTCCCTGGTCGAGCCGGTCGGCTGGGGGATGCCGTTCCTGGAGATCGCGATCGGGTTGCTGTTGATCATCGGCTTCGGTGTCCGCGCCGCGGCCGTGGCGGCCGGTGTTTTCATGGTCGTTTTCATCGTCGCGGTGGCCTCCGCCTGGGCCCGCGGCCTGTCGATCGACTGCGGCTGCTTCGGCGGCGGCGGTCAGGTCGCCCCGGGACAAACGAAGTACCTGCAGGAGATCCTGCGGGACGTCGGCCTGCTGGTGCTGGCCGGCTGGCTGTGGTTGCACCCGGTCAGTAAGTTCGCTGTCGTATCGGAACCGGACACAGAACCGCAAGGAGTCACCGCGTCGTGAGCAAGTCGAAGGCCCCCGTGAATCCGCTGCTGCAGCAGCAGAAGCGCCGGATCTCACCCGGGATCGTCGTGGTGATCGTCCTGGTGCTGGCGCTCGGCGCCGGTGTCGCCGTGCAGTACTACCGCGGCCATTCCAAGGTCGAGGTGAGCTCGAACGGCCGCCCGGAGCCGGCGGTCATCACCGGCCCGGGCACCGCCGGCAAGGGTGTCACGGTCGGCAAGTCCGGCGCGAAGGTGAACATCGACGTCTACCTCGACTTCCGCTGCCCGCACTGCGCGGAGTTCGAGGAGAAGACCGGGGCCACCGTCGACAAGCTGGTCGAGGACGGTACGGCGACGCTGACCTACTGGCCGCTGCAGTTCGTGAACCCGGGCGCCTCGCCGCGGCTCGCGAACGCGTTCGCCGCGGCGGCCGCGAACGGCAAGGCGGTGAGCTTCGTCGGCGAGCTCTACGGCGACTTCTCGAAGTCCTGGACGACCGACCAGCTGATCGAGCTCGGCAAACAGCTCGGGGTCGGCGACGCGAAGTTCCAGCAGGCCGTGCAGGACAACACGTACGCGAGCTGGCTGGAGTCCGTGGGCAAGGCGGCCGACGAGCGGGGCGTGAACAGCACCCCGACGGTCTTCGTCAACGGCAAGCAGCTCCCGGAGGACGAGCACACCGCCGAGGGCCTGCAGAAGGCCGTCGACGCGATCGCGAGCTGAGAGGACGCCGGGACCGTAGTCTGAGGCCCCATCGTGACCGTGGGTTTCTGGCCGTGGTCTGACGGGTCGAGTAGCGTTCCCCCTTGCCATGTCTAGTCTGAGTTCCGCCGTGATGATTCCGGCCTCCATCCCCAGCCCGAGCCAGGGTGTCTGGCATCTCGGCCCGGTGCCGATCCGCGCCTACGCGCTGTGCATCCTGGCCGGCATCTTCGTCGGCTACTGGCTCGGCCGCCGGCGCTGGGTGGCGCGCGGCGGGTCGGCGCCGGTGCTCGCCGACATCATGTTCTGGGCCATTCCGTTCGGACTCGTCGGTGCGCGGATCTACCACGTGATCACCGACGCCGAGCAGTACTTCGGCCCGGGCGAAGGCAGCCCGATCGACGCCCTGAAGATCTGGCACGGCGGGCTGGGCGTGTGGGGCGCGGTCGGCTTCGGCGCCCTCGGCGCCTGGATCGCCTGCCGGCGGGCGAAGGTCCCGTTCCTGGCGGTCGCGGACGCGATGGCGCCGGGGATCGCGCTGGCGCAGGTGTTCGGCCGGTTCGGCAACTACTTCAACCAGGAGCTGTTCGGCCGGCCGACGACCCAGCCGTGGGGTCTGGAGATCGCCTTCGGCAACCGGCCGACCGGGTACCAGGACTTCGCGACCTTCCACCCGACCTTCCTGTACGAGGCGATCTGGAACCTGGGCGTGGTGGCGCTGATCATCCTGCTCGACCGTCGCTTCAAGTTCGGCCACGGACGGGCGTTCTTCCTGTACGTCGCGGCGTACACCGCGGGCCGCGCGTGGATCGAGGACCTGCGCATCGACACCGCGAACCACTTCCTCGGCCTCCGGCTGAACGTGTGGACCTCGATCATCCTGTTCGTCCTCGCCGTGGTCGCCTTCGTCATCAGCGCCAAGCGCCACCCGGGCCAGGAAGACGTCTCGTCCGGCCCCGCCGCCGGCCAGCCGGCCGACAGCGAGAAGCAGGCCGCCGAGCCGAGCGACGCGGAGCCGGATGCCGCCGAGCCGAGCGACGCGAAGCCGGATGCCGCCGAGCCGAGCGCAGCGAAGGCGGACCGCGACGAGGCGCCCACCGCCAAAGCCAACGACGGGTCTCGTGACTGAGACCCCGGGGGTCTCGGCCGAGCATCACGGGGACCACACGCACCGTGATGTGAACGGCGGCTGGCTACGGCCGGCGGTGTTCGGCGCGATGGACGGCCTGGTCTCGAACTTCGCGCTGATCGCCGGTATGGACGGCGGCACGAGTTCGGGCTCGAAGTTCATCGTGCTCGCCGGTCTGGCGGGCCTGGCCGCGGGCGCGTTCTCGATGGCGGCGGGGGAGTACACCTCGGTCGCGTCGCAGCGCGAGCTCGCCCGCGCCGAGATCGAGGTCGAGCGCGCCGAGATCAGGAAGCACCCGATCGACGAGGAGATCGAGCTCGCCGAGACCTACCGGGCGAAGGGCCTCGACCCCGACCTGGCCAGCAAGGTCGCCAAGCAGTTCCACTCGGATCCGGACCAGGCCCTCGAGGAGCACGTCCGCGAGGAGCTCGGCATCGACCTCACCGACCTTCCGAACCCGGTGGTCGCGGCCGCGTCGTCGTTCATCTGCTTCGCGATCGGGGCGTTCGTCCCGCTGGCGCCGTACCTGGTCGGTGCCGGGAACGTCCTGCCGTCGCTGATCCTGTCCCTGACCGCGCTCTTCGCCTGCGGCGCCGTCGTCTCCCACGTCACCAGCCGTTCCTGGTGGTACTCCGGCCTCCGCCAACTCCTCCTCGGCGCCGCCGCGGCCGGCCTCACCTACTTCGTCGGCACACTCGTGGGACCCGGAATCGGCTGAGTCTGGGTGAACAGGCTGCTGTAGGCGTTGAGCGCGGGCTGGCCGCCGAGGTGGGCGTACAGGACCGTGGAGTGCTCGGGGATGTCGCCGGTGCGGATCAGGTCGATCAGGCCGGCCATCGACTTTCCTTCGTAGACCGGGTCGATGATCATGCCCTCGAGCTGACCGGTGAGCCTGATCGCGTCGAGGGTGGACTGCACCGGGATGCCGTACTCGTCGCCGGCCCAGCCCTCCAGGACCGTGATCTCGTCGTCGCGCAGTTCCCGGCCGAGGCCGATCAGCTCCGCCGTGCCGCGCGCGATCCGCTCGACCTGGTCGCGGGTCTCCTGGAGCTTCGCGCTCGCGTCGATCCCGATCACCCGGCGCGGCCTGTCCTGTCCGGCGAAGCCCGCGATCATCCCGGCGTGCGTCGACCCGGTGACCGAGCAGACCACGATCGTGTCGAAGAAGACGCCGAGTTCCTGCTCCTGCTGTTGCACCTCGTAGGCCCACTGGGCGAAGCCGAGTCCGCCGAGCCGGTGGTCCGAGGCGCCGGCCGGGATCGCGTACGGCGTACCGCCGCGCGCCTCGACGTCCGCGAGCGCCTGCTTCCAGCTGTCCTTGAAGCCGATCCCGAACCCGGACGGATCCAGCCGCACCTCGGCGCCCATGATCCGGCTGAGCAGGATGTTCCCGATCCGGTCGTTGAGGGAGTCCGGCCAGTTCACCCAGTTCTCCTGGACGAGGACCGCCTTGAGGCCGACCTTCGCCGCCACCGCGGCCACCTGGCGGGTGTGGTTCGACTGGTAGCCGCCGATCGACACCAGCGTGTCGGCGCCCTGCGCGAGCGCGTCCGGGATCAGGTACTCCAGCTTCCGCGTCTTGTTCCCGCCGTACGCCAGACCGGAGTTGCAGTCCTCCCGTTTCGCCCAGATCTTGGCCCCACCGAGGTGCGCCGACAGCCGCTCCAGCGGGTGGACCGGGCTCGGTCCGAACAGCAACGGGTACCGCGGAAAATCACTGAGCGCCATGGGTTTCCTCCACTAGGGTCGGCAGGATGTTCCCCGCTGAGATCGACGTCCCGCCTCTGACGTACCTCGACCAGCTAGGCACCATCTTCACCCGCTTCGGCACCCAGGACTCCGGCAACATCTCGTACGGCGTGCAGGCCGACGGCGCGCGGTACTTCGTCAAGACCGCCGGCGACCCCACCGACAGCCGGCCGTACGTCGACTTCGACGGCCGCGTCGCCCTCCTCCGGACCGCGGCCGAACTGGCGCGGTCGGTCACGCACCACACGATGCCCGGGCTGCACACCGTCGTCGAGTCGCCGGCCGGGCCGCTCCTCGTCTACGAGTGGCGTGACGGTGACCTGCTGGGCGAACCGGCGGCTCGCGAGCGCTTCCAGGCGCTGCCCACCGAGGAGATCCTGGCCGCCCTCCACGCCCTGTACGAACTGCACGCCGCCCTGGACGCGGCCGGCTGGGTCGAGGGCGACTTCTACGACGGCGCGATGCTGTACGACTTCGACGCGCGCCGGTTGACCGTGATGGACCTGGACACGTACCACCGCGGGCCGTACCGCAACACGATGGGCCGGATGTTCGGCTCGAGCCGCTTCATGGCGCCCGAGGAGCACGCCCTCGGTGCGCCGATCGACAGCCGTACGACGGCGTACGTCATGGCTCGCACCGCGCTGGTCCTGCTGCCCGAGCCGCCGCCCGCGCTGCACGCCGTGCTGCTCGAGGCGACGACGACCCGATTTCCCAGCTATCAGGCGTTCTACGAGGCGTGGCTGACCGCCTCGTCCACAACCGCCGACAACCTGACCAACCGCTCCACGTGATCACCCGGGTCGTCCTGCGTCAGCGCCCAAGCAGCCCGGGACACCCCGGTGTACGCCGCAACCAGCGCCGCCCCACAGCGCACCGCGCCCGACGTCCGGTCGCCGCCGTGCGCGGCGATCAGGTCGTCCAAGGGGACGTCGGTGGCGAGGAGCAGGTATCCGAGGTCGAAGCCGCTCGGTCCCAGGCCGAACTGTTCCCAGTCGACGGCGATCACGTCGTCGCCGTCCCGCCCGAGCAGGTTCACCGTGTGCGCGTCGCCGTGTGTCGGCACCCGGGGAAGCCCGTCCAGGACGGCCAACGCCGATTCACGCCTCGCCCAGAGCTCCTCGACCGCCGGTGAGGCGAGCCCTGCGCGGGCCAACGGAGCCCACCCGCCGCGGCGCTCCACGGTCCGCAGACGCTCCCGCAGTACGTCGCGCGCACCCCAGGCAGGCTCGACCACGAAACAGGCTCCGAAGCGCCCCAGAGCCTCAGCCAGGTCACCTGGAGTCCATCCCGCCGGGGACGTGTAGGCCATCCGCAGCGTAATGCCGCCCGCGTCCCGCTCCACGCCACGACATGCGGGTGAACGCAGCCCCGGCGTACGTGCGACAACGCCGGACTCGGCGACGAGGGCCTGCCGTTCCCAGTACGCGTGGTGGCGAGGCTCGGTCACGCCGGGGACCAGGCGCTTCACGACCTGTCCGTCCGGGGCCCGCCAGACGCCGCCGGTCGCCTGGCCGGTGCCGGGGGTGAGCGGTTGCCAGTCGGGAGAAGGCTGCCAGGGCATAGGACACGCCTATCAGGGCGACGCGGTCTCAGCAGGTGAATTTCAGGTGAGCTGGGTGGTTTGGGAGGAGGCCTGGCTGGGATGATGGAGGGCCAGAGTGAGCGCTTGCTTACGGAGGGTTATCAAGGCGTTTCGCGGTGGACAGGAAGTCCATGTGGCGGGCGTCATGAGGTAGTCTCGGGACTCCCGGCTTGGGCCAGTGTTGTCCCGCGGCCAGTTGTGTTGACCGTAGGACGACGGGAGCTCCTGAATGTATGGTCGCCCCCCATTCCCGAGCGAGGGTCTGTACGACGGACGCCACGAGCACGATGCGTGTGGTGTCGCCTTCGTCGCGACTCTGACCGGTGAACCCAGCCACGACATCGTGGCCAAGGCTTTGACCGCCCTGCGGAACCTCGAGCACCGTGGTGCGTCCGGTGCCGAACCCGATTCCGGCGACGGCGCCGGCATCCTGATCCAGGTCCCGGACGCGTTCTACCGCAAGGCGTGCGAGTTCGAGCTGCCCGCGCCTCACAGCTACGCGACCGGTATCGCCTTCCTCCCGGCCGACGCCGACGACGCCGCGAAGGCGGTCGCGCGCATCGAGGAGCTGGCGGCCGAGGAACAGCTGGACGTGGTCGGCTGGCGGGACATCCCGACCACCCCTGAGCTGCTGGGCGCGACCGCCCGCTCGGTGATGCCGACGTTCAAGCAGCTGTTCGTGACCGCGCAGGCGGGCCGTGTGCTCGGCCTGGCGCTGGAGCGGATGGCGTTCCGGCTGCGCAAGCGCGCCGAGAAGGAGACTGCGACGTACTTCCCGTCGCTGTCCGGCCGGACCATCACCTACAAGGGGATGCTCACCACCGACCAGCTGGACAAGTTCTTCCCCGAGCTGACCGACCCCGACCTCGCCTCCGCGATCGGCGTCGTGCACTCGCGGTTCTCCACCAACACGTTCCCGTCCTGGCCGCTGGCCCACCCGTACCGGTACATCGCCCACAACGGCGAGATCAACACCGTCCAGGGCAACCGGAACTGGATGCGCGCCCGCGAGGCGCTGCTCGCCAGCGACCTGATCCCCGGCGACCTCGAGCAGCTCTACCCGATCTGTACGCCGGGAGCGTCCGACTCCGCGTCCTTCGACGAGGTCCTCGAGCTCCTGCACCTCGGCGGCCGCTCGCTGCCGCACGCGATGCTGATGATGATCCCGGAGGCGTGGGAGAACGCCACCACGATGGACCCGAAGCGGCGTGCGTTCTACGAGTTCCACTCGACGCTGATGGAGCCGTGGGACGGCCCGGCGTCGGTGGTCTTCTCCGACGGCACGAAGGTCGGCGCGGTCCTGGACCGCAACGGCCTGCGCCCCTCCCGCTACTGGGTGACCGAGGACGGTCTCGTCGTCCTGGCCTCCGAGGCCGGTGTCCTGGACATCGACCCGGCCACCGTGACCGAGAAGGGCCGTCTCGAGCCCGGCCGGATCTTCCTGGTCGACGTCGACGCGCACCGGATCATCACCGACGCCGAGGTGAAGAACGCGCTCGCGGCAGAGCACCCGTACGACGAGTGGCTGCACGCCGGCCTGATCCGGTTCGAGGACCTGCACGAGCGCGAGCACGTCGTCCACAGCCACGCGTCGGTGACCCGGCGCCAGCAGGTCTTCGGGTACACCGAGGAGGAGCTGCGGGTCATCCTCACCCCGATGGCGAAGGCGGGCGCGGAGCCGATCGGCTCGATGGGCACCGACACCCCGATCGCGGTGCTGAGTGACCGCCCGCGGCTGCTGTTCGACTACTTCGCGCAGCTGTTCGCCCAGGTCACGAACCCGCCGCTGGACGCGATCCGCGAGGAGCTGGTGACCTCGCTGTCGTCCAGCCTCGGCCCGGAGTCGAACCTGCTGAACCCGAGCCCGGCGTCCTGCCGGCAGGTGGTGATCCCGTTCCCGGTGATCACCAACGACGAGCTGGCCAAGCTCCGGCACATCAACCTCGACGGCGACATGCCCGGCCTGGCCACCACGGTCCTGCGCGGTGTGTACGACGTCGAGGGTGGCGGCGACGCGCTGAAGGCCCGGCTCGACGAGCTGTGCGCCGAGGCGAGCGCCGCGATCCAGGACGGCGCCCGCATCCTGGTGCTGTCCGACCGGCACTCGAACGCCGACAAGGCACCGATCCCGTCGCTCCTGCTGACCTCGGCCGTCCACCACCACCTGGTGCGCGAGAAGACCCGTACGCAGGTCGGCCTCGTCGTGGAGGCCGGTGACGTCCGCGAGGTCCACCACGTCGCGCTCCTGATGGGGTACGGCGCGGCGGCGATCAACCCGTACCTGGCGCTGGAGTCCGTCGAGGACCTGTGCCGCCAGGGCACCTACCTGCCGGGCGTCGAGCCCGAGCAGGCGATCCGCAACGTGGTGAAGTCGCTCGGCAAGGGCGTCCTCAAGGTCATGTCGAAGATGGGTGTCTCGACCGTCGCGTCGTACACGGGCGCCCAGATCTTCGAGGCGAACGGGCTGGCCCCGGAGCTGGTCGACCAGTACTTCACCGGCACGGCGTCCAAGCTCGGCGGTATCGGCCTGGACACGATCGCCGAGGAGGTACGTCGCCGGCACCTGCGCGCGTACCCGGCCGACGGCATCCTGCCCGCGCACCGCAAGCTCGAGATCGGCGGCGAGTACCAGTGGCGCCGTGAGGGCGAGCCGCACCTGTTCGACCCGGAGACGGTGTTCCGGCTGCAGCACAGCACCCGGACCGGGCGGTACGACATCTTCAAGCAGTACACGTCCCGCGTCGACGAGCAGTCCGAGCGGCTGATGACGCTGCGCGGCCTGTTCGGATTCAGCAGCGACCGGCAGCCGATCCCGATCGAGGAGGTGGAGCCGGCCGGCGAGATCGTCAAGCGGTTCTCGACCGGCGCGATGAGCTACGGCTCGATCAGCGCCGAGGCGCACACCACGCTGGCGATCGCGATGAACCAGCTCGGCGGCAAGTCGAACACCGGTGAGGGCGGCGAGGACGCCGACCGGCTGTACGACCCGGCCCGGCGGAGCTCGATCAAGCAGGTCGCGTCCGGTCGCTTCGGCGTCACCGCGGAGTACCTGACGAACTCCGACGACATCCAGATCAAGATGGCGCAGGGCGCGAAGCCCGGTGAGGGCGGGCAGCTGCCCGGCCCGAAGGTGTACCCGTGGGTGGCCAGCACCCGGCACTCGACGCCGGGCGTCGGCCTGATCTCGCCGCCGCCGCACCACGACATCTACTCGATCGAGGACCTGGCGCAGCTGATCCACGACCTGAAGAACGCGAACCCGGCGGCCCGCATCCACGTGAAGCTGGTGTCCGAGGTCGGGGTCGGGACGATCGCGGCGGGCGTCTCCAAGGCGCACGCGGACGTCGTACTGATCTCCGGTCACGACGGCGGTACCGGCGCGGCGCCGCTGACGTCGCTGAAGCACGCGGGCGGTCCGTGGGAGCTCGGCCTGGCCGAGACCCAGCAGACCCTGCTGCTGAACGGGTTGCGCGACCGGATCGTGGTCCAGACCGACGGCCAGCTGAAGACCGGCCGGGACGTGGTCATCGCAGCCCTGCTCGGCGCGGAGGAGTACGGCTTCGCGACCGCTCCGCTGGTGGTGTCGGGCTGCATCATGATGCGGGTCTGTCACCTGGACACCTGCCCAGTCGGCGTCGCCACCCAGAACCCGGTGCTGCGCGAGCGGTACTCCGGCAAGCCCGAGTTCGTGGTGAACTTCTTCGAGTTCATCGCCGAGGAGGTCCGCGAGTACCTGGCGCAGCTCGGCTTCCGCACCCTGGACGAGGCGATCGGTCACGCCGAGGTGCTGGACGTCCAGCGCGCGGTGGACCACTGGAAGGCCGACGGCCTCGACCTGTCGCCGATCCTGCACGTCCCGGCGCTGCCCGAGGGCGCGTCGCGGCACCGGACCGTCGAGCAGAACCACGGCCTCGACAAGGCGCTCGACAACGAGCTGATCCGGATCTGCCGGCCGGCGCTGGACAACGGCGAACCGGTCCGCGCGCAGGTCGCGATCCGCAACGTCAACCGCACCGTCGGCACCATGCTCGGCCACGAGATCACCAAGCGGTACCGTGCGGCCGGTCTGCCGGACGGCACCGTCGACCTGACCTTCACCGGGTCGGCCGGCAACTCGTTCGCCGCCTTCGTGCCGCGCGGGGTCACCCTGCGACTCGAGGGTGACGCCAACGACTACGTCGGCAAGGGCCTGTCCGGCGGCCGGGTCGTCATCCGGCCCGACCGGCGGGCGCGGTTCGACGCCGCCGACCAGATCATCGCCGGCAACGTCATCGCGTACGGCGCGACGTCCGGCGAACTGTTCATCAGCGGCGGGGCGGGCCAGCGGTTCTGCGTCCGGAACTCCGGCGCGACCGCGGTCGTCGAAGCGGTCGGCGACCACGCCTGCGAGTACATGACCGGTGGGCGCGTCGTCGTACTGGGCGCCGTCGGCCGGAACTTCGCGGCGGGCATGTCGGGCGGCGTGGCCCACGTGCTCGACCTGGACCCCGCCCTCGTCAACCCGGAGCTGGTCGACCTGCGTCCGGCCGACGAGGAGGAGTCCGAACTGTTGCAGGACCTGGTCCGGCGGCACCACGAGGAGACCGGTTCGGAACGGGCGGCCAAGCTGCTCGCCGACTGGCCCGCCGCCGCTGCCCGGTTCACCACGGTGATGCCCCGCGACTACGCCCGGGTGCTGGCGGCCAAGGCGGCCGCCGAGCGCGACGGCCTGGACGAGGACGCCACCACGCGAGCGATGATGGAGGCCATCTGATGGCTGACCCCAAGGGATTCCTGACCCACGGGCGGGAGGTCGCCGAGCGGCGGCCGGTCGGCGAACGGGTGCAGGACTGGAAAGAGGTCTACCCCGGCGGGCCCGGCAAGGCGCTGCTGCCGATCATCGGCAAGCAGGCGGGCCGCTGCATGGACTGCGGCATCCCGTTCTGCCACAACGGCTGCCCGCTGGGCAACCTGATCCCGGAGTGGAACGACCTGGTCTGGCGCGACGACTGGTCGAGCGCGATCGAGCGGCTGCACGCGACCAACAACTTCCCGGAGTTCACCGGCCGGCTGTGCCCGGCGCCGTGCGAGACCGCGTGTGTGCTCGGCATCAACCAGGACCCGGTGACGATCAAGAACGTCGAGGTCGCGATCATCGACAAGGCCTGGGAGACCGGTGACGTCAAGCCGCAGCCGCCCGAGTGGCTGACCGGCAAGACGATCGCCGTCGTCGGCTCCGGCCCGGCGGGCCTGGCCGCGGCGCAGCAGCTGACCCGCGCGGGGCACACGGTCGCGGTGTACGAGCGCGCCGACCAGCCCGGCGGACTGCTGCGGTACGGCATCCCCGAGTTCAAGATGGAGAAGCTCCAGGTCGACCGCCGGATCCAGCAGATGAAGGAGGAGGGCACGGTCTTCCGCTCCGGCGTCGACGTCGGCGTGGACGTGACCGGCACCCAGCTCAAGCAGCGGTACGACGCGGTGGTCATCGCGACCGGGTCGACGGCGGCCCGCGACCTGCCGGTACCGGGCCGTGAGTACGGCGGCATCCACCAGGCGATGGAGTACCTGCCGCAGGCCAACCGGGTCGCGCTCGGGCAGACCGTCGAGGACCAGATCGTTGCGACCGGCAAGGACGTGGTGATCATCGGCGGCGGCGACACCGGCGCGGACTGCCTCGGTACGGCGCACCGCCAGGGTGCCCGTTCCGTGACCCAGCTGGAGATCATGCCGCGGCCGTCCGACGAGCGCCCGGGGCACCAGCCGTGGCCGACGTACCCGATGATCTACCGGGTCGCGTCCGCGCACGAGGAGGGCGGCGACCGCGTGTACGCCGTCTCCACGGTCAACTTCGAGGCCGATGCCGACGGCAACGTCTCCGCGCTGAACCTGGTCGAGGTCGAGTTCAAGGACGGGAAGTTCAGCCCGGTCGAGGGCTCCGAGCGGACCATCCCGGCGCAGCTGGTGCTGCTCGCGATGGGCTTCCTCGGGCCGGAGCGTGAGGGTTTCCTCGAGCAGCTCGGCGTCGAGCTCGACGAGCGCGGCAACGTGAAGCGGGACACCAACTACCAGACCTCGGTGGACGGCGTCTTCGTCTGCGGTGACGCCGGCCGCGGTCAGTCCCTGATCGTGTGGGCGATCGCCGAGGGCCGGTCCTGCGCGAACGGCGTGGACACCCACCTCACCGGCTCGTCCACCCTCCCAACCCCCATCCCACCCACCGCCCGCCCCCTGGCGGTCTGAACCAGAGCCCCACTTTGGGCCCCCAAGCAACCAGATCCCGCCCCGGGAAACGGTTGGTCGGTGCTCAAGGTGGGGCTTCTCGGTAGGTTTGTGGTTGTGGTGGTGCGGTTGGTGACGAAGGCTCGGCTGCGGACGATTGCGCCGTGGGCCGGGTTGAGCGTGTTGTTCGTGGCGACCTCGGTCGTGGTCGGGCTGTTCGGGTTCGCGAACGACTCCGAGCGGGTCACGATCGGCGCGCACGCGGCGACCGTGTCACCGACGTTCGACGGGCACGCGACACTCGACCTCGGCGCGGTCCTGCCCCGGCTGCGGATCCCGGCCGACACGCCGGCGGGCATCGGCGTCAACATCGACGTCCAGGAGACCGACGCCGACAACCTCACCGAGCTGCTCACCCGGGACGCGCTGATCGCCTCCCAGCCCGACGGTGAGATCGGGCGGATCAGGCAGGTCGTCGAGCAGATGGCCGTCGACAACGCGGTCGCCGGCGCCGGGTCGGGCCTGCTCGTGGTCGTGGTGGTCGCGACGCTGTGGACCGCGTTGGGGGCACGGCGGCGGCGCGAGTTGTGGCACCTGGTGCACCGGCACGAGCGCCGGTTCGAGCACCGGTCGATCGTCGTCCTGGTCGCGATGCTGATCACGATCGCGTCGATCTACGGACCGGGACGGATGCGGCCGGCCGAAGTACCGCCGACACAGTGGCAGCCGTTGTTCAAGCTGCTGCCGGAACTGGCGTTCGACGACCGGCTGAAGACGGTCGAGGTGGCGTCCGGGTTCTCCACCACGGGCGGTGTCGGGGTGATCCGGACGCTCGTGGAGACGTACCGCAAGTCCACCGAGCTGTACGGCCGGCTCAAGGACGGCGTCGACGAGGTCGCGACGCAGATTCATCGACCGGGCGAGGACGAGACGGTCGCGCTGCTGGTCTCGGACCGGCACGACAACATCGGGATCGACGGCTTCGCCGCCGAGGTCGCCAAGGTGGGCGGCGCCAAGGTGCTGATCGACGCCGGTGACGACACATCGGCAGGGCAGAGCTGGGAGGCGTTCAGCATCAACTCGCTGCGCCAGCACTTCAAGGACCTCAAGGTGGTCGCAGTGGCCGGCAACCACGACGCCGGCGGCCACGTCGAGAACGTCATGCGCAAGTCCGGGTTCACCGTGCTCGACAGCAAACCGGTCGAGGTCGAGGGGATCCGGTTCCTCGGTGACAGCGACCCGACGAAGACCGGGCTCGGCAGCGCGGACCGCCCGGGGGACGAGACGATCGCGCAGCAGTCGGAGCGGCTCGCGGACATCGCCTGCGAGCAGCCGGACGACAAGCGGATCTCGACGATGGTGGTGCACGACCCGTCGTCGTTCGCGGACACGGCCGCCCGCGGGTGCGCGACCCTGCTGTTGTCCGGTCACCTGCACCGCCAGGTCGGGCCCGAACACCGGGTGGTCGACGGGCGCGCGGTCACGACGTACACGAACGGGACGACCGGGGGAGCGGCGTACGCCTTCGCCCTCGGGTACACGCTGCGCAAGCCGGCCGAGGTCACGCTGATCACGTACCGGCAGGGGCTGCCGATCGGGCTGCAGGTGGTCGCCGCCCAGCCGAGCGGCGCGGTGACGGTCGGGCCCTACACACCCCTTGGTTCTTGACGATTCAGGCGATGTCGCCGTTCGTCGTCCAGTGTTAACTGTCCAGTAACGGGGGCGGACCAGCGGACCCAGTGGTTTGCAGGAGTAGGGTTTTGTGACGTGCGTCGCGCAAAGATCGTTTGTACGCTCGGCCCGGCTACGGCCGCCCCGGAGCGCATCACTGAACTCGTCCAAGCAGGTATGGACGTCGCAAGGCTCAACCTGAGCCACGGCGCCCATGCCGAGCATGAGCGCATCTACCAGCGGATCCGGACCGCGGCGGCGGAGACCGGCAGCAACGTCGGCATCCTCGTCGACCTGCAGGGTCCGAAGATCCGGCTGGCCGAGTTCGCCGAGGGCAAGGCAACGCTGACCTACGGCGAGCGCTTCACGATCACCACCCGGGAGGTGCCGGGCGACCAGACCATCTGCGGTACGACGTACGACGGCCTGCCCGGCGACGTGAACCCGGGCGACCAGCTGCTGATCGACGACGGGCGGATCGCGCTCGTGGCCGAGGAGGTCACCGAGACCGACGTGGTCTGCCGGGTCACCGTCGGCGGGCCGGTGTCGAACAACAAGGGCATCAACCTGCCGGGCGTCTCGGTCAGCGTGCCCGCGCTCTCGGAGAAGGACGCCGAGGACCTGCGCTGGGCGCTGCACCTGCCGGCCGACATGATCGCGCTGTCGTTCGTCCGGGACGCGGCCGACATCCAGCTGGTGCACAAGATCATGGACGAGGAGGGTCTGCGGATCCCGGTCGTCGCCAAGATCGAGAAGCCGCAGGCGGTCGCCAACCTGGACGAGATCATCGAGGCGTTCGACGGGTTCATGGTGGCCCGCGGCGACCTCGGCGTGGAGCTCCCGCTCGAGGAGGTCCCGCTGGTCCAGAAGCTGATCATCGACCAGGCCCGGCTGAACGCGAAGCCGGTCATCGTCGCGACCCAGATGCTCGAGTCGATGATCTCCGCGCCGCGGCCGACCCGCGCGGAGGCCTCCGACGTCGCGAACGCCGTACTCGACGGCGCCGACGCGGTGATGCTGTCCGGTGAGACCAGCGTCGGGCGGTTCCCGATCGAGACCGTCAAGACGATGGCGCGGATCGTGGAGTCGACCGAGGAGCACGGTCTCAGCCGGGTCCAGGAGATCGAGTGGGAGCCGAAGACCAAGGGCGGCGTGATCGCCCGCGCGGCCGCGGACGTGGCGGAGCGGCTGGAGGCGAAGTACCTGGTCGCGTTCACCCAGTCCGGCGACACCGCGCTCCGGCTGGCGAGGTACCGCACCGAGATCCCGGTCCTCGCCTTCACCCCGGTCCCGTCGGTCAGCTCCTGGCTGTCGGTCGTCTGGGGCATCGAGACCCACATCGTCCCCACCGTCGACCACACCGACGAGATGGTCCGCCAGGTCGACCAGCGCCTCCTCGAACTCGGCAAACTCCAGAAGGGCGACCTGGTCGTCATCGTCGCCGGCTCCCCACCCAGCATCCCCGGCTCCACCAACGCCCTCCGAGTCCACCGCATGGGCGACGCCATCCAAGGCATAGCCCCCGCCTACCGCAACCCCAACCCGTAGGCCGGAAGAGCTGTTGAAGCGGGCGGTCGACCGGCCGCCCGCTTCGTACGTCCTCAGGATTTCGGGCCGATGAAGGTGTCGAGGGTGGCGACGCCCTCTCGGCGGGCTACCGAGAGGGCGTTCGGGCGGGGCATGCGCCAGGGGATGTCGAGGAGATCGAGTGCCCACTGGCAGATGTGCATGATGTCCGCGGACTCGTTGGAGAACATATAGCGGGGGTATTCGTACCGCTTCGGTTGACCGGCGACGATGCGCGTCGCCCAGTTGGCGACGCGGCAGCCATCGGAGTTGAACAGGCCACGCAGGAACAGGTCAGGGTGCCCGGCAACGATCTCCTGCTGCCAGTCCGCGAGCGCGACCGTACGCCGGTGCTTCGGCCCCGGCCCGTGCTGCGGAAACAGACACGTCCAGTGCTTCCAGTACGAAAGAACTGAGGTGTATCCGACCGCCTGAACCCGGTGCACCGGACGGCCAGGGTGTACAGCCCGGACAACCGACTCAGCTTCGTCGATCAGCCGCGGGTACACGTCATCACACGCGAGCCGCAGCGCATATACGTCCCGCCGGTGCCGCGACAGACAACCGTCGCCCAGATACAACCCCAGCAGATGCGCGTACGACGGGTTGTCGAGCTTCCCGGTCCCACACCGCGGGCACTCGCTCGGTCGCGCTGGACGCTCCGGGTGTTCCCGCCAGTCACGGAGCGCCGCCCGGCTGACCCCGAGGCGCTTGCTGATCGAGTTCAGACTCTCGTCGGCTCCGATCGCCGCAAGCGCGATCGCCCGCATCTGCTCGTCGTACATGAGCCGAGCTTCGCGGCCGCCGCCGACAGATTTCTGTGCCCTGGGTGGGACTCGAACCCACACTGTACGGGTTTTGAATCCGCATTCTCTGCCAATTGGAATACCAGGGCTGGCTCGCCAGAATCGTAGCGTACCCGGGCGCCGGTTCGTGAATCTCAAGGCCCCGAAACTGTCGGTGCTCTGTCAGAACATGAGGCATGGGGCACATCAGACCGCAGGAGACGGTGGACTCTGCGTTGCGGATGTCGGACAACGGGGTCAGCGATCGGACCAACGCCGAGATCCACGGTGTGGCAATCAAGACCATTCGGCGGTGGCGGCGACTTTATCAGCGGCGCGGGTTGCCGCGTGGTACAGCGTTTCAAGGGACGCCGTGCCCGCGATGTGACGGGGCCGAGCTCGACGAGGCTGCTTACGCGCTCCTGCTCGGCTGGTACCTCGGCGACGGGCACATCGCGCGTGCCCGTCGGGGTGTCTTCACGCTGCAGATTGTGAACGATCAGAAGTATCCCGAGCTCAACCGCGAGATCTTCGAGACCATCAAGCGGGTCAAGCCGACCGCGAGCCCTTGTCCCCGCCGCGGCGTGGGCGTGGTCCGGACCGAGGCGCGTTGGAAGCACTGGCCGTGTCTGTTTCCGCAGCACGGACCGGGTTTGAAGCATCTGAGGAAGATCGAGCTGTTGTCCTGGCAGCAGGAGATCGTTGCCAAGTACCCCGAACAGTTGCTGCGCGGGCTGTTGCACTCGGACGGGTGCCGCTTTGTGAACTGGGCCAGCAAGCCGGCAACAGGGAAGCGGTACTACTACGTGCGGTACATGTTCTCGAATGAGTCGGACGACATCCGGAAGATACTGACGGATGCGCTGGACTTGTTGGGGATCGCTTGGCGGCAGCCCCGCCGGAACATGATCGCGGTGAGCCGGCAGGAAGCGGTTGCTGCGCTTGACCTGTTTGTGGGGCCGAAGTCGTGATGTGGGGTCGATAGGGTGTCAGCTGTGACTGCTAAGCGTGTGGTGATCGCTGAGGACGAGGCTTTGATCCGGATGGATCTGGCGGAGATGCTCGCGGAAGAGGGGTATGACGTCGTCGGGCAGGCGGGGGACGGCGAGGAGGCGATTCGGCTGGCGATCGAGCATCGGCCGGATCTGGTGATCCTCGACGTGAAGATGCCGAAGCTGGACGGGCTGAGTGCGGCGGAGAAGATCGCGGGGGACCGGATCGCGCCGGTGCTGATGCTCACGGCGTTCTCGCAGCGGGAGCTGGTCGAGCGGGCCCGGGACGCGGGCGCGATGGCGTACCTGGTGAAGCCGTTCTCCAAGGCCGACCTGCTGCCCGCGATCGAGATCGCCGCCTCCCGGTACGTCGAACTCGCCGAGCTGGAGCGCGAGGTCGCCGACCTGGCCGAGCGGCTGGAGACGCGCAAGCTGGTCGACCGCGCGAAGTCGATTCTGCAGACGAAGTTCGGGCTGTCCGAGCCGGACTCGTTCCGCTGGATCCAGAAGACCGCGATGGACAAGCGGGTCTCGATGCGCCAGGTCGCCGAGCTGGTCGTCAACGAGGCCGGCGACTCCTGACCGGCGCGCCGACAGCACTTTTCGTCATCGCGCTGCAATCACGGCGTGTCGTAACCGTGAGGTGAACCTCGCCGGAGATTCGTGACGAACCGTGGCGGTCCGGCAACATCAAACCCAGCAGATCTCACTGAACACCACCGCTCGCTGACCCTGAGTCACCACCAGGGGTCATAGGTCAGTAATCAGGTTGAGGGACGATGCTTACCGGGGTAACGACCTCACAACACAGCCTGTGCGCTGTTCGCTTGGAACCATCGCGGGGTCTAACCTGCGGATGCTCGCGGCAAATGCGCGAGAGTCCCGGATTCGCTGGGACTATCCAGACATGGGAGGAACAGTGCAACAGCGTTCCGTAGTACGGGTCGGCGCGTCGCTGATCGTTGCGTCGCTGGCCCTGACTGCCTGCGGCTCACGCAGTGGCGACGACTCTGGCGGGGGCGACGCAGGCTCGACCAAGACCGCGAAGATCGGCGTCATCGCGCCGCTGTCCGGAGACTTGTCGGCTCTGGGTCTGGGTATCCAGCACTCCGTCGAACTCGCCGTGAAGCAGGCCAACGACTCCAACGCGATCCCGGGCTGGAAGCTCGAGGTGGACGCCAAGGACGACGAGGCGAAGACCGAGCCGGGCAAGAACGCCGCGACGGCGCTCGCCAGCGACAAGGACGTCATCGGCGTCGTGGGCACGCTGAACACCAGCGTCAGCCAGCAGGTGCAGCCGGTGCTCGCGCCGAAGAACATCGTCCAGGTCTCGCCGGCCAACACCGGCCCTGGTCTGACCCAGGGCGCGCAGTGGCAGACGGCCCCGAAGCGTCCGTACCCGACGTACTTCCGCACCTGCACCACGGACGCCATCCAGGGCCCGTGGGCGGCGCGGTACCTGTACGAGACGGCGAAGATCACCAAGGTCGCCACGATCCACGACAAGAAGGCGTACGGCCAGGGCCTGGTCGGCACCTTCACCGAGGAGTTCAAGAAGCTCGGTGGTCAGATCGTCGCGGCGCAGACCATCAACCCGGACGACTCGAACTACCAGGCCGTGATCTCCGCGGTGAAGCCGTCCGCCCCGCAGGCGGTCTACTACGGCGGTGAGTACCCGAACGCCGGTCCGCTCTCGCAGCAGATGAAGGCCGCCGGTCTGAACGTCCCGCTGATGGGCGGCGACGGCATCTTCGACCCCAAGTACGTCACGCTGGCCGGTAAGACCAGCGACGGCGACCTGGCCACCTCGGTCGGCGCGCCGGTGGACTCGCTGGAGTCGGCGAAGAAGTTCGTCGCGGACTACAACGCGCAGAACTACAAGGAGCCGTATGCCGCGTACGGCGGCTACTCCTACGACGCCGCGAACGCGATCATCGCGGCGCTGAAGGTCTCGCTGAAGGACGCCAAGGACGTCGAGTCCGCGCGTAAGGCGACGGTTGAGGCCCTGGGCAAGGTGTCCTTCGACGGTGTGACCGGCAAGGTCGCCTTCGACGAGTACGGCGACACCACCTCCAAGGTGCTGACCGCCTACCAGGTCACGGCGGGCAAGTGGGTCGCCAAGGAGACCAAGGACTTCGAGAGCAAGTAAGCAGAGTCGACCTCATGTCTCGGGGGTGGGAGCGATCCTCCCGCCCCCGTGGCGTGTCATAACCGAGGCAGATGGGAGGTCGACGTGGACCAGTTCTTCCAGCAACTCGTCAACGGGTTGACCTTGGGCTCGCTGTACGCCCTGATCGCGGTCGGATACACGGTTGTGTACGGCATCGTGCAGCTCATCAACTTCGCCCACGGCGAGGTGTTCATGATCGGCGCGTTCGGCGCGCTGACGACGTACTTGTTGTTCTTCGACGGTGAGACCGGCTTGTGGATCCTGCCGATCATGATCGTCGGCGCCATGATCGCGTCGGTCGGCACCGCGGTGCTGATGGAGCGTGTCGCGTACCGTCCCCTGCGGAACGCGCCCCGGCTCGCGCCGCTGATCACGGCGATCGGTATCTCGGTGTTCCTCCAGGAGTTCATCCGGCTGTTCTACGAGGAGCCCGCCTGGACCGTCCTGGTGTTCTGCGGCCTGGCAATCTTCGTCGGCTATCTGGTCGGCGGCGCGGTGGCCAAGACGGACCTCAACCACCCGGTGTCCAAATGGTACGACCGCGGTCCGCTGCTCGGCGCGACCGCAGGCGCCGTAGCGCTGTGGATCGTCGCGCGGCTGATGGAGCGTGACGTGAACCTGCTGGTCAGCCTCGCCGTCGTCGTGGTCGGCGCACTCGTCGGCTCCGCGATCGGCTGGCTCACCGGCCTCGCGGTACGGCGTAACGCCCGCTCCCAGGTCCCGGTACCCGCAATCGTCGCGGCCGCGGCAGGTGCTGCCCTGGTCGCCGAGGTCGGCTGGGTGATCTTCAAGAAGCTGCTCACCAGCATCGAGTGGCCGAGCGCCAAGCTGCGCATCCCGTTCCCGCAGATCGACGTTGTGACCGGCCAGGCGCTCACCGTCGGTGGCGTGACCATCCAGCGGTCCGCGATCTTCACGGTCGCGGCGCTCGCGGTCTGCGCCGTCCTGCTGTGGTTCTTCATCAACCGGACCCGGCTCGGCCGCGGTATGCAGGCCGTGTCACAGGACCCGGACACCGCGCGGCTGATGGGCATCAACGTCGACCGGATCATCGTGGTCGCGTTCATCCTCGGTGCGGTGCTGGCCGCGATCGCAGGTGTCTCACAGGGTCTGCAGAACACCAACATCGAGTTCCGGATGGGCTTCCTGGCCGGTCTGAAGGCGTTCACCGCCGCCGTGCTCGGCGGTATCGGGAACATCTACGGCGCCGTCGTGGGCGGTCTGGTGCTGGGCGTCGTCGAGGCGATGGCCACGCAGTACATCCCCGGCCAGTTCGGCGGTAGCACTTGGAAGGACGTGTGGGCGTTCGTCATCCTGATCCTGGTACTGGTGTTCAGGCCGCAGGGCCTGCTGGGCGCGAGGGTGGTGGACCGCGCATGACCGACATCGAGACTCCTGTCGACGAGTCCGCGGAGGCTCCGGTGGCCAAGCCGGGCAAACCGATCGCCTGGCCGCTCGGCCTGGCCGGTGTGGCGCTGGTGATTGTCGGTTCGTTCCTGTCCTGGAGCTACGACGGCACGATCCTGAACGACCTGTCGATCAACTTCTACCCGGGCGGTCTGCAGATCCTCGCGATCATCGTCGCCCTGCTGTCGCTGGTGCTGCTGCTGGCGGAGAAGGGTCCGCTGGTCAAACTGGGCGCGTGGCTGGACGCGACGCTCGGTCTCCGGGCGTTCGGTACCGGCCTCACGCTGTACATGGTGCTGGTCCTGGTCGCGATCTCGGTGGAGTCCGACGGCCTGATCAACGTCAACCCGGGCGCGTACGTGACGCTTGTCGGTGCCCTCCTGCTCGCCGTTTCCGCCTGGATGCTGCCGTTGCGGCAGCTGCGGGACATGAGCGAGGCGCGACTGCCGGCGTGGCTCGAGATCCTCTCGATCGCCGTACTGATGGCCGCGCTGCTGTTCGTGGCGGCGTACGCCCTCGGGTTGCCCGACGCGTGGTCGTTCATCCTGTGCCTCGTGTTCGTGGCCACCGCCGCGCTCGGGCTGTTCCGCTGCGGCGCGATGACGTTCGTCTCGCACGCCGGGCAGCGGCACCGCAGGGTGCTGACGCTGGCGGCGTTCGTGGCCGCGTTCCTGTTCCCGTTCACGCAGAACGGCGACGACACGAACATGTCGATCGCCGGCGCGGTGCTGGTCTTCAGCGCGACGGCGATGGGCCTGAACATCGTGGTCGGTCTGGCCGGCCTGCTGGACCTCGGGTACATCGCGTTCCTGGGTTCGGGTGCGTACGTCGCGGCGATGCTGTCGACGTCGGCGTTCGCGACCATCGACTGGAAGCCGCCGTTCCTGGTGGTCGTCCTGGTCGGCGCCTGTGTGGCAGCGTTGCTGGGCCTGATCATCGGTTCGCCGACGCTGCGGGTCTCGGGTGACTACCTGGCCATCGTGACGCTCGGCTTCGGTGAGATCTTCCGGTTCTCGATGTTCAACCTGGACGGCAACAACGGCCCGAACCTGACGAACGGCCCGAACGGTATCCCGGGCATCCCGGACCTGGAGATCTTGGGCTTCAACTTCGGCACCTCGCACACCGTCGCCGGCATCGAGCTCACCCGGTTCTCGAACTACTACTTCCTCCTGCTGCTGCTGATCGGCGGCGTCATCCTCACGTTCGCCCGGCTGAACAACAGCCGGATCGGGCGTGGCTGGGTGGCGATCCGGGAGGACGAGAAGGCCGCCGAGGCGATGGGCGTGAACGTGTTCGGGCTGAAGCTGCTCGCGTTCGCGATCGGCGCCTTCCTGGCCGGTCTGGCGGGCACCATCAAGGCCCACCAGGACGGCGCGGTCAGTCCGGACCAGTACATCTTCCTGGAGTCGGCGTTCCTGCTCGCCGCGATCGTGCTCGGCGGTATGGGCACCATCGCCGGTGTGTTGCTGGGTGCGACGATCCTGAAGCTGCTGCCGGAGAAGCTGCGGTTCTTCCAGGAGTACCGGCTGCTGCTGTTCGGTCTCCTGCTGGTGCTGATGATGCGGTTCCGGCCCGAGGGCCTGGTCGCGAGCAAGCGGCGCCAGCTCGAGTTCCACGAGGAGGACGAGGAGTTGGCCGTCGAGGTCGAAGAGGAACGCCTGGCCATAGGGGAGGCGAAATGACAGTCACCGAGACCCGGGGCCCGGCCGAACGGGCGGGCGGTCACCCGGTCCTGGAAGCCTCCGGCGTGACGATGCGGTTCGGCGGTCTGCTGGCCGTGAACGACGTCAGCCTGACCGTCCGCGAGGGCGAGATCGTCGGCCTGATCGGCCCGAACGGCGCCGGTAAGACGACGTTCTTCAACTGCCTCACCGGTCTCTACAAGCCGACCGGCGGGCAGGTCCGGTTCGCCGGTGCACCGCGGAAGCCGGAGTCGCCCAAACGCCAGCAACGCGAAGCGGCCGAGGCGGTGCCGACGCAGCCGTTGACCGAGCTGACGCCGTTGCCGCCCAAGCCGCGGGCGGTGGTCCGGGCCGGGATGGCGCGGACGTTCCAGAACATCCGGTTGTTCGCGAACATGACCGCGCTGGAGAACGTGATGGTCGGCCGGTACAGCCGGACCAGCTCGGGTGCGCTCACCTCGGTGCTGCGGGGGCCGAAGTTCCGTCGTGAGGAGGCGGCCACCCGGGCACGGTCGCAGGAACTGCTCGAATTCGTCGGGCTCGGCCGGTCGACCGAGCACCTGGCCCGGAACATGCCGTACGGCGACCAGCGCCGGCTCGAGATCGCGCGGGCGCTGGCCACCGACCCGAAGCTCATCCTGCTGGACGAGCCGACCGCCGGTATGAACCCGCAGGAGACTCGGCAGGCCAGTGACCTGATCTTCAAGATCCGGGACTCGGGCCTGTCGGTCGTGGTGATCGAGCACGACATGCGGTTCATCTTCAACCTCTGCGACCGGGTGCTCTGCCTGGTCCAGGGGCAGGCCCTGATCGAGGGCACGCCGGAGGAGGTGCAGTCCGACCCGCGGGTGATCGAGGCCTACATCGGCACCGGCGAGGACGAGGAGGACGACGTCGACGTACAGGACGCCCACGTCCAGGACACGACAGTCGCCGACGAGGAGGGCCGGTCATGAGCGCGATGCTCGAGGTCAAGGACCTGGAAGTTGCCTACGGCAAGATCCTTGCGGTGAAGAAGATCAGCTTCAGCGTGGAGCAGGGGCAGGTGGTGTCGCTGATCGGCACCAACGGCGCCGGCAAGACCACCACGCTGAAGACGATCTCCGGTCTGCTCCGGCCGAACGCGGGCGAGATCTGGTTCCAGGGCGAGCGGATCGACCACGTGGCGGCGCACGACATCGTCAGCCGCGGGCTGGCGCACTCGCCCGAGGGACGGCGGATCTTCCCGCGGCTCTCGGTCGAGGAGAACCTGATGCTCGGTGCGTTCGCGCGCCGGGATCCCGCGGGTGTGCGGGCGGACCTGCAGACGGCGTACGACCTCTTCCCGATCCTGGGGGAGCGGCGCAAGCAGCCGGCCGGGACGTTCTCCGGCGGTGAGCAGCAGATGCTGGCGATGGGCCGGGCGATGATGAGCCGGCCGAAGCTGATGATGCTGGACGAGCCGTCGATGGGCCTGTCGCCGATCATGATGAAGCGGATCATGTCCACGGTGACCGAGTTGCAGCAGCAGGGTACGACGATCCTGCTGGTCGAGCAGAACGCCCAGGCGGCGCTGAAGCGGGCCGACTTCGGGTACGTGCTCGAGGTCGGGAAGATCGTGCTGTCCGGCACCGGACGCGACCTGCTGGTCAACGACTCGGTCCGCAAGGCCTACCTCGGCGAGGACTGAGACGGGTCGCTGCTGGTTCAGTTGCGGATCACGACGAGCAACTGGACCAGCAGCGGCGCGACGATCAAAGCGGGCAGCAGATCGGCGACGGCGACCTGCTTGAGCTTGAGCAGTCTCAGAGCCACGCCGATCAGCATTACTCCACCTGTGGCGCCGAGTGCGGTCACATGTGCCTCAGGTAGTACGTCGCCCAGTACTGCTCCCACAGCTGTCATCAATCCCTGGATCACGAGGACGACCAACGCGGAAGCCGCCACGCCCCAGCCGAAGGATGCGGCGAACGCGATCGACGCGAAGCCGTCCAGGACCGCCTTGAGGAGCAGTTGATCGGCGCCTCGCCCGAGACCGTCGGACAGCGATCCGAGGAAGGTGAGCGGCCCGACGCAGAACACCATCGAGGCGGACACGAACCCCTCGACGAACGTGCTCCGCCCCTCGCCGCGGTCGAACCGGCGCTGCATCCACCCGCCGAAGTCCTCCAGCCGCTGCTCGATCCGCAGCACCGAGCCGAGGATTCCGCCGATCAGCATCGCGCCGAGCACGATCAGGATCGGCGCACTGCTGCCGACGGTGTCGCTCAGCACCTTGTCACCTACGGTGAGTGCCGAACTGATCGCGATCAGGAGCGTGACCAGACCCAGCGCGTCGGTGACGAGGTCGCGTGTCCGGTGACTCAGGCGGTGGCCGACGAGCACGCCGAGTACCGAACCGACGAGCACCGTCGCGACGTTCACGACGGTGCCGATTCCGATGAACAAACTGGTCCCTCCGGACATCTGTGGTCAGCTTTGCATGTGACCCCCGAGGGCCTACTGTTGCGCGAGGACGAGCGTATCGGCCCGTCTGTTCACCTCGGGGGTGGACCGGACCGGGAGGTCGCTGTGGTGACAGCCGTCGAGGTGAGGGACGCCCAGCCGGGGGACGCCGGTGCCCTGGTCGTGATGTGGCGTGAGCTGAGCACCTCCGCCGGCCTGCCGTCGCGGCTGCCGGCGCCGCCGTCGACGGCCGCCGCGGAGGTTGCCGTCGGCAAACACCTGGCCGATCCGTCCGGCCGGCTGCTGGTGGTGGAGCTGGACGGTGAGGTGCACGGTATGGCGTACCTGCGCCGCACCGCGGTCAGCCCGCTGCACGACGACACCACTGTCACGGTCGAGTACCTGCACGTCAGCGATTCGGCCCGTCGGCACGGTCTGGGCAAGGCGCTCATCGCGGAGGCGGTCACCTGGGCCGAGCACGAGAGCTGCGCGCACCTGGCCGTGGTCGCGCCCGCGATCGCCCGCGAGGCGAACCGGTTCCTGGCCCGCCTCGGTCTCGGGCAGGCCGGCGTACTGCGGTTCGCGAACACGCACACGGTGCGTCGCCGGCTCGCGGCCGAGCACGCTCCGAACCTGCTCGCCCTGCTGTCCTCGCGACGCTCCGCGATCGCCCGGCGGGCGGTCAGCTCCCGGGTGGCGCCGGAATCAGCTGGCAAGTGATCCGCGCGGTGCAGACCCGCTTGTCCCGGTCGTCGGTGACGACGATCTCGTACGACGTGGTCGTCCGGCCGAGGTAGATCGGCGTCGCGACGCCGGTGACGATCCCGTCGCGGACCGCGCGATGGTGGGTGGCGTTGATGTCGACGCCGACCGCGACCTTCCCGTACGTCGCCGCGTGCAGCGCTGACCCGATCGAGCCCAGGCTCTCCGCGAGCACGCAGGACGCGCCGCCGTGCAGCAGACCGTACGGCTGGGTGTTGCCCTTGACCGGCATGGTCGCGACCACGCGGTCCGGTGTGGCCTCGCTGACGACGATTCCCATCAGCTGCAGGAGGGTGCCCTCCATGCTCATCCCCGGCCCGAGGTTCGATTCATCTGTCACGGAAGCAGTGTGTCAGAACTGTCCGTGGGACCCACTAGAGTCGGTGTGTGGCTGCCGAAACGAGTACGACGACGATGACTGAGCAGAAGACGGTCGACCCCGCGACCCCGGGCGCCGGGCGACCGCGGATCCTGTTGCTGGACGGGCACTCGCTGGCCTACCGGGCGTTCTACGCGCTCCCGGTGGAGAACTTCTCCACCACCACGGGTCAGCACACCAACGCGGTGTACGGGTTCACCTCCATGCTGATCAACATGCTCCGCGACGAGCAGCCCACGCACATCTGCGTCGCGTTCGACGTGTCCCGCAAGACCTTCCGCACCGAGCAGTACGCCGAGTACAAGGCCGGCCGCTCGAAGTCGCCGGACGAGTTCAGCGGGCAGATCTCGCTGGTCAAGGAGGTGCTGGAGGCGCTCCGGATCCCGACCACGGAGATCGACGGCTGGGAGGCCGACGACATCATCGCGACGCTCGCCACGCAGGCGTACGAGCAGGGCTTCGAGGTGCTGATCAGCAGCGGCGACCGGGACTCGTTCCAGCTCGTCAACGAGAATGTCACAGTCCTGTATCCGAAGCGCGGCGTGTCCGAGATCGCCCGGATGGACCCGGCCGCGATCGAGGAGAAGTACGGCGTGCCCCCGCGGCTGTATCCGGACCTCGCCGCGCTGGTGGGGGAGCAGAGCGACAACCTGCCCGGCGTCCCCGGCGTGGGCCCGAAGACGGCGGCGAAGTGGCTGAACCAGTTCGGTTCGCTGAACGACGTGGTCGACCGGGTGAACGAGATCAAGGGCAAGGCCGGTGAGTCGCTGCGCGAGCACCTCGCCAACGTGATCCGGAACCGGCAGATCAACGAGCTGGTCCGCGACCTGACGCTGGACGTCGCGGTCGACGACCTGGCCCGGGTGCCGTGGGACCGGGACAAGGTGCACACGCTGTTCGACAGCCTGGAGTTCCGGGTGCTGCGGGAGCGGCTGGTCGCCGAGCACGAGGAGGTCGACGCGACGGTCGACCACGGGTTCGAGCTGGACGGCGTGCAGCTGAAGCCGGGTGAGGTCGCGGCCTGGCTGAAGGAGCACGTCAACGGCGGCGCGCGGGTCGGCGTCGCGGTGCAGGGGAGCTGGGGCGGCGGCACCGGCCAGATCACCGGCCTCGCGCTGGCGACCACGTCCGGTGCGGCAGCCTGGTTCGACCCGACCACGATGACGCCGGACGACGACGCGGCCTGGCAGGCGTGGCTCGCCGACGAGAAGCAGCCCAAGGCGCTGCACGACGCGAAGGGTCCGCTGCTGGCGTTCCTGGAGCGTGGCTGGACGCTCGGCGGCCTCAGCTCCGACACCCAGCTGAGCGCGTATCTCGTCCGCCCGGACCAGCGGGCGTACGACCTGGCCGACCTGACGGTGCGTTACCTCAAGCGTGAGCTGCGCAACGAGGAGGCCGACAACGGCCAGCTCAGCTTCGACGACGTCGAGGGCGGCCCGGCCGCGGACCACACGATGCTGCGCGCCCGCGCGATCGCGGACCTCGCCGACACCCTCGACGCCGAGCTCGAGAAGCAGGCCGGTACGGCGTTGCTCGCGGACGTCGAGCTGCCGCTGATCCACGTGATCGCCGGCATGGAGCGGGACGGTATCGCGGTCGACCGGCCGTACCTGGAGGAGCTCGAGAACCGGTTCGCCACCGGCGTACGGGAAGCGGCCACCTCGGCGTACGAGGTGATCGGCAAGGAGATCAACCTCGGGTCGCCGAAGCAGCTGCAGGTGGTGCTGTTCGACGAGCTGCAGATGCCGAAGACGAAGCGCACCAAGACCGGTTACACCACGGACGCGGACTCGCTGCAGGCGCTGTTCGAGAAGACCGAGCACCCGTTCCTGGCGTACCTGCTGGCGCACCGGGACGCGACCCGGTTGCGGCAGACGGTCGAGGGCCTGCTGAAGACGATCAGCCCGCGCGACGGCCGGATCCACACCACGTTCAACCAGACGATCGCGGCGACCGGGCGGCTGAGCTCCACGGAGCCGAACCTGCAGAACATCCCGATCCGGACCGAGGAGGGCCGCCGGATCCGGCAGGCGTTCGTGGTCGGCGAGGGCAACGAGTCGCTGATGTCGGCGGACTACAGCCAGATCGAGATGCGGATCATGGCGCACGTGTCCCAGGACCAGGGCCTGATCGACGCGTTCAACTCCGGGATGGACTTCCACTCGGTGACCGCGTCGCGGGTGTTCTCGGTCGAGCCGACCGCGGTGACCCAGGAGCAGCGCGCGAAGATCAAGGCGATGAACTACGGCCTCGCCTACGGCCTGTCGGCGTACGGGCTGAGCCAGCAGCTGAAGATCGGCGTCGACGAGGCCAAGGGCCTGATGGACGAGTACTTCGAGGGCTTCGGCGGGGTCCGGGACTACCTGCGGTCGATCGTGATCGACGCCGGCAAGACCGGGTACACCGAGACGATCCTCGGCCGCCGTCGCTACCTGCCGGACCTGACCAGCGACAACCGCCAGCGCCGCGAGATGGCCGAGCGGATGGCGCTGAACGCACCGATCCAGGGCTCGGCCGCCGACGTCATCAAGATGGCGATGCTGAAGGTCGACCACTCGCTGCGCGAGTCCGGCCTGAAGTCCCGGATGCTCCTCCAGGTCCACGACGAACTCGTCTTCGAGATCGCCCCCGGCGAACGCGCCACCCTCGAGGAGCTGGTCCGCCACGACATGGGCCACGCCGTCGACATGGCCGTCCCCCTCGACGTCTCAGTAGGCGTAGGCCGCACGTGGCACGAAGCGGCCCACTGAGCCGATGCTGTGCTCTGACTGATGCTGTGCTCTGACTGATGGAGGCGAACCGGCCGTTTCGGTGGGATCTGGTCCGGCCGGACCAGCTCGGCTCCCTGCTCGACGGCGTTGAGGTCCGGAAGCCGTTCTACCTCGAGGACCTGGTCCGCTGTGCGGCCCGCGTCCTCGGGCAGAGCGGCAACGGCGACCTGTACTTCGTCGGCCGCTCCGTCGACTCCCTGTTCGATCTGCTGAGCGGTGCGCTGGCCGCGACGGACTGGAGCTCCCGGCTGCACCAGCTGCCGCTGTCGTTGTTCCGGGGCGACGGTGCGGACTTCACCGCTGCCGAGCTCCGTCAGCTGCGTACCAACCTGGCCGCGGACGGCCTCGCCCCAACCGAGCTGATGCGCGGGCGGCCGACAGTTTCCGTCGACCTGGTGTACGAGGGCTCGACGTTCGGGAACCTGTACGCCGTACTCCGCCGCTGGATCGACGACGAGCACGCCCAGTGGGACGTGATCCGGCGGCAGGTGCGGTTCATCGGCATCACCTCGCGGACGAAGACCAGCCCGAACACGTGGCGCTGGCAGCAGCACGCGGACTGGGCGACCGAGCTGCCCGCGTCGGCGATCCGGAACGTGTCGCTCCACGCGCGCCTGTGGTCGTACTTCGGCGACTCCCAACCGAAGACGGCTGCCTCGTTCCGCCGGACCAGATGGTCGGATCACGGCGTCGCGGATCCGCGACGCGACGAGAGGACCAGGATGGCGCTGGCGGAGGCCGTGCTCCTGGTGGAGTCGGGCAGGACTCCGGAGGTACGCCGGCAGTTGGCGGAGTTGCTGACCCGGGAGCCGACGATCGGCGAGCGATGGTTGCGCGAGCTCCAGGTCAGTCTGCGGCGGTGACGTAGAGCGGCTGCGCGGCGGGGGAGAGGGCGTTCTTGATGTACACCTGCTCGCGGTCCGACAGTTCGGGAAGGTCGTTCAGCGGCCACCAGCGGACGTCGAGGGACTCGTCGTCGTTGACTTGGGCGTCGCCGCTCACTGCGCGGCACTGGAAGCACAGGTCGAGGAACTGGACCTGGTCGCCGTTCGGGTAGCTGCTCGGGGGGAGTGACTCGACGCTGACCAGTCGCTCCACCACGGCCTGCACCGCCGTCTCCTCCTCGATCTCCCGTACCAGCCCCACCGCGGGCTGCTCGCCGGGCTCCAGGATCCCGGCCACCAGGCTCCAGCGCCCGGTGTCGGCGCGTCGTACGAGCAGCACCTCGTCCGCGTCGTTCAGCACGACGCCGGTGATCCCGGTCAGCCACAGCAGGTCGTGCCCGATCTTCTCGCGCAGGTCGAGGATGAACTTCGGTGTCGGCATGCCCACGACCCTATCGAAGCCCGGCCGGCGCGTTTCTCTGCAAGAAACCGCAGTTAAACGTTCACTCGCGAAGCGATTCCTTGAAAGATCCGGACAGTGTCCGGTCGATTCCGGTCGGTGACCGCCGAGGTCTTCCGCAGTGTGCTGATCTATGTCATTCTCCGGGACAAAGATCCGAGATCCTATTGGATATCCCTATCGGATCTCGTATCGACTTCGTTCCGACCCAGCCGCCTAGGAGGAACCATGCCGAACGACGACGCGCGCAGAAGTCTCAGCCGTCGATCACTCATCGCGGGGGCACTCGGACTGACCGCGGCGACAGCCGGCGGGGGTCTGCTCAGCGGATGTAGCGGCTCGAGCAGTGCGAGCGGCAGCGGAGGCGCGGCGCAGGCCGCGCCGAGCGTCACCCTCGGCCCGAAGCTGACCACAGTGCAGTACCCGGAGGGGTACGTCGGTCCGGTCGCCCGAGAGCTGAAGCCGCTCACCTCGGAGAAGGTGACGTTCAAGATCGTCGTACCGCAGGACGTGACCATCGGGGACTGGCGGACCAACGCCTTCACGAAATGGCTCGAGCAGAAGACCAACATCCACATCGAGTGGAACCAGGTCGGCGGTACCGACGACGACATCATGACCAAGGTGAACGCGATGATCGCCGCCGGCGACATCCCCGACGCCTTCATGGGCATCGAATTCACCCGGTCGCAGCTGTTCCTGTACGGCCAGCAGGGACTGTTCACCGACGTCGGCCAGTACATCGACTCGTACGCGCTGAACCTGCAGCAGGCGATGAAGGACTACCCGGACGCGCGCAAGCTGGTCCAGGCGCCGGACAAGAAGATCTATTCGTTCCCCAACGTCAACGATTGCTACCACTGCCGGGCGAGCAACGGGCGCACGTTCCTGAACACCGACTGGATCGAGCAGGTCGGGCTGGCGGTCCCGGAGACCACCGACGAGTTCGTCGAGTTGCTGCGCGCCTTCAAGAAGGCAGACCTCGGCGGCAACGGCCGGACGATCCCGTTCTGCGGCTACAAGGACGCGCCGTTCGACACCTTCTTCATGAACTCGTTCCTCTACAATCCGGGCGATCCGTGGCTGGTGGTGAACGACGGCAAGGTCGACGTCACCTTCAACAAGGACGAGTGGCGCGAGGGCCTGAAGTTCATCCACGGGATGTACGCCGAGGGCCTGATCAACAAGGACGTGTTCACCGCGGACCAGGACCAGATGAACCGCTACGGCAACGCGCCGGGCAAGCCGATCATCGGCGGTGCCCGGTCGTACTACTGGGGCGGTTTCCTCGACATCGACCAGAAGGATCCGAACGCCCGCTGGCGCAAGTACCTGGCGATCCCGCCGCTGAAGGGACCGAACGGCGTCCGGTACGCCGCGTGGAACTACCTCGGCGTCGGCGTCGAGGTGGCGAATCTGGTGATCACCAAGAAGTGCGCCAAGCCGGAGCTGCTGGTCCAGTGGGCCGACGCCCAGCTGGAGCTGGAGGCCATCCTGCGCGGGTACGGCGGCCCGGACTTCGAGTGGGCCAAGAAGGGTGAGCTCGGGATCAACGGCAAGCAGGCCGTCTACGGGTTCTCGGCGACCTGGAACACCGAGAAGAACATCACCTGGAACCAGGACAACACGATGTATCGCTCGCAGGACTTCCGGCTCGCCGAACGGGTGAACCCGAAGGACCTGACCTTCGAGAAGCCCCTCTACCAGCAGACCGTGGACAACTACTTCCCGTACAAACAGCCGCAGGAGATGCAGTTCCCGCCGGTCACCCTCGACCAGGACCAGGCAGCGCAGGAGGCGGAGCTGAAGACGAACCTGAAGAGCGAGGTCGACCTGTCGTTCTCGAAGTTCGTCACCGGACAGCTGGACCCGAGCGACGACGGCGCCTGGAACGACTTCAAGGAACGGGTCGAGAAGATCGGCGTCAAGGCGTATCTGGACCTCCAGCAGGCCGCCTACGAGACCTATAACTCATGAGCGCCACCGGGACGCTGCCGCCGGACGAGCGGCGGCTGGGAGGAGGTGCGCCGATCCAGGACACCCGGGGCGACAAGATCGCCCTGGCCTGTATCTATACGGCCCTCGGCCTGTTCTGCGTCGCGATTCTGTACCCGATCGTCTACGTGCTCAGCGCCTCGGTGAGCGACACCAGGAAGGTGTCGGCCGGCGAGGTCTGGCTCTGGCCGGTCGGCTTCACCCTGGACGCGTACAAGGCGATCTTCGACTACGACTCGATCGTCAGTAGCTTCGGCAACTCGGTGTACTACGCGGTGCTGGGGGCTGCAGTGGCCACGGTCCTCACGCTGCTGGCGGCGTACCCGCTGTCCCGGAAGGGCCTGCCGGGCAAGGGCCTGATCATGGCGGCCTTCGTGTTCACGATGATGTTCAGCGGCGGGCTGATTCCGACGTACCTCGTCGTGGACCAACTCGGTCTGCTGAACACGCGCTGGGCGATGATCCTGCCGACCGCTCTGGCGGTCTGGAACGTCATCATCACCAGGACCTACTTCATGGTGACGATCCCCGAGGAGCTGGTCGAGGCCGGGAAGGTGGACGGCTGCAGTGACCTGGGGTTCTTCTGGCGGATCGTGCTGCCGCTGAGCAAACCGATCATCGCGGTGAACCTGCTCTTCTACGCCGTCGGGCAGTGGAACTCCTTCTTCAACGCGCTGATCTACCTGACCAACGAGCATCTGTTCCCGTTGCAGGTGGTGCTGCGGCAGATCCTCATCCAGAGCAAGGTCGACCCTTCCCAGATGCCCGACACGAGCAAGCTCGCGCAGCTGAAGGAACTCCAGCAACAGCTCAAGTACTCGTTGATCGTGATCGGCATGATCCCGCCGCTGCTGGTCTACCCCTTCGTGCAGAAGCACTTCGTCAAGGGAGCCATGGTCGGCTCGTTGAAGGGATGAGTATGACGACCTCGACACAAACCCGCCCGTCGGTCCGGAAGGCTGCGCACGTGCGGGCCCGCTCGGAGAAGTCGTCCGTCGGACTCGGGCTCCGGATGCGCCGGCACTGGCAGCTGTACGCGATGCTGGCGCTGCCGCTGATCTGGCTGGCGATCTTCGCCTACTGGCCGATGTACGGCGTGATCATCGCCTTCAAGGACTACAACGTCGTGTCCGGAATCCTGGGGAGCCCCTGGGCGGGGATGAAGCACTTCGACCGATTCGTGGAGTCGTACCAGTTCTGGCGGCTGATCCGGAACACGGTGTTCCTGCACGTGTACGAGCTGGTCGCGACGTTCCCGTTGCCGATCATCCTGGCCCTGTGCCTCAACACGGTCCGCAAGAAGTGGTTCAGCCGATCCGCCCAGCTGATCACCTACGCGCCGCACTTCATCTCCACGGTGGTCGTGGTGGGTCTCATCGTCGTACTGACCAACCCCAGTACCGGGGTGGCCAACAGGATCATCGGTCTGTTCGGTCTCGGCCCGGTCGACTTCATGGGTGATGCCGGACTGTTCCGGCACCTCTATGTCTGGTCGGGAGCCTGGCAGACCATGGGGTTCGCGGCGATCATCTATCTGGCCGCACTGACCAGCGTCCCGCCGGAGCTGCACGAGGCGGCGATCGTGGACGGCGCGTCGCGGTTGCGGCGGATGTGGCACATCGATCTGCCCGCGATCGTGCCGGTGGCGGTGATCCTGCTGATCCTGAACATCGGCTCGATCCTGTCCGTCGGGTTCGAGAAGGTCCTGCTGATGCAGAACAACCTGAACCTCGACACGGCCGAGGTGATCGACACCTACGTGTACAAGATCGGTCTCGCGTCGGCGGTGCCGCAGTTCAGCTATGCGACCGCGATCGGGCTGTTCCGGTCGGTGATCGGACTGGTGCTGCTGGTGGTCGCGAACACGTTCGCCCGCCGGTTCGCCAAGTCAAGCTTGTGGTGACCCGGTGGTCTGGCGGTGGAGGCCCGCCGCCAGGCCCACCGACAGCAGGATGGCGCAGGTGCTGGTCATTGCGGCCAGCACCTGCACGCCGCCGAGGCCCGTGGCGGTGCCGGTGCCGAGGATGATGCCGGCGGCGACGGCGAGTACGACGAGCCCGAGCCAGAGACCCAACGCGGCACGCTTCTCCTGCTGCGCGATCGCGGCGTACACGACCAGTTGCAGTACGGCGTACGCGGAGCCGGCGATCGCGAACATCCAGGTGTACGGACCGAGTGGCGCGTACTTGTCCTTGCCGCCGATCACCTCGACGACGATCGAGGGCAGGATGAGCGTGCCGACGACCGCGCAGACGCCGAGCCCGCCGATCGCGAGGATCGCCCGCCGCAGCCGGACGATGTCGCCGGGGGAGTTGGCCAGCGACGGGAACACCAGCACGATGACGAACTGGGGGAGGAAGAGGCACGCCTTGGCGACGATCAGGCCTGCGGCGTAGTAGCCGCTGTCCTTCTCGTCGAGCAGGGCGCGCGCGAACAGGACGTCGGCGTTGGCGAGCGCGAAGAACGCGAGCAGCGTGTGCGTGCCGTGCACCGTCTCCCGCAGTACCTCCCGGACCTGCTCACGTTTTGCGCCGCTCGATCCGCGGAGGAAGAACTGGCCGAGTGTGGCGGGTACGGCGGCGCCGAGGGCGAGACCGGCCATCGCCCAGTCCAGCGACGGGTGCACGATCAGTGCGCCGCCGCCGAGCACCAGGCGACCGATCCCGGCCGAGGTGTAGACGGCGGCCAGCTCGGTCCAGCGGTGGCTGCCCTGCAGGACGCCGAGCTGCGAGCCCATCAGCGTGAGGCCGCCCAGCGTCGGGGCGAGCAGCAGGATCGCGACGACCGAGTCGATGTGCAGCAGCCACATGAACACCGGCGTCAGTAGCAGGCAGAGCACAGTGAGCCCGAGCGCGGACCGCCGGCCGGCGCGCAGCATCGCGTCGGCGAGGCTCTTGGCGTCGTCGCCGGTATGGGTGGCGAGCCGGCGTGCCGCGGTGGCCTGCAGGCCGAGTGAGGCGACGTTGCCGATCAGCAGCAGACCCAGCAGCGCGGTGATCGCTCCGAACTGCTCCTGCAGCAGCAGCCGGGAGCCGATCAGCGTGAACCCGTAGGCAGCCACGTTCATGATCGCCATGGCGACGGCGACGACCGTGGCACTGCGCAGGAAGCTCCGGCGGTGAGCCTGAGGTTGCGGCGCCGGAGTGGTGCCAGAAGTCATGCGGACCTCATACGCGTGCTGCCTGCCTCGGGTCGATCGATGGGCTGTGAGATTTGCCGGACCTCACGGTACGGCAACGATGCCGTCGGGGAGCCGCCGGATCCGTTAATGTCCCGCCGGTGAGGAGGCTGAAGGCGGGCAGTTCGGAGCAGGTCCTGTGGCGGGCGCGGCTCGTCCTGGGATGCCTGGCGCTGATCGCCTTGTGCTTCCAGCAGGCGCCCGGTCAGATCGTCCTGGACCGCAGGCTCGAGCTGACTGCCGGGCCGGGCGGGTTCCTGGCGCGCGCACTGCACCTGTGGGATCCGCACACCGGGTCCGGTCAGCTGCAGAGCGACGCCTATGGCTACCTGCTCCCCATGGGGCCGTTCCACTGGCTTCTGGACACGCTGTCGGTGCCGGACTGGGTCACACAACGCCTCTGGTGGTCGCTGGTCCTCTGCGTCGCCTTCGTCGGTGTCTGGAAGCTGTGCAACGTCCTGCAGTACGGCGTGTCGTGGACCCGGTTCGCCGCGGCACTGCTCTATGCCCTGGTGCCGCGCGCGTTCGGTGAACTGCCGATCGAGGTGTGGCCGATGGCGATGGCTCCGTGGGTATTACTGCCGCTCGTGTCGCCACGTCCCCGCTCTGGTTGGTGGCGGGCCAGCTGGTCCGCTCTAGCCTTCGCACTTATCGGTGGGGCCAGCCCGGTCGCGGGCGTTGCGACGCTCGTCGTACCTGGTGCCTGGCTCGCACTGCGGGCCAGGGCGAAGCTGGCGCTCGTCTGGTCGGCATTCGTCGTCGCAGTGTCGATCTGGTGGCTTGTCCCGCTGCTGATGTCGATCCGGTACGGCGCTGCGCCGCCGGCCCCACGTTGGTTGCCTGTGGCCGGTGTCGTCGCCGGACTGCCACTCGCACTAGCCGCCGCGCATTACCTGCGCCGGCTGACGAACCTGTCTGTCTCCCGCGGTCTCCACCGCCGCGTCGTACCTGTCCTGGTCACCTGCCTGGCAGTGGCCGCCGCTCTACCTGTGGTTCTCACACGCCCAGCAGGTGCGTTCGCCGCGATCCCAGCGCACTGGGAGCAGGCTGCTCGCTGGCTGGACGATCAGTCCGTGCCGGGAAGTGTGCTGGTGCTGTCGTCGTCCGATGAACCGCTCGCAGCCCTGGTGAAGCGCCCGCTGGCCGCACTGACCGACGACCTGACGCGCCGCGTCGACTCCGGTGTCGGTGACCAGGCGCTGCGACAGGAGTTGACGCGCGACGGCATCCGCTACGTTGTCGTGCGCAACGACCAGCAGGACGGCACGCCGGCCCTCGCGATCCACGAGAGTCTCGCTGACGCCGGCATCGGGCGGGTGGCGTACTTCGGGCCGGCCGGTCAGACCCGCCTGCCGTATCCGAGCGTGGAGATCTACGACGTCGGCGCGACCACACCAGGCCGGCTCGTCCCGCAGTCCCGGCTCGTCGCGGTCGGTGGCACCGCAGACGACGTACCGGCGGTGGTGACCGCGCTGGGAGGTGACGGCGCCGCGGTACTGCGTGGCGATGCGAGCGGCAAGTTCGACCAGTTGCCGCTGATCGAGACACGGGACCAGGAGGTCGACCGGCAACCGAGCGCGTTCGTGCTGCGGAACCGGGAAGTCGGCCGGTCGGCCTGTCTGCACGTCGGGGCGCGCGCGTTGTGCAGTGCGGACCAGGCGAAGGAGTCTGCGGAGCCGAACGGCCTGACGCGGGGCTTGCAGCTTCCGCAGGCCGCGTCGTACCAGTTGCGCGGGACCGCGCTGCCGAACGATGGCGAAACGCTGGAGCAGCTGCTCGCGGTGCCGGGAGCGATCACCGCGACGGCGTCGTCGCGTGCAGTCGGGGCGCCGGAAGGGCGGCCGGGCGCCGCGGTCGACCGCGATCTCGGCACCGGTTGGCTGGCGGCTCCGGACGACCTGGAGCCGAGCCTCACCTTGAAGTTGCCTGCGGCAAGGGACGTCAAGGGACTGCGGTTCCGGTCCGACGCCTACCTGAGCGGTTCGCGGCCGGCCGAGGTGATGCTCTCCTTCGACGGCAGCGCGCCGCTCCGCGCCACGGTCGACGCCGACGGGTACGCCCGGTTCCCGACCAGGCAGGCGCGGACCGTGAAGATCGACTTCACTGGGACCAAGCCGCTGCAGGACGCCCGGACCAGCCCGGTCGGCGTGACCGAGGTCGAAGTACTGGGGGCGGACGACCTGCGCAAGGCGGTCGCCCCGCAGCGCCGGGTTCCGGCGTACTGCGGCAACGGGCCGGCGGTCCGCGTCGACGGCGTACCGCTGCGAACACAGGTCGCGGCGACGATGCGGGACCTGCTGCAGCGTCGGCCCGTGACGTTCAGCCTGTGCGGCGCACTGTCGACAGTCCCGCTGCGGTCAGGGCATCACCAGGTCGAGGTGCAGTCCAGCGGCGGGTTCGTGCCGGTTCAGGCGACGCTGGCCAAGGCGGGGTTCGGTGACGTGGCTGTTACGCCGGTGCAGGGCGTCGACGTGTGGCGGCCGAACCCGACCGAGCTGACCGTCGAGGTGCCGGGTGCCGACGAGCAGTCCGTACTGGCGATCGCACAGAACTACACCGAGGGCTGGGAGGCGTACGACGGCAGCGGCCGGAAGCTCACGCCGATCCGGGTCGGCGGCCGGCAACAGGGCTGGGTGCTACCCGCGGGACCGGAACAGGTGGTCACGGCCCGCTTCATGCCGGACCGGACCTACCGCGCGGGGCTGCTGCTCGGACTGGTCGCGCTGGTCGCGGTGCTGGCAGTCGCCGTCTTCTTCCCCAGGCGCACGAGCGGACGTTCAACCAGGCGGTAGCTGACCGCTGCGAGCACGACAGAGGCCAGCAATGTCACGGGTAGCTGTACTGCGAACGGTCCGTCCAGCAGCCCTAGTACGACGAACTGGTACGCCACGACGCCGTACGAGAGTTGGGCGGCGAGCCGCGCCGGCCGGCCACCCAGCACCTGCACTGTCCTGGCCGTGGGAGTCAGAACCGGGAAGAGCACGCAGGCAACGGCCACGGTGTACAGGAGGCACTTGATGAGTGCCTGCGCCGGTGTGGGCGTGGAGAGATCGTACGGACCGGCGATCGGAGTTGCTGCGATCAGGAGGAGCGCTGCGGCGATCCCCCAGAGCGTGCCGGGGACTCTGGTCAGTGTGTCGAGCGTTGACAGGCCAAGACGACCTGTGGCGCGGGCAACCTGCCAGAGCGCCAGTCCCATGCCGACGGCGTACCAGCCGAGGTAGCCGGGCAGCCAGAGTCCCGCCTCTGGGTGACCGGTCGCCATGACCGCCGCCATCCAGACCGGTCCGAGGACGGTAAATGCGACCAGGATGAGGAGCCGCCAGCGCACACTGCGGCGAGTGGGACGCTCGTAGCCGGTCAGGAGCCGTCCGAGGCCCGGCAGGAGAAGGTAGAAGGGGAGCGGCGTCAGAACTGCCCAGCGGAGGTAGGTGGTCGCGGGGTCCGGGACGAGGACGATCGACAGCACCACGGCCACCAGTAGTGCGGGGAGGATCCGCAGGGCGCGGCCGCGCAGGTACGGCAGGGTCAGTGGCGGCAGCGTGCCGGAGAACCAGGCGAGCACATGCGGCCGGTAGAGCAGGAACCCGGACAGTGCGCAGAAGATCGCCCAGCCGACGTCCAGCCGCGACACGACCCCGGCGAACGGCGCATGCGTGTGCAGCCCCACCTGTGACATCACCACCGCGAGTGCTGCGATCACCCGCAGCCCGTCAACCGCGGGGAATCGGGTCATACGGCGGCTCCCTTGTGGGCGGTCCAGATCGCGGTGCCCGGCACCAACCTGCCGCGCTCGGGTCCCCAGCCGCCCCAGACGAGGTCGTGTCCCGCCGGCCATTCCGGCTCGAGCAGGTCGTCGACGACGAAGCCTGCGCCGGTCAGCGCGCGGATCCAGTCGCCGGTGGTGCGGTGGTGCTCGGCGTAGACCGGCGTACTGGACGCGTCGACCTCGACGTACGGTGTCCGGTCGAAATAGGAATGGGTGATCCGCAGACCGGCCGGCGACGGGTCGTCGGGCATGGTCCAGCGGAACGGGTGGGTCACCGAGAAGACGAGCAGGCCACCCGGCCGCAGTACGCGCGCGATCTCGCGGAACGCCGTACCAGCGTCCGCCACGAACGGCAGTGCGCCGAACGCCGAGCAGACGATGTCGAACGCTGCGTCGCGGTAGGGGAGTGCGACCGCGTCGGCCGCCACTGTGCGCACCGCGGTGCCGGTGCGTACGTCGAGCTGCCGGGCGATCCGGAGTTGCTCGAGCGAGATGTCGAAGGCCACCACGTCGGCGCCCTGGGTCACCAGCCAGCGTGAACACTGCGCGGCGCCGCAGCCGACCTCGAGGATGCGCTTGCCGCGGACCGGACCGAGCAGCTGGGCCGCCTCTTCGTCGACGCCCTCCGGCGACCAGACGAACCGGTCGTCGCCGAGGAAGTCCCCGTGCTCGGCCAGATACTCCGCCGCCGCCGAGTCCCAGTACGTCCGGCTGGCCCGTGACGTCTGAGCCTCCGTCAGCACAACCCTCTGCGGCTCCACCACCGCATCACCCTATAGGGCATGTCTCCCGATCCCCGCCTACTGCGCGGCGCTCGGCGGGCACCTCGCCGAGCGGGAGCGAAGGGAACGATGAAACCACATCGACCCCTCCGCTCCCGCTCACCGAGGCACTCCGCCGAGCACCTGCTCGCTACGGCGTGGGATCGGGAGACATGCCCTAGGGACCTCGGAGTCTGCAGCCCCCGAGGTCCTTGATCAGTTGTCCAGCTTGTTGTCTGCGTACACGGTCATCGCGTCGCGCAGGTACTCGACCACGGTGTCGTCGCCGTTGCCGATGTTCTGCCGGAACCGCTCGTCGTCGACGTACATCTGGCCGAGGCCCTTGTACGCATCCCGTGTCGGCGTCCAGAACAGACAGGTGACCTCGTAATGCAGCTGGATCAGCTCCTGCACGCTCAGCTCGGTCACGGCGACCCCTTCCGCCTTCAGCGCGGCCAGTCCTTCGTGGACCCGGGTGTAGCCAGTTCTGGCCTTCTCGGCGTCCGCCTCGGTCCAGCCCCGCATCCGCTGGTAGCTCGCGTCCACCGCCTCGTCGCCCCAGCGCTCCCGCGCCTCGGCTTCGTACGGGTTGCGCTCGAATCCTTCGAAGACCTTCTCCGGTGACATCTCTCCTCCTCTCTTCAGGTTCTTGATGGTGGCGTCGACGGTCCGGACCAGCCGGCCGAGGCGCAGCTGCACCTTGACCAGCCACTCCTTGTGCTTGGCCAGCACCTCGATCGCGTCCTGCTCGTCGCGGTGGGCGATCACCTCACCCACCACGTCCAGGCTCAGCCCGAGGTCCCGGAGCAGGAGGATCTGCTGCAACCGCAACAGCTGCTCCTGCTCGTAGTACCGCCGACCGTTCGGAGCGACCCGGGCCGGTACCAGCAGCCCGATGGAGTGGTAGTGCCGGAGCGTGCGTGACGTGACACCGGAGGACCGGGCCACCTGTGCGATCGACCACGCCATCCAGCCGCTCCTTTCCGTCGACATCCCCGACGGTAGATGTTGCCGCTACGTCAACTTCAAGCTCATTTGTCCGAAGGATGCGGCAGGATCGCCACATGAGTGACTTCGCGGCCAGTGCCGTTCCGCTGACAGGCGGGTACGGCGGGCAGACGTACGCCGTCAGCGCCGGCGACGAGGACGCGGTCATCAAGTTCTACGTGAAGGACCCGGAGCGGGCCGCCGTCGACGCCGCGCTGCTCCAGTTGGTGCGTGGACTGCTGCCGGTGCCGCGGGTGCTGGACCTCAAGCGGGAGGGTTCGTACGACGATCCGCCGTACCTGCTGACCGAGCGGCTGCCGGGGGTCAACCTGCAGGTCTTCCTGGAGACGGCGAGCGAGGGGGAGCGCCGGAGTGTCGGGACCCAGTTGGGTGAGCTGCTGGCGCGGCTGAGCGGGATGCCGTTCCTGCAGTCGGGGATGTTCCGGGACGGGGAGCTCGGGGTCGAGCCGTTCGGCCTGGGCGACCTGACGGAGTACGTCGCGGGGCTGCGCCTGGGGTTCACCGACGAGCAGCGGGCCGGGTTCGGTGCGGTGATCGACGAGGCGGAGGACCTGCTGGCGGACGGTGTGGACCGGGTCTGTCTGGTACACAGCGACTTCAACCCGAAGAACCTGCTGGTCGACCCCGGTACGGCGCGGATCACCGGGCTGATCGACTGGGAGTTCAGCCACGCAGGTTCGCCGTACGCCGACCTCGGCAACCTGCTGCGGTTCAGCGAGGACCGGGTCCTCGCGGGAGCGGTCCTGGACGCACTGCGGCTGCTGGACCTGGGGGAGCGGCTGGTGGACCTCGGCCGGGCGGCCGATCTGTGGGCGCTGCTTGACCTCGCCGCGCGGGCCGAGCAGCACGAGATCGCGGCGGCCGCGCACCGGCTGGTCTCCCGGATGGCGGACACGGGCACCCTCGCGGGAGGCCGGCCGGACCTGGACGTCGTACATTGAGATCAGTGGCACGTCGGGAGACCTCGGCGGGCGGCCGGTAGGCACCGGGTGCCCCAGGTTGTGCTGTCTTCGTCAAGACCGGTATTCTGTGAGATGCGCTATGGGCCCGCGCGACCTCGGACGGAGCAGGCTCGTGACTCGCAGCAGCTCGGTGGTGAATCTGTCGTCTTCTGGCAATCCCGCGGTTTGGTGCGATCCAAAGGAACATGGCGCAACCGCACGACACCACCAGTCCACGGAGCAACCCACCACATGACGGCCAGCATCGAGGCTCCCCTCGACCCCGCAGTTCGCAGCACCCCGCAGGTAGCGGTCAATGACATCGGGTCGGAGGAAGACTTCCTCGCGGCGATCGATCAGACCATCAAGTACTTCAACGACGGCGACATCGTCGAGGGCACCATCGTCAAGGTCGACCGGGACGAGGTCCTGCTCGACATCGGTTACAAGACCGAAGGCGTGATCCCGTCCCGCGAGCTGTCGATCAAGCACGACGTCGACCCGAACGAGGTCGTCAACGTCGGCGACCACGTCGAGGCCCTCGTTCTCCAGAAGGAGGACAAGGAAGGCCGTCTGATCCTCTCGAAGAAGCGCGCCCAGTACGAGAAGGCCTGGGGCACGATCGAGAAGATCAAGGAAGAGGACGGCGTCGTCACCGGCACCGTCATCGAGGTCGTCAAGGGTGGTCTCATCCTCGACATCGGCCTCCGTGGCTTCCTTCCGGCCTCGCTCGTCGAGATGCGCCGGGTCCGCGACCTCCAGCCGTACGTCGGCCAGGAGATCGAGGCGAAGATCATCGAGCTGGACAAGAACCGCAACAACGTGGTCCTGTCCCGCCGCGCCTGGCTGGAGCAGACCCAGTCCGAGGTGCGGATGAACTTCCTCACCCAGCTGCAGAAGGGCCAGATCCGCAAGGGCGTCGTGTCCTCGATCGTCAACTTCGGTGCGTTCGTGGACCTCGGCGGCGTCGACGGCCTGGTGCACGTGTCGGAGCTGTCCTGGAAGCACATCGACCACCCGACCGAGGTCGTCGAGGTCGGCCAGGAGGTCACCGTCGAGGTGCTGGACGTCGACATGGACCGCGAGCGCGTCTCGCTGTCGCTGAAGGCGACCCAGGAAGACCCGTGGCAGCAGTTCGCCCGGACCCACCAGATGGGCCAGATCGTGCCCGGCAAGGTCACCAAGCTGGTTCCGTTCGGTGCGTTCGTCCGCGTGGAGGAGGGCATCGAGGGTCTGGTGCACATCTCCGAGCTGGCCGAGCGGCACGTCGAGATCCCGGAGCAGGTCGTCCAGGTCAACGACGACGTCATGGTCAAGATCATCGACATCGACCTGGAGCGGCGCCGGATCTCGCTGTCGCTCAAGCAGGCCAACGAGGGTGTCGACCCGGTCTCGGACGACTTCGACCCGACGCTCTACGGCATGTCGGCGACGTACGACGAGCAGGGCAACTACATCTACCCCGAGGGCTTCGACCCGGAGACGGGCGAGTGGCTCGAGGGCTTCGACAAGCAGCGTGAGGAGTGGGAGCGGCAGTACGCCGAGGCCCACGCGCGCTGGGAGGCCCACAAGAAGCAGATCGAGGAGGCCAAGTCGGCCGACGTGGAGGCCGGCGAGGCATCGTCGTACTCCTCGGCCGCTGCCCCGAAGGACGACGCTCCCGTCGAGGGCGCGCTCGCTTCCGACGAGGCGCTCCAGGCTCTCCGCGAGAAGCTGACCGGCCAGGGCTGATCCGCTAGCTCACCCCGAGACCCCCGCACCCACCAGGGCGCGGGGGTCTCGCACGTCCAGCCCACCAGCCCGGCCCGTCGCCCCACCCGACGCCTTCCCGCCTCGCCAGGCTGCGCTCGCTGTGACTTTGTGCACCGGATCCGTACGACGGATGCGGTGCAATGCGGATCTGGTGCACAAAGTGGGAGCCGGTAGGGTTCGGGCGTGCTGAGAGTGGGACTGACTGGTGGGATCGGGTCGGGGAAGAGTGCTGTGTCGGCGCGGTTGGGGGCGCTGGGTGCTGTGGTGATCGACTCGGACGTGCTGGCCCGGGAGGTGGTTGCGAAGGGCACCGACGGGCTGGCCGAGGTGGTGGCGGCGTTCGGTTCCGGCGTACTGACGGCCGACGGCGAGCTGGACCGGCCCGCGCTCGGGAAGATCGTGTTCGGCGACGAGGCCGCCCGGCGCAAGCTGGAGGCGATCATCCACCCGCGGGTGCGCGCCCGGGCCGCGGAGATCGAAGCGCAGTCATCCCCGGACGCGATCGTCGTCCACGACATCCCGCTGCTGGTCGAGACCGGTCAGGCCGACCGGTTCGACCTCGTGCTGGTGGTCGACGTACCGGTCGAGATCCAGGTACGGCGGCTGACCACGCAGCGCGGGATGGACGCCACGGAGGCCGAGCAGCGGATCGCCAGCCAGGCGTCCCGGGAGGACCGGCTCGCGGTCGCGGACGTTGTCGTCGACAACTCCGGCAGCCTGGCCGACCTGGACCACCGCGTGAACGAGGTGTGGACCACACTCGAAGACCGCAAAGGCCACAGTCCGGACACGAAAAGATGACCCCTGCGCGGTAAATGATGCATGCGGGACCGGTTGTACAAGAATCTGTCCCGGGTTCGGCCCGGGTGACCAGGGCCGGCCGCGGACGGCGCGCCCCGCGCCGGTCCGGACGTCCGAGGATGGGAGATTGGCGTGGTTTGTCCGCGCTGCAGCTCTGACGTCCCCGAGGTGTCGCATTTCTGCCATCACTGTGGCAACGACATGCGCACCGGGGACTCCGAGCGGAAGAACGCGTACGCCGCCAGACCTGACGAGCCGGTGGCGTCGTTCAAACTGGTCTCGACGATCATGCCGCAGGGATCCGGCCAGCAGCCGTACACCTACAAGGTCGCGCTCGGCATCGCCCTGCTGCTGACCGTGGTGACGGCCGCACTCGGCGCCCTGCCGGTGGCGATCATGATCGCGGCCTTCGCCATTCCGATCGTTTACATCATTTACCTGTACGACGTGAACCTCTGGGAGGACGAGCCGATCCCGGTGGTCGCCGCGGCCTTCGTGCTGACCGGCGTCCTCGCGGCAGTCTTCACCTGGCTGTGGTCGGACAAGATCGCGCTCACGATCGACACCATCGGCAGCAACAGCGCCGGGCCGTCGCTGCGCGACCTACTGATTCTCCTGCTGCTGGTGCCCGTGGTGTCCGAGCTGATCCGCCAGATCGGCCCGCTCTACCTCGCGTCGCGGCCACGGTACGACGACCTGATGGACGGCTTCACCTTCGGTGTGGTGGCCGGCGTCGGCTTCGCGTGCTTCGAGACGCTGGTGCTGCACTGGGGCTGGATCAGCGGCGGCTTCGCCGGACCGGGCAGCAGCGCCGGGACCTGGATCTCGATCGTCGTACTGCACGGCTTCATCAAGCCGCTGGTGTACGGCTCGGCGACCGGTCTCGCGGGTGCGGAGTTCTCCGGCCTCGGTGAAGGGTACGACGGCTTCACGCCGCGCTGGGCGGGCGCTCTGCTCCAGGCGATGGCGGTGAACGCGCTGTTCCACGGCGGCGTCTACCTGCTGGCGTTCGTCGGCGGTCACGGCTCGACGATCGGCTCGATCCTCGGCGTCGTCTGGGGCCTGCTGCTGCTCGGCGCGCTGATCATCCGGGTGCGGACCGTGCTCCACAAGGGGCTGCTCGAGGCGGCGCTGGAGTCGGCCGCACGCGGCGGTTCCAACCACGCGTCCGGGGACCTGGCGTTCTGCTCGCGTTGCGAGATGCCGCTCCTTCCGCACTCCGACTTCTGCTCCGCCTGCGGCAACTCGGTCCGTTCGGTACCGAAGTCCGCGCGTGGAGTATCAGCATCGACCGGCGCTACGACTGGGGAGACGCGCGCATGAGCAACCAGCAGCCGCCGTTCGGTGGTCAAGGCGGACAGCAGCCGTACGGTGGCCAGCCGGGCCAGCCCGGTCAGCCGGGCCAACCAGGTCAGCCCGGTCAGCCCGGTCAGCCCGGTCAGCCCGGTCAGCCGGGTCAGCCGGGGCAGCAGCCCGGTTACGGTCAGCAGCCTCAGCAGCCCGGCTACGGTGGCGGTCAGCAGCCGCCGTACCCGCCGCAGGGGCAGCCCCAGTACCAGCAGCCACAGCAGGGGTACCCCGGTCAGCAGCAGGGGTTCCCGGGGCAGCAGCCGCCGTTCGGCGGTCAGCAGCAGTGGGGCGGCCAGCAGCCGCCGCGTAAGGGTGGTGGCAGCAGCAAGACGCTGCTGATCGCGGGCGGCGCGTTCGCCGTCGTCGCGATCATCGGCGTCGTCCTCGCGCTGATCTTCAGGGGCGGCGACGACGACACCGCCGACCCGAGTCCGACCCCCACGTCCGAACCGACGGCCCAGCCGACCGGGGAGCCGACGGGGGAGCCGACGGAGGAGCCGACCGGCGAGCCCACCGAGGAACCGACGTCCTCGCCGACCAGCGAGCCGAGCGAGGAACCCAGCGAGGAGCCCAGCAACGGCGACGAGGGAATCCAGGTCGCCGAGGGTGTCTACGTGAAGCCCCAGCCCGGCTACATCCGCAAGAGTCTCAAGGAATTCAGCGGCGTCTACCTGCTCAAGCAGGGCGAGGCGTACTTCATGGTGCAAGCCGCGAACGGCAAGGGCATGACGGCGCAGACCCTGCTGCCGCAGCTGCTGAAGGCCGAGACCAAGGGCCTGTCCGGGGTCAAGTCCAACCAGCCGAAGGAGACCCGGCCGGGGCCGGACGACAAGACCCCGGTCAAGGTCGTGATGACTCAGAGCTACAGCGCGACCGCCACGACCCAGAGCGGCAGTATGTCGGTGGTCGGGTTCGTCGCTGTCGTCGAGCGTAACGACGGTGTGCTCACCGCCATCCGCGTGTACGGGCGGCGGGACAAGCTCGCCAGCGTCGACAGGGACTCCACGGCGATGCTCCGGTCGGTGGTCAAGAGTCAGTGAGCGGAAAGCGAGACAAGGGTTCGGGCGGTAACCCCTGGGTCAACCAGCCCGACCCCGACGAGGACGACGGCGTCGAGCCGGAGGACCAGCTGCCGCCGTCGCCCTGGAACCTCGAGGTCCAGCCGCCCCCGTCACCGTGGGGCGGCCAGGCCGCGCCGGGACCCGGCCCTGCTGATGGGCCCGGCCCCGGCGGGCCTGGTTCCGGGCCTGGGGCCGGTACCGGGCCCGGTGGCGGTCCGGCGACGCAGACCTCGTCCGCGTGGGGCGACAAGGTCGGCCCGCCGTCGCTGCGCCGGCCCCCGCCGCCGAAGAAGCGCTTCGAGATCCCGCCGCTGCTGATCCCGATCGGCGCCGGCCTGATCGTGGTCGCGATCGTCGCCGTCGTCCTGGTGGTGCTGTCCGGCGGTGACGAGAAGGCCGGTCCGAGCACGCCGAGCACCCCGGCCGGTACGCCGACCGCGCCGACGTCGTCGTACCAGCCGCCGCCGAACGCGATCCCGGTCGGGTTCGGCGTCTCGCTCGTCCCGGTCCAGGGCTGGACGCTGTACACCAAGGAGACGCGCGGCAAGCAGGTCGCGACGTACCCGCCCGGCAACAACGCCGACGCGCGGGCGTTCCTGTGGGTGCGGCAGAAGCAGAACGTCACCGCGCAGGCCTACCTGCTGGGGATCGTCGAGGGCGAGACCGAGGAGGAGGTCGCGCAGCTCGGCAACGTGCGGAACCTGCCGTGCCCCAAGGACGTCTTGGTGGAGTGTGTCGCGATCGACTACACCGCCACCGCCAAGGTCAAAGGCGTGGACACCCAGGTCAAGGGCTTCGTCGAGGCCTACCGGCGCAAGGACGGCGTGGTCACCGCGCTGGACTTCCGCACCCGGGTCGACTTCGCCCAGAAGGCCGAGGCGGACGCCGCGATCATGAAGAAGTCGGTGCTCGACAGCCTGTGACTGCCGAGCATCGCCCTTTACCGCGAGGAAGAACTTTGACGTCCTCCCACCACCCAAAGGCAGGGGATTCCAACCCGTATGGGTTGAGGTTCGCGGTTCACAGCCGTGCCCTACCGCGCAAGAAGGCTCCCCGCGCTGCCACGGCCCGCCCGGCCGCGGTTGTTGCTGATCCTGCTACTGCCGATCGCTTGGCTATCGCGACCTGTGCGAACACTATTCGACCCGACCGACAAAACGTGAAGGGAGGGAGATGGCGCTGCATCCAGCCGCTGAGGATCCAACGCCATCCCAACCGATGAGTCAGCAGTACGGTCCACCGCCGGGCCCGCCGCCGGCACCCGCTCCCGGCGGTTGGGGTCCTGGGCAGCAGGCGCCGCAGGGTCAGCACGGTCCGCAGGGTCAGCACGGTCCGCAGGGCCGGCCCGGTGGCACGGGCGGTGGCGCGCCGGGTGGTGGCGCGCCGGGTGGCGGCTGGGGTCCCGGCCCGATGCGGCCGAGCCAGCCGCCGAAGCCGAACCGGACGCCCTGGATCATCATGGCCGCCGCGATCGTCGCCGTCCTGCTCGTCGCGGTGGGCGTCGTGTTGCTGGTGAACGGCAAGGACAAGGGCACCGACCAGGCGGGCGGCTCGCAGACGCCGGAGCCGATCGGCACCATGTACACGCCGTCGCCGACGCCGACCCCGGACGACTCCAAGGGCCCGAACGACGTCGGCGTCGAGGTCGGCTACGGGATCTGGTTCACCCCGTCCAAGGGCTGGCTGCCGGACTGGGACAAGACCAAGGCCGGGAAGAACTACATCCTGCAGCAGTTCAACGCGCGCGGCCTGATCGACGGGTACTACTGGGTCCGCCAGACCGAGCTGTACGAGGCGAAGGGCTTCGCGGAGCACCTGGTCGACGTGGAGTCGAACGGGATGGAAGGCGTCCGGATCGGCAAGGGAACCGTCTGCAAGCCGGCGAACCCGAAAATCAAGGCCTGCTACGCGCTCACCTACACCGGCATCTGGGTCGCGAAGAACGGCAAGAAGATCCCGATGCAGGGCTTCGTCACCGCCTACCAGGACCAGTTCGACCGGGTGACCGCCACCGACGCCGGCCTCGAGGTCCGTGTCTACGCGCGCCGCGTGAACGAGCTGGTCTACATGAACAACAGCGTGATCAAGAGCTTCTGAGCGGGTCGTTGACGGGGTCTGACCTGGGAAGTTTAGAAACTGTCGGCGGGCGGCCGTACGGTGGAGGGCATGAGACAGGCTTCGGAACTCCAGCGGATGGTCGCCCCGCTGAAGGTGGTGTCGGACTTCGAGCCGGCGGGTGACCAGCCCGCGGCGATCGCGGACCTGGAGCGGCGGATCAACGCCGGTGAGCAGGACGTCGTCCTGCTGGGTGCGACCGGTACGGGTAAGACCGCGACCGTCGCCTGGCTGGCCGAGCGGATCCAGCGCCCGATGCTGATCCTCCAGCCGAACAAGACGCTCGCCGCCCAGTTCGCGAACGAGCTGCGCCAGTTCTTCCCGGAGAACGCCGTCGAGTACTTCGTGTCGTACTACGACTACTACCAGCCCGAGGCGTACGTCCCGCAGACGGACACCTATATCGAGAAGGACTCCTCGATCAACGAGGAGGTCGAGCGGCTGCGGCACTCCGCGACCTGGTCGCTGCTCACCCGCCGCGACGTGGTCGTGGTGGCGACCGTCTCCTGCATCTACGGCCTGGGCTCCGCCGACGAGTACCTGAACCGCATGATCCACGTGAAGGTCGGCACCGAGATGGACCGCGACGGTCTGCTCCGCAAGCTCGTCGGCGTGCAGTACGCGCGCAACGACCTGGCGGGCACCCGCGGCACGTTCCGGGTCCGCGGCGACACGCTCGAGGTCTTCCCGGTGTACCAGGAGCTGGCGGTCCGGGTGGAGTTCTTCGGCGACGAGATCGAGCGCCTGATGACGCTGCACCCGCTCACCGGCGAGGTGCTGAGCGAGGAGGACGAGCTCTACATCGGCGCCGCGACGCACTACGTGACCGCGCCGGAGAAGATGGAGCGCGCGATCACCTCGATCGAGGCCGAGCTGGAGGAGCGCCTGGCCGAGCTCGAGCGCAACGGGCAGCTGCTGGAGGCGCAGCGGCTGCGGATGCGGACGACGTACGACATCGAGATGATGCGCCAGATCGGGACCTGTTCCGGTATCGAGAACTACTCGCGCCACACCGACGGCCGCGAGCCGGGGTCGGCGCCGCACTGTCTGCTGGACTACTTCCCCGAGGACTTCGTGCTGGTCATCGACGAGTCGCACGTGACCGTCCCGCAGATCGGCGGGATGTACGAGGGTGACATGTCCCGGAAGCGGACGCTGGTCGAGCACGGGTTCCGCCTGCCGTCCGCGATGGACAACCGGCCGCTGCGCTGGGAGGAGTTCCTGGAGCGGATCGGCCAGACCGTGTACCTGTCCGCGACCCCGGGGCAGTACGAGCAGGACAAGTCCGACGGGTACGTCGAGCAGCTCATCCGGCCGACCGGTCTGGTCGACCCCGAGGTGATCGTGAAGCCCACCAAGGGGCAGATCGACGACCTGATCCACGAGATCCGGCTCCGGGTCGAGCGCGACGAGCGGGTCCTGGTCACCACGCTGACCAAGAAGATGTCCGAGGACCTGACCGACTACCTGCTCGAGATGGGCATCCGGACCAGGTATCTGCACAGCGAGGTGGACACGCTGCGCCGGGTCGAGCTGCTGCGCGAGCTGCGGATGGGCGAGTACGACGTCCTGGTCGGCATCAACCTGCTCCGTGAGGGTCTGGACCTGCCGGAGGTGTCGCTGGTCGCGATCCTCGACGCGGACAAGGAAGGCTTCCTGCGGTCGGGACGGTCGCTGATCCAGACCATCGGCCGCGCGGCGCGGAACGTGTCCGGCCAGGTGTTCATGTACGCCGACAAGATCACGCCGTCGATGGAGCAGGCGATCGACGAGACCAACCGGCGTCGCGCGAAGCAGATCGCGTACAACGAGGAGCACGGGGTCGACCCGCAACCGCTGCGGAAGAAGATCGCCGACATCACCGACATGCTCGCGCGCGAGGACGCGGACACCGCCGAGCTGCTCGGCTCGGGCCGCACGCAGTCGCGGGGCAAGGCGCCGGTGCCGGGTGGCGGTAAGGGCCGTGCCGGTGAGCGGGCCGGTGAGAAGGCGAAGGAGCTGGCCGGTGGCCTGCCGTCGTCCGACCTGGCCGATCTGATCCAGCAGCTCACCGACCAGATGCACAACGCCGCCGCGGAGCTCCAGTTCGAGGTCGCCGCCCGCTACCGCGACGAGATCTCCGAGCTGAAGAAGGAGCTGCGCCAGATGACCAACGCGGGCGCGAAGTAGATCGCGATGGCCAGGCTCGGCGGCGCTGAGATCCTCGAGTACTGCCTGGGGAAGCCCGGGGCGTGGCAGGACGAGCCCTGGGAGGGAGACGTGGTGGCGAAGGTCGCGAACAAGATCTTCGCCTTCCTCGGATCCGAGACCGTCGGGATGAAGTGCGGCGCCAACCGGGAGGAGGCCGACGAACCCGTCGACACCTACCCGGACGACGTCACCAAGATGGCCTACATCGGGCGCGCCGGCTGGAACACGGTCCGCCTCGGGGGAGCGGTACCGGACGACGAGCTCCTCGAGCTGATCGACGCGTCGTACGAGACCGTCGTCGCGAAGCTCCCGCGGAGCAAGCGGCCGGTTTGATAGCCAACGTCAACCAAACACACACCGCAACTATTCCCTCACCCGCCTGTGATGATTTCGACAGGCGGACACGGGGCACAGGATTTGGAGACTTGGACGTCGGACCGTCAGAATGGGTCCCGAGAAGGGGAGTATTCCTTTCGCGGCGGCATCGTCATCACGGTCGGGCCCATGCCTGACCCGGTGTCTCCGGCATCACTCGTCACTGAGGGTGATGCGGAAGAGACCTTCGGAGTAGATGTCTTCGTCTGAGCTCCGGAGGATACTTGTGCACGTAGCTGACTACGTCTGGTACATCACCGTCGGCCTGCTGCTCGCGCTGCTGGCATTCGACGTCTTCGTCATCGGCCGCCGGCCGCACGAGCCGAGCACCCGCGAATCGGCCACCGCGATCGCGTTCTACGTCGGTCTCGCGGTCATTTTCGGGCTCGGGGTGTGGTGGTTCTCCGGCGGGCAGTACGCCGGTGAGTTCTTCGCGGGCTGGCTCACCGAGTACAGCCTGAGCGTCGACAACCTGTTCATCTTCCTGATCATCATGTCCAGGTTCGGCGTACCGAGGAAGTACCAGCAGACAGCGTTGCTGGTCGGCATCATCCTCGCGCTGGTGTTCCGCGGCATCTTCATCGCGGTCGGCGCCGCCGCGATCAACCAGTTCTCCTGGGTCTTCTACATCTTCGGCGCGTTCCTGGTCTACACCGCGATCCACCTCGCCAAGCAGGGTGAGAACGACGACGAGGACTTCAAGGAGAACGCGGTCATCCGGTTCGCGAAGCGCCGGCTGAACGCGACGCACGAGTACAACGGCGTCAAGCTGACCGTCGTGCAGAACGGCAAGCGGATGGTCACGCCGATGCTGATCGTGATCATCGCGCTCGGTACCACCGACCTGCTGTTCGCGCTCGACTCGATCCCGGCGATCTACGGCCTGACCCAGGAGCCGTTCCTGGTCTTCACCGCGAACGTCTTCGCGCTGATGGGTCTGCGGCAGCTGTACTTCCTGCTCGGCGACCTGCTGCGCCGCCTGATCTACCTGTCGCTCGGGCTGTCGGTGGTGCTCGCGTTCATCGGCGTGAAGCTGGTCCTGCACGCGATGCACGTGAACGAGCTGCCGTTCATCAACGGCGGCCACCACATCGAGTGGGCCCCGGAGATCCCGATCTGGTTCTCGCTCGGCTTCATCATCATCACGCTCGGCATCACCACTGTCGCCAGCCTGATGAAGTCCCGCTCGATGGTGACCAACGCACCGGCCGCGGTCGAGGCCGACGTGCAGGACGAGCCTGTCCAGGACGAGGTCCCGAACAAGCGCTCCTGAGCTGAAGACGAACGGAGCCCCGGATCGCGAGCGCGATCCGGGGCTCCGGCTCTTGGACAGGGTTCAGAAGCGGGCAGCGGTCACCAGGGTTGCCCGGCGGTCGTCGGTCAGGGCCTCGTTCTCGAGGCGCTTGCCGGTCTCGGACGCGTGCAGCATCCCGGCGGGAGACACGAAACCGACGTGGTGGACCGGCTTGCCGTCGCGGGCGAAGAAGTACAGGTCGCCCGGCTTCGCCTCGTCGATCGGGATGTTCGGCAGCGTGTCCGCCTGGTCGTGCGCGTCGCGCGGCGTCCGTAGACCGAGTACGCGGCTGACGGTGTGGATCAGCCCGGAGCAGTCCAGCCCGTACGCCGCCGTACCGCCCCACAGGTACTCCAGGCCGAGGAACAGCTCGCCCAGCCGCAGGCGGTCGTCGGCGTCGGACGGCTCCGGCACGGACCGCAGTACGGCGTCCTGCAGCCAGCCGGACCCACCGTCGGGGGTGGCGACTCGCGTGTGGCCGTCGGCGTGTTCGTCGGACGCCAGCACCGTCGCGAACGACAGCTCCGCCAGCGGCCGGCCACCGGGCTCTGCCAGCAGCGGGGCGGTCGGTACGGCGATGGCGACCGGGTCCGACGCGCTCTGCGGCAGCTCGCCCAGGTGGCTCGACGGGATCCAGCCCGGGTACCCGAGCGGGTCCTGCGACGACGGCTGCCAGGGTGCGACGATCTCCGACCAGCCGTCGCGCTCGGAGCGCACCAGGACGGGCTCGGCGAACAGCAGCTGGGTCAGGGTCCGGCCGTGCAGCCCGAGCCGGGTTTCGGTGTCCATCGACTTCGCCCAGGCGGCGACGTCGGGTTGTGCGGCGGTGGCCGGGGCGTCGATGTCGCGCGGCGCGTCCGGTGCGGTCCAGACCGTGCTGACCGGGACCTTGGTGGCGGCTAACTTCATGACGTCAAGCCTGTCACGCCGAGTCCTGGAGCCGACGGCAGGTGGATCAGCGCGCCGTCGTACCGGATCCCGTCGGTCACCGGCGGCTCGCGCAGCCACCAGGCGGCGTCGAGGTCGTTGACGGCCGTCGTCGGGTACGCCGAGACGAGCGCGGCCGCCGCGCCGACGCCGACCGGGCCCTCCATCATGCAGCCGACGATCGCGCCGAGACCGTGCGCGCGGGCCAGTTCGAGGAGTGTGCGGGCCGGGGCCAGGCCGCCGCACTTCGCGAGTTTCACGTTCACCAGGTCGGCCGCACCGTGCCGGATCACGTTCACCAGGTCGCGGACGCCGTACACGGATTCGTCGGCGAGGATCGGCGTACCGACCCGGTCGGTCACCCAGGCCATGCCTTCCAGGTCGGCCGCGGCGACCGGCTGCTCGACCAGCTCGATCGCGCACCCGGCGTCCTCAAGGGCCCGAATCACCGTGACTGCGTCGCGGCGCGTCCAGCCCTGGTTGGCGTCCAGCCGCAGCCGCGGCTCCGGGCCGATCGCGTCGCGCACCCGGCGGACCCGCTCGACGTCACCGGCGGCGTCCGTGCCGACCTTGATCTTGAGTACGTCGAACCCGTCCGCGACCCGCGCCTTACCCGCCTCGGCCAGCGCGTCCGCGTCGCCGACCGACAACGTCATGTCGGTGCGCACCACGTCGACCGTCGAACCGAGGAACCCGTGCAGTGTCTGCCCGCGCCGCCGCGCCGCGAGGTCGTGCAGCGCGACGTCGACCGCGTCCTTCGCGCCGAAGTTGCCGACCGCCGCGCCCTGCACACGACGCAGCGCCTCGGTCAGGTCGTCCGGGCCGAGCCCGTCGAGCGCGGTCGCGATCGGGCCCTCGATGCAGGCCTGCGATCCCGCGAGTGAGTCGCCGGTCACCTTCCACACCTGCGGCGCCTCGCCCCAGCCGCTCCGCTCGCCGTCGCTGATCTCGACGAGCAGCGACTCGGCGTGGGTCGCCGTGCGCAGCGCGGTGACGAACGGGGTGTGCAGCGGAGCCGAGACCAGATGTGTCGTGATCTTCACCGCACCGCCTCCAGGTTGTGCCGGTGGTTCCACGCCTCGAGCGCGATCGACGCGATCAGCTGCTGCGCGTCGGTGTCCGGCAGTTCGGAGGTCGTGCAGACGACCAGGACGAACGGATCGGCGTCCTTGGGGTAGACGATGCCGCCGTCGTGCCGGATCCGGCTGTCCCAGCCGTTCTTGTGCTCGACGCGGGTGCGCTTCGGCAGCAGCGCGGGGATCTCGCCGTTCCACTGGTTGCCGGCCAGCAGCTCGCGCAGGTACTCGCCGGCGGCATCCTTCTGGTTGCCGACTGCAACGAGCACGCCGGCCATGCCCGCCGGGCTCATCAGGTTGCTGATACCGGCGCGGGCGCCGGGTACGTCGTCGATGCCGCGCTGGACCCGGGACGCCGGAGCGGGCGAGCCGGGCAGGGTCGCCTCGACCAGCGCGGCGTTGGCCGCCTCCACGCCGACCTGTTCGAGCACGAGGTTCGTCGCCAGGTTGCTGGACCGGGCGATCATCTCCGTCGCCAGCCAGGTGAGCGGCACCTTCTTGCCCAGCTGTTGCCAGGTCTTCGGCGCCTCGTCCTCCTCCGGGTTCACCCCGAACCGGCCGCCGGCCGCGGACGCGAAGTCGTTGTGCACCAGCACCGGCTGGAACAGCTCCAGCTCACGGGCCTCGACCTTGCGCATCATCGCCATCGCCACCGGCAGCTTCATCGTGCTCGCCGAGTAGTGCGGCCGTTCCGCCTCGTGCACGAACACCGGTACGCCGTCCAACCGGCCCAGCCAGACCCCGAACTCCCCGCTCCCGTCGACCTGCCGAAGCAGCTCCGCGATTCCCATGCGGTCACCCAATCACAGGCTCTGGCAGACTGCCGAGGGTGTCCCGGGCTCTCGGCATCCTTCTCGGCTTCGTCGCCGACCGTCTGCTCGGTGATCCGCGACGCTTCCACCCGGTGGCAGGTTTCGGCCGTACGGCGGCCCGCGTCGAGAAGCACGTGTACGCCGACACGCGCCCTCGAGGCGCCGCCTACGCCGCCGTGCTCGTGGGATCCACCACGGTCCTGGGCCTCGCGATCGAGCGCCTCACCCGCAAACATCCGATCCTCCACACCGCCGCCACCGCCGCCGCCACCTGGACCGTCCTCGGCGCTCGCAGCCTCGAGCGGGAGGCTGAGACCATGGCCGCGCTGCTGGAGGAGAAGGACGTCCCGGCCGCACGCGACCGCCTGAGCCACCTGTGTGCCCGGGACGCGACGAACCTCGAGGCCGACGATCTGGCCCGCGCAACGGTCGAGTCGATCGCCGAGAACACATCCGACGCTTGCGTCGCGCCGCTGCTCTGGGGCGGGGTCCTGGGTGTCCCGGGTCTGCTCGGGTACCGCGCGGCGAACACGCTCGACGCGATGGTCGGCTACCGGTCGCCGAAGTACGAGAACTTCGGGTGGGCGGCGGCGCGACTGGACGACGTACTCAATCTCGTGCCCGCCCGGGTGTGTGCGGTGCTGACCGGGCTCGCCGCGGGGCGACCGGCCGAGGCGGTGGCGGTGTGGCGGCGGGACGCGCCCAAGCATCCGAGTCCGAACGCGGGACCGGTCGAGGCGGCGTTCGCCGGGGCGCTCGGGCTGACGCTGGGCGGGACGAACAACTACGGGACGTACCAGGAGGACCGCGGCATGCTGGGCGAGGGCCCGGCGCCGGCGGTCGTCGACATCCGCCGTACGGCGGAACTCGCACGGCGGGTCGGGATGGCGGCCGCGGGTGTCGCCGCCGGCGCCGCGGCCCTGGTCGCAGCATGGGCCGGAGCTCGGGGCGGAGGACGGGCCGCAGTACTGGGGAAGGGGAAGCGATGGGGTTGAGTCATCGGCCGCTGCGGATCGCGCTGATCCGGCACGGGGAGTCCGAGGCGAATCTGGACAAGACGATCTACGAGCGCACCCCGGACCACGCCGTCCCGTTGACAGCGCACGGGCACCAGCAGGCGGCCAAGGCGGGACGGGAGCTGCGAGAGCTGTTCGAGAACGAGCCGGTCCGCGTGTACGTGTCGCCGTACCTGCGGGCCCGGCAGACGCTGGACTCGCTCGGGCTGGACGACCTGATCGGCCTGGCGCGGGAAGAGCCGCGGCTGCGCGAGCAGGACTGGGCGAACCTGCAGGACACCGAGGACATCGTGCGGCAGGAGCAGCTCCGCGACTCGTTCGGGCACTTCTTCTACCGGTTCACGCACGGCGAGTCCGGGTCGGACGTGTACGACCGGGTGTCGACGTTCCTGGAGACGATGCACCGCGACTTCGAGAAGCCGAACGCGCCGCGCAACGTGCTGCTGGTGTCGCACGGGCTGACCATGAGGCTGTTCTGCATGCGATGGTTCCATTGGTCGGTACGGTTCTTCGAGTCGCTGCGGAACCCGGGCAACGCGGAAACACGCGTCCTGCTGCGGCAACCCGATTTCCGGTACAAGCTGGACCGGCCGTTCGAGCAGTGGACACCCTACGAACCGACGGAACGGGAGCGATCGGCATGGTTGTAGCGCAGACGCGGGACGCCGTACTCGATCTGCTGGCGAGTCTGTCGCCCGCGCAGCTCGGCAAGATCAGGGCGCCGTTCGACACCCCGGACCACAAGGAGTGGACCTATCTGCCGGGGGACCGGCCAGGGCTGCCGCTGTCCGAGCTGACGCCCGCGCAGCAGCTGCTGACGAAGCGACTGGTCGAGCTCGGCTGCAGCGAACGCGGCGCGGCCGATTCCTGGGCGGTGCTGGACGCGGAGGTGATCCTGCGCGGGATCCCGGCGCTGCCGGAGTCGGGTGATTGGGAGGGCTCGGTCCTCGGCGGCCGGTACTTCCTGCGCGTTCTCGGCGACCCGTCCGGCACAGAGCCGTGGGCGTGGCGGCTGAACGGGCATCACCTCGCGATCCACGTAGCGGTGGTCGACGGCGCGGTCGCGTTCACTCCGCAGTTCATCGGGTCGAACCCGGCCGAAGTACGGACCGGACCGGAGGCGGGACGACGCTTCCTGGCTGCCGAGCAGGACCTGGGCTTCCAGTTGCTGCACGCACTGGAGCCGGGGCAGCTCGAGGTGGCGCATGTCTCACCAGAGGCTCCCGACGACATCCTGACCCGCCACGACCCGGTCGCCGACGCGTCCCTCCTCCACCGGGGCCTGCCGTACGGCGACATGAACGAGGACCAGCGCCAGCTCCTGAGCCTCCTCATCGGCCAGTACGTCGGCCGCGCCGCCGGCCCGATCGGCCTGCAGACGTGGCAGGACATCACCGCCCAGGGCATCGAACGCCTGACGTTCGCCTGGGCCGGCGAGACCACCCCCGGCATCGGCCAGCGGCACTACTACTCGATCGCCGGCCCCACCTTCCTGGCCGAATACGACAACACCCAGGACAACGCCAACCACATCCACTCAGTCTGGCGAGACCTCCGCAACGACTGGGGCACCGACCTGCTCGCAGCCCACTACGCCATGCACAGATAGAGCACCGCTAGAGTCAGCCCAGTCAATCGACGGCATCAGCAGGAACCCGGTGTGATTCCGGGACGGTCCCGCCACTGTGACCCCGTTTCTGGGGGAGTCAGGAACTGCCGCCGTCGTACCTCCGGTCGGGGCGTGGACACCCCGGGAAGGACTCTGCGCGTGGCTGCCAATCTTCTGCTGCTGTCTACTGCTGATACCGACCTGCTGGCTGCAGCTGAGGCGGGTGCCGGCTGGAAGGTCGCCAATCCGGCCAGGCTGGAGCTCGCCGAGTTGGGTGCGCTGCTCGACGGCGCCGAAGTGGTTGTCGTGCGGCTGCTCGGCGGGCGCCGGGCCTGGGAAGAAGGACTCGACGCCGTCCTCGCCTCGGGGAAGCCCGCGGTTGTCGTCAGCGGTGAGGCGGCGCCCGACGCCGAGCTGATGTCGCTGTCGACCGTGCCGGCCGGTGCGGTCACCGAGGCACTGGCCTATCTCCGCGAGGGCGGCGCGGACAACCTCCGCAACCTGGCCGGCTTCCTGCGCGACACGCTGTTGCTGACCGGCGACGAGTTCGAGCCGCCGCGCGCGCTCCCGGCGTACGGCGTCCGCGGCACGTACGTCGAGGACGACCGCCCGGTCGTCGGGATCGTGTACTACCGCGCGCACGAGATCTCCGGGAACACGGCGTTCGTCGACGCGCTCGCCGTCGCGGTCGAGGCGGCCGGCGCCCAGCCGCTCCCGGTGTACTGCGGGACGCTGCGCGGACTCGATCCGGCCGGCGAGGAGAACGCGGGCCTGTTCGAGCTCCTGCGGAAGTGCGACGTGCTGGTCACGACGCTCCTTGCCGCGGGCGGTTCGGTCGCGGCCAACGCGAGCGCCGGCGGTGCGGACGACGCGTGGGACGCGGGCGCGCTCGCGTCGCTCGACATCCCGCTGATCCAGGGCCTCGCGCTGACGTCGACCCGCGAACAGTGGTCGGAGAGCGACGCGGCCGTCAGCCCGCTGGACGCGGCGACGCAGGTCGCGATCCCGGAGTTCGACGGTCGATTGATCACGATCCCGTTCTCGTTCAAGGCGTACGACGCCGACGGGCTGGCCCGGTACGCGCCGGACGCGGAGCGGTGCGCGCGGCTCGCCGGGATCGCGGTCGCGCATGCGCGCCTGCGGCATGTGCCGCCGGCCGAGAAGCGGATCGCGCTGGTGCTGTCGTCGTACCCGACGAAGCACGCGCGGATCGGGAACGCGGTCGGCTTGGACACTCCGGCGTCGGCGGTCGTGCTGCTCGGGCGGTTGAAGGACGCCGGGTACGACCTCGGCGACCTGGACCTGAGCGAGCTGCAAGGGCCGGACGGCGCGGACGGGCTGATCCACCGGCTGATCGCGGCCGGCGGTCACGACGTCGACTGGCTGACCGACGAGCAACTCGCGAACGCGGTCGCCAAGATCCCGCTGAGTGTCTACGAACAGTGGTTCGGGCGGATCCCGGAGTCGTTGCGGACGGCAATGACCGGTGCGTGGGGCGCGGCGCCGGGGGAGTTGTACGTCGACACGTCGGGCGACGAGCCCGCGATCGCGCTGGCCGCGCTGCGGTTCGGGAACGTCGTGCTGATGATCCAGCCGCCGCGCGGGTTCGGGGAGAACCCGGTGGCGATCTATCACGACCCGGACATGGCGCCGTCGCACCACTACCTGGCGGCGTACCGCTGGCTGGAGGCGTCGCCCGCGGAGGGCGGTTTCGGCGCGCAGGCCGTCGTCCACCTGGGGAAGCACGGCACGCTGGAATGGCTGCCGGGCAAGGGCATCGGACTGGCGGCCGACTGCGCGCCGGACGCCGTGCTCGGGAACCTGCCGATGGTCTACCCGTTCATCGTCAACGACCCCGGTGAGGGCACGCAGGCGAAGCGGCGGGCGCACGCGACGGTTGTTGATCACCTGGTGCCGCCGATGGCGCGGGCCGAGACGTACGGCGACATGGCGAAGCTCGAGTACCTGCTCGACGAGTACGCCACTGTGCAGGCGCTCGACCCGGACAAAGTGCCGACGCTGCGGGCACAGATCTGGACGCTGATCCAGGCCGCGCAACTGCACCACGACCTGCACACGTCCGAGAAGCCTGACGACGAGGACTTCGACGAGTTCGTGCTGCACCTGGACGGGTATCTGTGCGAGATCAAGGACGTGCAGATCCGGGACGGGCTGCATGTCCTCGGAGGGGCGCCCGAGGGTGAGGCGCGGGTCAACCTGGTGCTCGCCGTACTGCGGGCTCGGCAGCTGTGGGGCGGGTCGTACTCGATCCCGGGGTTGCGGGCGGCGCTGGGGGAGGCGTTCGGGGTGGACGAGGCGGACCTGCTGGCGAACCCCGGCGCGGCCGCCGAGCTCGCCGACCTGGCGACGCTGGCCGACCTCCCAGCGGTGACCGGCGCGGACGGCGTGGACATCCTGGAGGCGGTGGCGCGGAAGCTCGTCGTCGGGATGGAGACGGTCGGCTGGGACGCGACGAAGGTTCCAGTAGTCGTCGGCGAGGTGTTGGCCCGGGACTGGGAGCCAGGCAGGGAGGGACAGGCCGAAGCGGGCTTGGGTGGGGTGGTGGCTTCGCTGACGTTTGCGGCCGAGGAGGTCGTGCCGCGGTTGGGGCGGACCGGGGACGAGGTCGCCAACGTTCTCCGTGCCTTGGACGGGCGGTTCGTGGAGGCCGGGCCTTCGGGGTCGCCGACGCGGGGCCTGGTCAACGTGCTGCCGACCGGGCGCAACTTCTACGCGGTGGACCCGAAGGCGATTCCGAGCCGGAACGCCTGGGACGTCGGCGTCGCGCTGGCCGACTCGTTGCTGGCGCGGCACCGGTCCGAGACGGGGGAGTGGCCGCGGTCGGTCGGGCTCACGGTCTGGGGTACGTCGGCGATGCGCACGCAGGGCGACGACCTGGCCGAGGTGCTCTGGCTGCTCGGCTGCCGTCCGGTCTGGGACGAGGCGTCGCGCCGCGTCACGACCTTCGAGGTGGTCGGTCCGGAGGAGCTCGGGCGGCCGCGGATCGACGTGACGATCCGGATCTCCGGTTTCTTCCGGGACGCGTTCCCGCACGTGGTCGCACTCCTCGACGAGGCGGTCCGTACGGTCGCGGATCTGGACGAGTCGCCCGACGACAACTACCTGCGCGCGCACGTCCAGCAGGATGTGGCTGCGGGCAACGACGTACGGCAGTCGACGGCCCGCGTCTTCGGCTCGAAGCCCGGCTCGTACGGCGCCGGCCTGCTGCCGCTCGTCGACGCCCGGAACTGGCGGACCGATGCCGAGCTCGCCGAGGTGTACGCCGTGTGGGGCGGGTACGCGTACGGCAAGGACCTCGACGGCGCCGAGGCCCGCGGCTCGATGGAGCGCGCGTACGCCCGGATCCAGGTGGCGGCGAAGAACGCGGACACCCGCGAGCACGACATCATGGACTCCGACGACTACTTCCAGTACCACGGCGGCATGATCGCGATGGTGCGGCACCTGACCGGCGCGAACCCGAAGGCGTACGTCGGCGACTCTGCCGTACCCGCCCAGGTGAAGACGCGGACGCTGGAGGAGGAGGCCAAGCGGGTCTTCCGCGCGCGGGTCGTGAACCCGCGGTGGATGGCGGCGATGCGGCGGCACGGGTACAAGGGCGCGTTCGAGATGGCGGCGACCGTGGACTACCTGTTCGGGTACGACGCGACCGCCGGCGTGGTGGACGACTGGATGTACGAGACGCTGACCACGGAGTACGTCGCCGACCCCGAGATGGCCGAGTTCTTCCGCAAGTCCAACCCGTGGGCCCGGCACGGGGTCGCGGAGCGGCTGCTCGAGGCCGCGCAGCGCGGGCTCTGGGCCGAGCCGTCGGCCGAGGCGCTCGAGACGCTGCGGAACGCGGTCCTTGAGACGGAGGGTGACATCGAGGACCGCGGCTGATTGGGTGGGCGCATGTCGCCTGAGCAGCCACGGGTCCTGATCACCAACGACGACGGTTACCGCGCACCGGGGATCCGGGCACTCGCTCCGGCGATCGCCGAGCTCGGGTACGACGTGCTCGTGGTCGCGCCGATGAACGACGAGAGCGGCGTCGGGTCGGCCCGGGCCGCGAGTGTCGGGCGGCCGATCCGGACCGCGTCCGACGAGGAGAACGGTGTGACGTTCACCGGGATCGACGGGACGCCGGCGCTGGCGGTGACGCTGGCGAGTGTCGGGGCGTTCGGCCGGGTGCCGGATCTGGTGCTGTCCGGGATCAACCGCGGGCTCAACATCGGCGTACCGATCTTCCACTCGGGAACCGTCGCGGCGGCACTGACCGCGGCCGGGCAGGGGCGGTCGGCGGTTGCCGTCAGCATCGACGCCGACGATCCGCAGCACTGGCCGACCGCGGCGACGGTCGCTGGCGAGGCGCTCGGCTGGATCGCCGGCGAACCGGTCGGCACCGTGGTCACGATCAACGTCCCGGACCGGCCGCTGGACCAACTGGCCGGCGTCCGGCACGCGACGCTGGCCCCGATCAGCCGCTCCCGCCTGATCGGCACGACGGCGCCGACCGGCGAGCCGATGATCGCTGTCGAACCGATCCGCCCCAACCCGGTCCCCGGCTCCGACGAGGCCTTCCTCGCCGCCGGCTACGTCACCGTCACACCGATCGTCGGCATCCGCGAGGTGAAAGACGACGCAGCCGCCACCGCCCTCGCCAAACGCCTCGCTGGCTGAGTACGTACCGCCACGCAGGCAGAAGCTGCCCACAGCGTCCCGAAACTGCCTTCTGGGGAGGTTTTGCCTGCGCGGCGGTACGTGGCGAGCGACACGTGGGCGGGGTGCGTTGCCGGTCGGGCCGGTGTGCCATGATCGGGCCGACGGTTGTGGAGGAACACCGGTGACCAGCTGTGCTGGGAGTCCGGGGCGGTCCCGCCACTGTGACCGGGGTAGTCGAGACGACTGACCTGGAAGCCAGGACATCTGCAGCCGTCCGTCGGTCCGCGGTCACCGGGGGCCGGCGTACCAGCCGTAGCGGGCGTGGACACCCGCTCGACGAAGGGACCTCCGCCGATGCGGGCTGTGTCACACGGGGCAACCGGGTCAACTGCCGGGCCATCCACTGCGTTTCCGTTCACCGCGGTTGTCGGGATGGACGATCTCCAGCTCGCGCTGATCCTGGCGGCGATCTCGCCCGCGATCGGTGGTGTGCTGATCCGGGGCGAGAAGGGTACGGCGAAGTCGACCGCGGTCCGCGCGCTCACCGAGATCCTCCCGTCCGTGGACGTCGTACCGGGCTGCCGCTTCTCCTGCGATCCCGGCCGCCCCGACCCCGGCTGCCCGGACGGTCCGCATGCGGACGGTTCGGAGGCGGGTGATCGGGTGGTGCGGGGGACCCGGCTGGTCGAGTTGCCGGTCGGGGCTACCGAGGACCGGGTGCTCGGGTCCCTGCACCTGGAGAAGGCGCTGGCCCAGGGCGTCACGGCGTACGAGCCAGGTCTGCTGGCCGCGGCGCATCGTGGGCTGCTGTACGTCGACGAGGTGAACCTGCTGCACGACCACCTGGTCGACGTCCTGCTGGACGCGGCCGCGATGGGGCGGGCGACCGTCGAGCGCGACGGGGTGTCCGTCACGCACCCGGCACGGTTCGTGCTCGTCGGCACGATGAACCCGGAGGAGGGCGAGCTCCGGCCGCAGCTCCTCGACCGGTTCGGGCTGACCGTGGACGTCGTCGCCAGCCGGGATCCCGCCGTACGGGTGGAGGTGATGCGGGCGCGGCTCGCGTACGAGGCGGATCCGCAAGCGTTCGTCGCGCGGTACGACGGTCCGCAACGGGAACTCGCCGAGCGGATCGTGAAGGCGCGGGACCTGCTGTCCGAGGTGATCCTGACCGATGCGGCGCTGCGGCAGATCGCGGAGATCTGCGCCGCGTTCGACGTCGACGGGATGCGGGCGGATCTGGTCACGGCTCGGACCGCGGTGGCGCATGCGGCCTGGTCCGGTCGCACCGTGGTCGAGGTGGACGACGTCCGCGCGGCGGCCAAGCTGGCACTTCCGCACCGGCGCCGACGGAACCCGTTCGACGCGCCGGGGCTGGACGAGCAGCAGCTCGAGGAAGCCATCAACAACAGCACTCCGCCGACCGACCCCGACGACCCGGACGACCCAGACGGGTCGGGCGGTCCCGGGTCGGGTGGAGGCGCCGACGGCGGGGAGCCCGGCCCGGACGGCCGGACCGCGGACAGCACCTCGGCGGGCAGCGAGACGGGCAGCGAGACGGGCGGCGATACGGGCAGCGAGACGGCGCCTGGCGAGATGGGGCGCGGTGCGGCGCGCCGTACTCCGGATGGCGGTGAGGTGGGAGCTGCCGGCGAGCAGGACTCGGGACCGGCACAGGAGGTTGTGGGGAGTAGCGCGCCGTACCAGGCTCGGCTGCTGAGCGTGCACCAGGCGGGGATGGGGGTGGCCGGCCGCCGGTCGCGGGCGATCACCGAGGTGGGGCGCGTCGTCGGCGACCGGGCCCGGGTCGGGCGTGAGGCCGGACGCCCGCATCTGCTGGCGACCCTTCGCAGTGCGGCCCCGCATCAACACGCTCGAGGACGCACCGGACCAGGACTGGCGGTGCGGGCGACCGACGTACGGCTGGCCGTACGGGAGGGCCGCGAGGGGAACCTCGTCCTGTTCTGCGTCGACGCGTCCGGCTCGATGGGCACGAAGAAGCGCATGGGTGAGGTGAAGACCGCGATCGTCTCGCTCCTGCTCGACGCGTACCAGCGCCGCGACACCGTCGGCCTCGTCACGTTCGCGGGTCCCGCCGCGACGATCGCCCTCCCGCCGACGGGCAGCGTCGAGACCGCCGTACGCCGCCTCGAATCGCTGCCGACCGGCGGACGCACGCCGCTCGCCGAAGGTCTCCTGCAGGCGGCCGAGGTACTGCGGATCGCCGCCATCCGCGACCCCCGCCGCCGGCCGCTGCTCGTACTCGTGACGGACGGCCGGGCCACGTACGGCGACAACGCCTTCGCTCGCGCCCGTGAGGCCGCGGGATGGCTCGCCCAGCACGGGATCGCCACCGTTGTCGTGGACTGCGAACCGCGCCGCGGCCTCCGTCTCGGACTGGCTGCGGAGCTCGCCGCCGACCTCGGAGCGGAGTACCTCGATCTCGGAGACGTTGCCGCGGGCAACCTGGTCCGCGCGGTCACCGAACGGAAGGCGGCCTGAGATGCCGAAGGGGCAGCCGGTCGCCGTACCGGACGACGGCCTGACCACCCGCCAGCGCCGGAACCGTCCGCTGCTGATGGTGCACACCGGCGAGATGAAGGGGAAGTCGACGGCCGCGTTCGGGATGGCGCTGCGGGCCTGGAACCAGGGCTGGAGCATCGGGGTCTTCCAGTTCGTGAAGAGCGCGAAGTGGAAGGTCGGCGAGGAGAGCGCGTTCAAGGCGCTCGGCCGGCTGCACGAGACGACCGGCGAGGGTGGGCCGGTCGAGTGGCACAAGATGGGCGAGGGCTGGAGTTGGTCCCGCAAGGCCGGCACCGAGGAGGACCACGCCGCGGACGCGCTCGAGGGCTGGCGTGAGATCCAGCGCCGGCTCGCCGCGCAGACGCACGACCTGTACGTCCTGGACGAGTTCACGTATCCGATGAAGTGGGGCTGGATCGACGTCGACGAGGTCGTCGGCACGCTCGTCGACCGGCCGGGTCACCAGTACGTCGTGATCACCGGCCGCGACGCGCATCCGAAGCTCCTCGACGCGGCCGACCTGGCCACGGAGATGACGAAGCTCAAACACCCGATGGACACCGGCCAGAAGGGCCAGAAGGGCATCGAGTGGTGATCCCTCGGGTGGTCGTGGCGGCGCCGGCGTCCGGGGCGGGGAAGACGACGGTCGCCGTCGGTCTGATGGCGGCGTTGCGACGGGCCGGTCACGTGGTGGCCGGGTTCAAGGTGGGGCCGGACTACATCGATCCCGGGTTCCACGCGGTCGCGACCGGGCGTCCGGGGCGGAACCTCGATCCGATGCTGTCGGGGGAGGAGCGCGTCGGGCCGCTGTTCGCGCACGGTGCCGCCGGGGCGGACGTCGCGGTGGTCGAAGGTGTCATGGGGCTGTACGACGGTGCGCTCGGGACGGAGGGTTTCGCGTCCACGGCCCATGTCGCGAAGCTGCTGAAGGCGCCGGTCGTGCTCGTGGTGGACGCGTCGGCGGCGGGACGCAGCGTCGGCGCCGTGGTGCAGGGGTTCGTTGCCTTCGACACCGAAGTACGGATCGTCGGGGTGATCCTCAACAAGGTGGGATCGGACCGGCACGAGACCGAAGTACGCGCCGGCGTCGCGCCGACCGGCGTACCCGTCCTCGGAGTCCTGCGGCGCGACACCCGGCTGACCGTCCCCAGCCGACACCTCGGCCTGATCCCCGCCGACGAACAACGCGACCAGGCCGAACAAGCAGTCGACGCCGCCGCCGAACTGGTCCGCGCAGGCGTCGACCTCGAAGCCGTAGTAGCCGCAGCCAAGTCCGCCCCACCCCACGAAGCAACCCTCTGGAACCCGACCACCGAAGTCACCCCACGAACCCCCGCCGAGCCGACCTCCGCCAAGCTGGGACCCGTCGGCTCGCCGTCTGGTGCAGTTCTGGGGGTGCGGCCGGTGGTGGCTGTGGCGGGGGGTCCGGTGTTCTCGTTCAGGTACACCGAGACGACCGAGCTGTTGACCGCGGCCGGTGCGGACGTCGTGACCTTCGACCCACTGAACGACAAGTTGCCGGAGGCAACCGCCGCGTTGTATCTCGGCGGCGGCTTCCCGGAGCTGCACGCCGAAGCGCTCTCCGCGAACGTCGCGCTGCGCCAACAGGTCGCCGCCGCAATTGCGGACGGGATGCCGGTGATCGCCGAGTGCGCCGGCCTGCTGTACCTCTGCCGCGAGCTCGACGGTCACCCGATGACCGGCGTACTACCGGCCACCGGTCGCATGACCGGCCGTCTCACGCTCGGCTACCGTACGGCGGTCGCGGCCACCACGACAGCGTTCTTCGACGAAGGGCGCCGGGTCCGCGGCCACGAGTTCCACCGCACCACGATCGACGTCGATCACGACGTACGACCCGCCTGGCACCTCCCGGGCGGCGTCGAAGGCATCACGCTCCCGCACGTCCACGCGTCGTACCTGCACCTGCACTGGACCGCTACCCCGGACGTCCCCGCCCGCGTGGTCGCCGCCGCCCGCGAGCGCATCCGATGAGCCTGGTCGTCGGCGTAGGCCTCCGTTCCGGTACGCCGTACGCCGAGCTCCACGACCTGGTCAGCCGGGTCGTCACCGGCGAGGTCCGCCTGGTCGTCACGATCACCGGCCGCGAATCGGAGCCGGCCATCCAGCAGTTGGTCGAGCACCTCGGCGCAGAGCTCCGCACCTTCACCAAGGACGAACTGGCCGGGCAACCGGTCCCGACCCCGAGCGACCAAGTGGAGCAACTCGCAGGAGTCCCTGGCGTCGCGGAAGCAGCCGTCCTCGCAACCGGTGCGGAGCTCCTGACTCCGAAGCAGCGCAGTACCAACGCCACGATCGCCACCGGCCGCCTACCGGCGCCTGGTTACGAGCCCGAAGACCGGGACGTCGTGCACCGGGTGATCGCGGAGCGACGTGACGTACGGCGTGGGTTCCTGAGCCTGCCGGTCGACGACGACGTACTGACCCGGGTGCTCGAGGCAGCGCACCGCGCACCGAGCGTGGGTCTCAGCCAACCGTGGGACTTCGTCGTGATCCGCGACGTGGCGACAAGGCGGAAGGTGCACGCGCTGGCGACCGCGCACCGGGACGCCTTCGCGGCCTCGCTGCCGCCGGACCGGCGCGCGACGTTCGACGGGCTCAAGATCGAGGCGATCCTCGACACCCCCGTGAACATCGCAGTGACCTGTGATCCCGGCCGCGGCGGCCGGCATGTCCTCGGCCGGCACGCGGATCCGCGGACCACCTGGTTCTCCGCAGCGATCGCGATCCAGAACCTCTGGCTCGCCGCACGCGCGGAAGGCCTCGGCGTCGGGTGGGTCTCGTTCTTCGAACCAGGTGAGGTCGCCGCCGTCCTCGGGCTCCCCGCCCACGTCGAGCTGGTCGGCTACCTCTGCGTCGGGTACGTCGAGGAGTTCGCCGCGGCACCCGAACTGGTGCGATCCGGCTGGGCCAGGCGCCGCCCGCTGTCCTGGGCGATCCACCACGAGGAATGGGGCCGCCGCACCACGTCGATCGTCGACGACGCGTTGAAGGCTGCCCAGAATCCCGGACAGAATCCCGTACGGAATCCCGGACAGAACCCCGGACCGGACGCGGCACCGGCGACCGGCGGACGGGTCCACGTGATCGTCGGCGGCGACCCGACCGACCTGCGACAGGCCGACGCCCTCGTCGTCGATCTCGGCCAGAACAGACCGGCGGCCGACTTCGGCGTGCTGTGGCGGCCGGCGCGCGCACCCGCGGAGGCCGTCGAGTACGGCGTCGAGATCGCCCGCGACCTCGCACTCCAGGGAGCCGGGCACCTCGTCGTACAGCTCGCCGAGGACTCGGCGCAGGCGAAGGCGCTGGCGAAGGCGCTGGCGGAAGGTCTCGAGGCCGGTGCGTCGGCCTCCGGTCTGACACACTCCTGGGCATGACGGTACTGATGCCACGACTCCGTCGCGGCGGGTCATGGGGCTGGACCTCCCGGCCTTCCCTCGTCGCTCCAGTCGCTGCGCTCCCTCCGCTCCTCAGTCCAGGCCGGGAGGCCCCATGACCGGACCGATGTACGTGCCCGCGTTCTCGATGAAGCAGCGCGTGACGATGATGGCGAACAAGTACGAGCTGATCGCCACCAACCCCGACGGAACCGACGGTCCGCTGCTCGCGTTCGCGCAGCAGAAGCGGATGGCCTTCAAGGAGCAGGTGACGTTCTACTCCGACGAGACCAAGACGCGGCCGGTCTTCTCGTTCAAGGCGCGCAAGGCGATCGACCTCGGGTCCGGGTACGACGTGTACGACGCCGACGGGCAGGCGATCGGGTGGTTCAAGAAGGAGTTCGGCAAGAGCCTGCTGCGGTCGAGCTGGCAGCTGAGCGCGCCCGGCGTCGACGCGGACGGGACGGAGCGCAACCCGACGATCGCGATCGTGCGGCGGGTCTGGGAGTTCGTGCCGTTCGTCGGGGAGATCCCGCTGCCGTTCATCTTCCACTTCGACTTCACCGAGCGGTCGAGCGGCCGGCCGGTGCTGTCGGTCGAGCGCAAGATGTCGATCCGCGACCGCTACCGGATCAGCGTGCAGGACGAGCGCCTGGACTTCCGGGTCGCGGCCGCGATGACGGTCGCGCTGGACGCGCTGCAGTCCCGCTGACCGGCACGCCGGCGGTCACGGTGAGTTCCCGGCGTACGACCTGGGTCGTACGCCGCTCTCACTCTTTCGGGTGAACCTACCCTGAGGCCCCTTGGTTCCGGTCGCGCCCGGTGCGAGGCTGTATCCATGGGCGTAGCACAGCGCAGTCGACGGTGGTTGGTTCCGGTCACGACGGCCGCGGTGGTGGCAGGGGTGGGGGCACTCGGTCCGGTGGTCGCGGACGCCTCGCCGAACCTGCCCGGGATCACCGCACAGGAGCTGCTCGTGAAGGTGCAGACCGCGAAGGTGGACGGTCTGAGCGGCACGGTCCGTTCGGACGCGGACCTGGGTCTCCCGGCGATCCCCGGCGCACCGGCCGGAAGCCAGGAGTTGACGGAGTTCCTCAGCGGGCAGCACACCGCGCGGGTCGCGTTCGCGAGCCCGGACAAGGCACGGATCTCGGTGCTGGACAGCCAGGCCGAGCGGGTGTGGACCACCGACGGCAAGTCCGCCTGGGCGTACGACTCGTCCCGGCGTGAGGCCGTGAAGCTGACCGTGCCGGCGCACAAGACGAAGCCGGCCAAGCCGGAGAAGGCCCTGCCGGAGTCCTACGACCCGCAGGCCGTCGCCAAGCGGTTCCTCGCCGCGATCGACCCGACCACCAAGGTCGAGGTCAGCGGCACCGAGAAGGTCGCCGGCCGGGACGCGTACAAGCTGCGCCTGGTGCCGAAGAGCGACAAGACGACGGTCGGTTCGGTGACGGTGGCGGTCGACTCCAAGACCTGGGTCCCGCTGGACGTGACCGTGATGCCGCGGACCGGCAACGACCCCGCGCTCGAGCTGGGCTTCAGCTCGGTGTCGTTCGACGTACCGTCCGCGAGCACCTTCACCTTCACCCCGCCGCCGGGTGTGAAGGTCACCGACAAGAAGGTCCCGTCGAAGGCCGAGCCGAAGCGCGTCGCCCCGAGGCAGGCCGAGCCGAAGCAGGTCGAGCCGCGGAAGGCCGATCCGAAGAAGCCGGGTACGGCGAAGGCGGACGAGCCGACCCTGATCGGTGAGGGCTGGGAGAGCGTCGCGATGATCCGCGGCGCGAACACCTCCGGCCTGACCGGGAACGGGCCGCTGGCGCAACTGCTGGCGAAGGCGCCGACCGTGCAGGGCTCGTGGGGCAAGGGCAAGGTGCTGACCAGCAAGATGGTGAGCGCGCTGATCACGGACGACGGCCGGGTCTTCGTCGGCCTGGTCACGCCGGACACCCTGCAGGCCGCTGCGGCGAAGGCCCCGCGCTGACCACCGAGATGGCGGGCGCGCCGGTCGTCACCCACGGGCTGACCAAACGGTTCCGCGGCGGGCAGGTCGCGGTGGACGCGGTCGACCTGGAGGTGCCGGCCGGCAGCGTGTTCGGGTTCCTCGGACCGAACGGGTCGGGCAAGACCACGACGATCCGGATGCTGCTCGGGCTGATCACACCGACCTCCGGCGAGGTGGAGCTGCTCGGCGAGCCGATGCCGAAGGCGCATCTGCGCGTCCTGCCCCGGGTGGGCGCGCTGGTCGAGGGCCCGGCGTTCTACCCGTTCTGGACCGGCCAGGCGAACCTGCTGCGCTTCGACGCCGCCGACCGCACCGCCGACCCGAAGACGCGGAAGGCACGGGCAGGGGAGGCGCTCGAGCGGGTCGGCCTGTCGAACGCGGCCGGCAAGAAGGTCCGCGCCTATTCGCTCGGGATGCGGCAGCGGCTAGCGATCGCGGTCGCGCTGATGCAGCGCCGGGAGCTGCTCGTGCTGGACGAGCCGACCAACGGCCTCGACCCGCAGGGCACCCGCGAGGTCCGCCACCTGATCCGCGAACTGGCGAACGACGGTACGACGGTCTTCACGTCGACCCATCTGCTGGCCGAGGTCGAGCAGGTCTGCACGCACGCGGCCGTGATGAGCCGCGGCAAGCTGCTCCGTCAGTCGACGGTCGCGGACCTGCGGTCCGAGCTCCGTCCGCGACTGGTCGTCCGTACGCCGGACCTCGCGCAGGCGGCCGAGACGCTGCAGGGCCTCGGCGTCACCGACCTGAAGACCACACCCGAGACCGTCGAGGGCGATCCGGGCGAGCTCCCGATCGAGAAGTTCGCCGCCGCGCTGGTCGCGGCCGACGTCCGCATCCACGGCTTCGGACTGGAACGCCCGAGCCTGGAAGACGCCTTCGTGGCACTCACCGGGGAGGGCTTCGATGTCGCAGAATGACACCGCCGCGACGACCGCCGGGACGGAACCTGGCGCGTCGGCCGGGACCGGCGCGGGGGCCGTCGGCGGCGCGGACGTCGCAGTCGGGCGGGGGCCGAGTGCCGGGCGGCACACGCTCGCGCTGTTCATCTCCGAGTTGCGGCTCGTGTTCGGGCGGGCCCGGACACTGGTCGGGCTGGGCGTGCTGGCCGCCGTACCGGTGCTGATCGGGATCGCGATCAAGATCGCCGGCTCCGACCCCGGAGCCGAGGGGTTCATCGGGCAGATCGCCGGCAACGGGCTGTTCCTGATCGTGGCCAGCCTCGGGCTCTCGGTGCCGTTCTTCCTGCCGACCGCCGTGACCGTGATCTCCGGCGAGTCGCTCGCCGGCGAGGCCAGCCTCGGCACCCTGCGCAACCTGCTCGTCGCACCGGCCGGCCGGTCCCGCCTGCTCGCCGCCAAGATGGTCGCGCTCGCGGTCTTCTGCCTGGTCGCGACGCTGACGATCTGGATCTCCGGCCTGATCGTCGGCTTCATCCTGTTCCCGGTCGGCGACGTCCTGCTGCTGTCCGGCTCGACCATCCCGCTCGGCGAAGGCCTGCTCCGCGCGCTCGGGATCGCCGTGGTGATCTCGCTGTCGCTGCTCGGTCTGGCCGGCATCGGCCTGTTCGTGTCCTCGATGACGTCGACCCCGCTGGCCGCGATGGCGGCGACGTTCGGCACGTTCATCGTGCTCGGGATCCTGACCGCGATCCCGCAGCTGCACGCGATCCACCCGTGGATGCTGATGTTCCGCTGGCAGTCGTTCGCCGATCTGCTCCGCGACCCGCCGTACTGGCACGAGATCGGCCGCAACCTGCTCCTCCAGGGCGGTTACCTCGCGGTCTTCTACGCGGCCGCGTGGGCCCGGATCACGAGCCGGGACATAACCTAGATCGGGTGGCTAGCTCTCTCGATGGCGACCTCGTCGCCGTGCTGCGCTGTCCGGTCTGTTCCGACGGCCTCGCGCTCGACGGCCGGACGGCGCGATGCCCGCGCGGGCACGCCTACGACCTGGCCAAGCAGGGCTACCTGAACCTGTTGCCCGCGGCCTCGAACGGTATCGAGGGCGACTCGGCCGCCATGGTCGGCGCCCGCACGGTCTTCCTCGGCACCGGCCACTACGCGCCGATCCGGGACGCGCTGATCCTGCAGGCCGACCTGGACGAGGACGACCTGGTCGTCGAGGTCGGCGCCGGCACGGCCTACTACCTGTCCGGTGTTCTCGGTACGGCGGAGCGCCGCCGCGGGATCGCCCTGGACGTCTCGAAGTACGCCGCCCGTCGCGCGGCCAAGGCGGATCCACGGATCGCGTCCGTGGTGTGCGACGCGTGGCGGGAACTGCCGCTCGTCGACGGCGCCGCGCAGCTGATGCTGAACGTGTTCGCCCCGCGCAACGCCGCCGAGATGGCGCGCGTCCTCGCTCCGGACGGCCGCCTGCTCGTGGTCACGCCGAACCAGCGGCATCTCGCCGAGCTGGTCGACGTGCTGGGGCTGGTCAGTGTGGACGAGGAGAAGGAACGGCGCCTGCAGGAGTCGCTGGCGGGAGAGTTCGAACGGGTCGGCGGCGAGGTGATCGAGGAGGTCATGTCACTCGACCGGACGGCCGTGGAGCAGTTGGTGCTGATGACGCCGAGCGCGCGGCACCTGAACTACCGCGAGCTGCTGCAGAAGATCGCAGTACTCCCGGAGCCCGCGATCGTCACGTTGTCGGTGGCGCTGTCCGTCTGGAGGCCACGGTGATGCCGGCTCGAGCTCGGCACCCCTGACCTTTTCAGCGGGTCAGGCGGCCTTGCCGACCAGTTCGCGAGCCACGACGGTGCCGTGGGACTCGGCCTCCACGTGGGCCTCGGACTCCGAGACCTTGGAGGCGTCGATGAGCTCCTCCATGCCCGGGGTGACCGGGGCCAGGGTGAGCTCGGCGGCGGCCGTCCGGACGTTCATCCCGAAGACGTCGCCGAAGATGCGCTCGAGGTACGGCGTGGCGTGGTCCCAGCCGTGCTTCGGCGAACCGGGGCCGTAGCCGCCACCGCGGCTCAGCGCGAAGATCGCCGGCCGGCCGGTCAGCGGACGGGAGCCGAAGCCGAAGTCCCTGTCCATCAGCAGCAGGTCGATCCAGGTCTTCACGTTCTGCGCGATGCCGTAGTTGTAGAGCGGGACCGCGAGCAGGACCGCGTCGGCGTTCCGGATCTCGGCCGACAGGTCGGCGGCGATCGCCTGGGCCTCGGCGAGCGGCATCCGGTCGGCCTCGGACACCGGCTCCTGGCCGACCTGGGCCGCGGCCAGCGTCGGCCACGCGGTCGCGGGCAGCGGGTGCTGCCCGAGGTCACGCCGTACCACGACCCCGTCCGGGTGCTCCGCCTTCCAGGCGGCCTCCGCGCTGTCGGCCAGGGCGCGGGACACCGAACCGTCCAGCCGGATGCTGGCGTCGACGCGTAGCAGGGTGCTCATTCGTTCTGTCTCCATCGAGTGAGAGGGGAGCTCGGGTTGAGCTGCACTGAAGATAGTCTGTGAAGCAGAACATATTCAAGTCAGATCGTATTCCGAATGGCGTAGACCACGTAGGATGGGCTCATGTCCAGTAGTTCGCCCGACATCGCGACCCGAGGCGCCGGAGGGCTCGCACCCTCGGCGGCCAGTGGCGCGCCGGTGGAGGCCGACCTCGGCTGGGCGCTGGGCGTCGTCTTCCGGCAGTACGCGAAGGCCGCCGCGGCGGCCCTGGACGGTCTGCCCGGCGGGCCGCGGGGCTACCAGGTGCTCGCGACGACGAACGCCGAGGGCCCGAAGCGGCAGCTCGACCTGGCCGCGCAGCTCGGCGTGGACCGGACCGTGATGACCTACCTGCTGGACGACCTGGAGAAGGCGGGGCTGGTGCAGCGACGGCCCGACCCGGCCGATCGCCGGGCGCGGCTGATCGCGCCGACCGACAACGGGTACGAGGCGCTGTGTGACCTCGAGCGGCGCCTGCGCGCGACCGAGGACGAGATCCTCGGCATCCTCGACGAGTCGGAGCGGGCCAGCTTCCGGGTGCTCCTGCAGCGGCTCGCGATGAAGGCCAACGCCGTCGACCCGCTGCACAACGCCTGTGTGCTGGCCGAGGCCGACGACCCCGCCAGCACCTAGCGCCGTCAGTTCCTGGCCCCGCCAGCACAGCGCTGTCAGTGGAGCGGGACGAAGCCTGACTCGTAGGCCCGGATGACGGCCTGCGTGCGGTCCCGGGCGTTGAGCTTGGCGAGCACGTTGGCGACGTGGGTCTTGACCGTCTGCAGGCCGAGGATCAGCTCGCCGGCGATCTCCGCGTTCGACAGCCCGCGGGCCATCAGCCGCAGGACCTCCTGCTCGCGCTCTGTCAGCTGGTACTCGGCGAGGCCGCTCGGCGCGGGTGTGCCTGCATGCGCCAGGGCGAGCGCGCGGATCGCCTCGGGGAACAGCAGAGACTCGCTCCGCGCGACCGTCCGGATCGCGGCGATGATGTCGTCCGGCGGTGTCCGCTTGAGCAGGAACCCGGACGCGCCGGCGCGCAACGCGTCGTACACGTAGTCGTCGTTCTCGAACGTCGTCACCACCAGGACACGCGGCGCCGGGTCGAGGCTGTCCAGCAGCAGCCGGGTCGCCTGGATGCCGTCCACCGCGGGCATCCGGACGTCCATGAGGACGACGTCCGCGCCGGTACGACGGACCAGCGGCAGCACCTCCGCACCGTCTCCCGCCTCGCCGACGACCGTCAGATCGGGCTCGGCATTGATGATGGCGCGCAACCCGCTACGGATCAGCGGCTCGTCGTCAACCACGACCACGGACAGGTTCATGTCATCCCTTCGTCACGCTGACCGGCAGGCGCACGGCCAGTTGCCACGCCGGGCCGTCCGGCTGGGTGATCGGGCCGGCGTCGACGGTGCCTCGCAGTACGGCGACTCTTTCACGGATCCCTGCCAGGCCGCGGCCGCCGCCGGAGTGATCGGACTTGCCGGCGACGGGGTTGCTCACCGCCAGCCGCAGCCCGGACGCGTCCAGTCGGATCGACAGGTGTACGGCGAGTTCACCGGCCGGCCGGCCCGCGTGCCGGATCGCGTTGGTCAGGCCCTCCTGGACGATCCGGTACGCCTCCCGGGACACGGCCGCGGGCAACTGGTCCAGCTCGCCGGAGCGTTCGACCTCGATCGCTATGCCGCCGGCGCGGGTGGCCTCGACCAGCCGGTCCAGTCCGCCGAGCGTCGCCTGTGGTGTGGTCCGGGCCCCCGGGCGCCGGTCGTCGCGGAGCAGGCCGAGGACGTGGTCGAGATCCGCGAGCGCCGCCCGCGCGGAGGTCTCCATCGCGGCCAGCGCGGTCTCGGCGAATTCCGGGTCGGTCGCCAGCACGCGGCGGGCGGCCGCGGCCTGGATGGTGACCAGGCTGAGCGCGTGCCCGACGCTGTCGTGCAGCTCGCGGGCGAGACGGTTGCGCTCGGCAAGGGTCGCGGTCTGTTGCTCGAGCAGCTCGATCCGCTCCGCCGCGGTCGGGCCGAGGACGCGCGGCGCGAGGTACGCCAGCAGCGCGCCGACGGCGGCGGACAGCAGGAAGAGGAAAGCGAGGCCGCCGATCGCGGCTACCGGCATCCACAGATCGGTCCAGTCGCCGCGGATGGTGTACGACCAGCCCGGGACGATGTCGTGGGAGCCGGGGGAGCGGAACGGCGCCGCCAGCCAGACCGCGCCGCCACCGAACACGATCGTGCTGAGGATGCCGACCACGCCGCCCGCCAGCAGGTGCAGGCAGAACCACAGCGTGGTCCGGCGCCGCTGCGCCCAGGTCCGCGACGGACCGAGCGGCCGCTCGTCGAACCGCACCGCGAGCAGCGACTCGACGGCGATGCCCTCGACCTCGCGGACCGCCGGCAGCAGGCCGAGCAGGAGCGGCGGAACCAGCGCGATCAGCACCCAGAGGATGCCGGTGGCAACCTTCGGCGGCCCGAGGCCGGAGACCACGGCGCCGAGCGCGCTGCCCACCAGGATGAAGGCGAGCACCAGCGCCGCACCGAGCAGCAGGTACACCCAGCGCAGGTACGTCGACGCACGCCACAGGCAACCGACCGCCCGCCACACCCGTCGCGCCACCTTGCTCACTGTCCCATCGTGTCAAAGCCGGGGGAGCGCTACCTCCCTCCGCGGAGTGATGCTGTTCTCTCTCCTCGGACGGCGTGCGGGAAACCCGCGATCGCGGCCTGTCGGGGTGGGCTGGGTCACGAAGAAGTTGAGGGTTTACGCAAATTTGACACGGTGTCACCCGGTTCGGCCGTCGCGGGCGTCGCGATCTGCTGCTCGGGCAGGTACGGTCTGTGGTCGGGGCGGGTGCTCGCCCGGTTACGGACGGGTATGGGGAACGGCTCCAGGACGGGTGGTCAGCAGGACTGCGAGGACCCGGCGCGGTGGACGTTAAGTCCCCGTGAAGACCCCGCGGGCGGATTGACCACCTTTCCATATTTGATGTTTGATCAAATATCGGGACGAGAGAGGTCGATATGAGGTTGAGGCGTTCCGTCATCGCCCTGATGGCGGTCCTGGGGCTCGCCCTGGTGAGTGCGTGCAACGGTGACGACAACAAGGCCGCGGACGGGGCCGGCGACGGGCTGCAGAAGGTCAGCTACCTGACGTCGTTCAACACCTTCGGCCGCGAGGCGTACGCGTACGTCGCGCTGGAGAAGGGCTACTTCAAGGACGCCGGTTTCGACGTCAAGATCACGCCCGGCTCCGGCACCGTCGACGTGATGAAGCTGGTGGCCGGCGGCCAGGCCGACTACGGCATCGGCGACTTCACCGCGACCGTGATCACCCTCGGCAAGCAGAAGCTGCCGGTGACCACGGTCGGCATGATCCACCAGCGGTCGATGGCAGCGATCATGTCGCTCGAGGGCATGGGCATCAACAAGCCGCAGGACCTGGTCGGCAAGACGATCGGTGACCAGCCGGGGTCCACCAACACGGTGATGTTCCCGGTCTACGCGAAGGCGGTCGGCATCGACCCGAAGTCGGTCACGTTCCTCCCGTCGCCGCCGCCGAGCCTGCCGAACCTGCTGGTCTCCGGCAAGGTGCAGGGCATCGGCCAGTTCGTCGTCGGCGAGCCGCTGATCGAGAAGGCCGACAAAGAGAAGCACCGTAAGGCCAAGACGCTGCCGTACGGCGACGTGCTGCCGGACCTGTACGGCAACACGATCATTACCCGGTCGGACCTGGCCAAGGACCACCCGGACCAGGTGAAGAAGTTCACCAACGCCCTGCTCAAGGGCCTGCAGGACACCGTGAACGACCCGGCCGGGGCCGCCGCGATCCTGAAGAAGCACGTGCCGAACACCGATCTCGAGGTTGCCACCAAGGAGCTCGAAATCATGAAGAAGTACGTGAAGCCGGACACCTTCAACGGCCCGCTGGGCGACGTCACCAAGGAGCGGGTGCAGAAGATCGTCTCGCTGCTGGAGGAGTCGAACGCGATGCCCAAGGGCGCGGTCACGCCCGACGACGTCGTGACGCTGAGCTTGGCCCCGAAGAGCTGAGGTTAGGAGTACTGGAACCGGATGATTCGCCTGGACGGCGTAGGGCAGGTCTTCGACGGACGCGAGGGCCGGGTGACCGCCCTCGAGAAGATCGACCTGCACGTTCGCGGCGGTGAGTTCGTCACGCTGATCGGCCGGTCCGGCTGTGGCAAGTCCACGCTGCTCCGGCTGATCGCGGGACTGCTGCCGCCGACGTCCGGCACGGTCCGGGTGGCGGGGGAGCCCGTCACCGGACCACGCCGGGACGTGTCGTTCATGTTCCAGCGGCCGGCCCTGCTGCCCTGGCGTTCGGTGCTGTCGAACGTGATGCTGCCGGTCGAGATCGACAAGGGCACGCGCGACAAGGCGTCGTACCGGGACCGCGCCCACCAGTTGCTCGAACTGGTCGGGTTGCAGGGTTTCGAACGGCGGCTGCCGCACGAGCTGTCCGGCGGCATGCAGCAGCGGGTGTCGCTGTGCCGGTCGCTGATCCGCGACCCGCAGGTGATGCTGATGGACGAGCCGTTCTCCGCGCTCGACGCGCTCACCCGGACCGAGCTGTCCGAGGAGCTGCAGCGGATCAAGATGGAGCTGTCCACCACGATCGTGTTCGTCACGCACTCGATCGAGGAGGCCGTCGTACTCGCCGACCGGGTGGTCGTGCTGACACCGCGGCCGGGCCGGATGCGGGAGGTCGTCGACATCGGCATCCCGCGGCCGCGCAGCCTCGGCCAGAACGCGCACCTGACCGAGGTCGCCGAGATCAGCGGGCGGCTGCACGCGCTGCTCGCCGAGAAGGAGACCGGCGAGGTGCGCCCGGTCGACGAGGTGCGGTCGCGATGACCAGGAGATCCTGGCTGACTACCTCACCGGCGGCCGCCGTCGTCCTCCCGATCATCGGCCTGGTGGCCGCGATCGGGCTGTGGTGGGGCGCGACGATCGTGTTCGCGATCGAGCCGTACCTGCTGCCGAGCCCGTGGGACGTGGTGGTCAAGTTCTTCGAGCAGCCGGGCCCGCTGCTGTCGGAGACCTGGACGTCGCTGCTGGAGACGATCGAGGGCTTCCTGCTCGCGATCGTGGTCGGCGTGCCGATCGCGCTGGTCATCGTCCGCTCGGTCATCCTCGAGCGGCTGGTGTACCCGCTGCTGCTGATGGTGAACTCGATCCCGAAGGTGGCGGTCGCGCCGCTGCTGGTGATCTGGATGGGCTTCGGGCAGTGGCCGAAGGTCGTGATGGTGCTGCTGATGTGCTTCTTCCCGATCGTCATCTCGACGGCGCAGGGGATGAAGTCGACGCCGACCGAGCTGGTCGAGCTGATGCGGTCGCTGAACGCCAGCCGGGCGCAGGAGTTCTTCAAGCTCCGGCTGCGGTACGCGATGCCGCAGATCTTCACCGGGTTGAAGGTGGCGATCTCGCTGGCCGTGATCGGCTCCGTGATCTCCGAGTTCGTCGGCGCCACCAAGGGCCTCGGCTACGTGATCCAGCAGTCCGGCGCGAGCGCAGACACCACGCTGGCGTTCGCCGCGATCACCCTGCTCAGCGTGATGAGCATCGTCCTCTTCTACGGCCTAGTCCTCCTTGAGCACCTGCTCCTTCCCTGGGCCCAGGAGAAGCGATGACTGTGCACATTGCGCGCCTCCGGCGCGCTGGGTCATGGGGCTGTGACTCCCGTCCTTCCCTCGTCGCTCCGGTCGCTTCGCTCCCTCCGCTCCTCAGTCCAGGACGGGAGGCCCCATGACCGCGCAAGCCTCCGACGCGGACCGGCGGGTGCTGGTGCGGCCGGAGTGGCTGGAGGCGACGGTCGGGGCGGTCTTCACGGCGGTCGGGTTCGAGTCCGAGGATGCGGCGGAGATCGCCGCGGCGCTCGTCGAGGCGGACCTGCGCGGCGTCAGCTCGCACGGCGTGATGCTCGTCCCGATGTACGTCGAACGGCTGAACGCCGGCGGTGTGACCCGGGAACGCGAGCTCGACGTCCTCTTCGACGCCGGCGCCGCGATGGTGGTGGACGCCCGCGGCGGGATGGGCCAGCTGTCCAGCCCGCAGGCGATGGGCCACGCGATCGAGCGCGCCGGGCGCTACGGCATCGGCATCGTCTCGGTCCGCAACGCGCACCATTTCGGGGCCGCGAGCCGCTGGGCGATGCAGGCCGGTACGGCGGGGTGTATCGGTATCGCGATGTCGAACACCACCCCGCTGATGCCCGCACCGGGCGGCGCGGAGCGGCTGGTCGGCAACAACCCGCTGGCGATCGCGGTACCGACCACGGCCGGCGTGGAGATCGTCCTGGACATGGCGTTGTCGGCCGTTGCCCTCGGCAAGATCCGGCTGGCGGCGTCGGCCGGGCGGCCGATCCCGGACACCTGGGCGACCGACGCCTCCGGCACCCCGACCACGGACCCGGACGAGGCGGTGCTCGGCATGCTGTTGCCGGCCGCCGGCCACAAGGGCTTCGGGCTCGCCCTGATGATCGACGTCCTCACCGGAGTCCTGAGCGGCGGCGGCTGGGGCGACCAGGTCCGGCCGCTGTACCGGGAACCGGACCGGCCGAACGACTGCGCGCACCTGTTCCTGGCGATCGACCCCGAGCTGATGGGCGGCGTCGAGGACTTCCGGCGGCGCTCGTCCGGCCTGGCCACCCGGATCCGGGGCAGTGCGACCGCGCCCGGTGTGAACCGGCTGTACCTGCCGGGTGAGATCGAGGCCGAGCGTGCGGCGCAGCAGCGGCGCAACGGTGTGCTGATCGAGAGGTCGGGACTCGACGGATTGCTGGCGGCCGCACGGACGGTCGGCGCCGCCGTCCCGGCAGGAGGGGTGTTGAGCTGATGCCGAAGACACAGGTTTCGACGGATGCGCTGCGGAGCCCGAACGGGGTGTTCTCGCAGGCGACCACGGTCGAGGCGACCGGGCGGCTGGTGTTCGTCTCCGGTATGACCGCGCGCCGGCCGGACGGCGGTATCGCCGGGGTCGGGGACGTGCGGGAGCAGACCCGGCAGGTGTGCGAGAACGTGAAAGCGGCGGTCGAGGCGGCCGGCGGCACGCTCGCGGACGTGTGCCGGGTCGACGTGTACGTACGCAACATGGAGGACTTCGCCAAGATCCACGAGATCCGGGCGCAGTACTTCACGGAACCCTTGCCGGCGTCGACGATGGTCGAGGTCAGCAAGCTCGCCCATCCTGATTATCTGATCGAGATCAACGCGATCGCGGTGGTCTCATGACCGGGGGTGATGTTGTGCGCGGCGTCGAGTGGACCTGACATGAGGTACGTGATGGTGGAGTACGCCGGGCACGAGCGGCCCGGCGTACTCGAGGAAGACTCGGTGCTGTTGCTCGACGCAACGGATCTGGCCGAGGTGATCTCCGGACCGGCCGCGGTCGTGGGCGAGATTCCTTACAGCGAAGAGATCCTGCGGCCGCCGCTGCGGCGGTTCCGGCGGGACATCCTGTGCACGGGGTGGAACTACTGGGACCACTTCGAGGAGAGCCGGGGCAAGCGCGAGGGGCAGGACGTGGACCGTCCCGAGCACCCGACGTTCTTCACCAAAGGGCCGGACGTGGTGATCGGCCCGTACGACGACATCGCCTGGGACCCGGCGATCTCCGCCAAGTGGGACTACGAGGCCGAGGTTGCGCTGGTGATCGGGAAGACCGGCAAGAACATCGCTGTCGACGAGGCGCTCGACCACGTCTGGGGCTACCTGCTGGCGAACGACGTGTCGCAGCGGGACCTGCAGCGCGCGCACGGCGGGCAGTGGCTGAAGGGCAAGAGCATCGACGACACCATGCCGCTCGGTCCGTGGATCGTCACCGCCGACGAGGTGGGAGACCCGCAGGACATTCACCTGCAGTGCCTGGTGAACGGTGAGGTGCGCCAGGACGCGTCGACACGGCAGATGGCGTTCGACGTGGCCACGCTGATCAGCGAGCTCTCCTTCGGTATGACGCTGCGCCCGGGCGACCTGCTGCTGACCGGTACGCCGGCCGGCATCGGTAACGCCCGCGAGCCACAGGTGTTCTTGCAGGAGGGCGACGTGATCGTCACCCGCGCCGACAAGCTCGGTGAGCTGCGCAACCGGGTGGCACGCAGGTGAGCGGCCCGCTGGAGTTGCTGCCGGGTGGTGGCAAGAGTGGCCGTCGTACTCTCGCCGAGCACGCGGCCGCCGAGTTGCACCAGCTGATCCTGTCCGGCGAGCTGCCCAGCGGTACGCCGTTGCGCCTGGTGGAGCTGGCGAGCCGGCTGGAGATGAGCCAGATGCCCGTGCGGGAAGGGCTCCGCCGGCTGGAGGCGCTGGGGCTGGTGGAGATCATCCCGCACCGTGGCGCGTGGGTGCGTGACCTGTCGTTGGCGGATCTGCGGGACACGCACGAGACCCGGCTGGCGTTGGAGAGTCTCGCAGTACGCGCAGCTGCGGCCCGGTTCACCGAGGAGGATCTGACGAAGGCCGCGGCCGCGCTGGCCGAGCACCTGCGGTTGTCACGTGCCGAGGACTCCGCCGGTGCCCGTGAGGCGCATGCGGACTTCCACTTCGCGATCTACCGCGCGAGCGGTTCACAGTGGTTGCCGCGAGCAATCGAGCCTGTGTGGCAGAACAGTGAGCGGTACCGGTTCGGCAGCCGCCCGACCGCGTTTCTGATCGAGCGGAGCAGGCAGGAGCATCAGGCGATCCTGGATGCCTGCGTGTCACGCGATCCGGACGCGGCCGAGCAGGCGCTGCGCAGCCATCTGGCCGGTGCGTTCCAGCGGATCACCGACACCATGACGTCGAAGAAGGAGACGTCATGAAGGCGAGCTTCGACGCGACCGACGAGGTCGTGGTGATCACCGGTGGCGCGCAGGGCATCGGTGCTGCGCTGGCTGCCGCGGTGAACGCCGCTGGTGGTACGGCGGTCGTGCTGGACGTCACTGCGCCGGCTGACGACGTCGAGCACATCAAGGTCGATGTAGCGGACCGGGCGGCCGTTGAGACCGCGGTGGCCGGCGTGGTGGAGCGGTACGGGCGGATCGACGGCCTGGTCGCCGGTGCGGCCGTGCAGCCTCGGTCGACGGTGCTGGAGCACGACCCGTCCGAGTGGACGCGCACGTTGCAGGTGAACCTGGACGGTGTGGTCTGGGCCTGCCAGGCCGTCGTACCGCACATGGTGGCGCGCCGGTCCGGTTCGGTGGTGGTGTTCACATCGGGTATGGCGTCGACCGGGTATCCGGGCGCTGCGGCGTACGCGGCGAGCAAGGCGGCGCTGGTGGCGTTCGCGAAGTCGCTGGCGGCGGAGGTGGCCGCGGACCGGGTCCGGGTGAACGTGGTCGCACCGGGGGTGATCGACACGGAGCAGTTCCGTGGAGCGAACGCCGGTGCGGACCGGGAGCACTGGCAGGACACCATAGGTATCGGCGACCCCGAGGACGTGGTCGGCCCGTTGCTGTTCCTGCTGTCCGACGCGGCCGCGATGACCGGGTCGTCGCTGACCCGGGAACGTGCCTTTGGCAAGCTCACGAGCTTCTCTGGAGTGATGAGTGACTGAACAGCTGCCTGTGGCGGTCGTAGGTGCCGGCCCGATCGGCCTGACCACCGCACTCGGTCTGGCCCACTACGGCATCCCGTACGTGCTGCTCGAGGAGGACGCAGTACTGTCCTCCGACACCAAGGCCGGTACGACGCTCAGCCGGACGCTGGAGATCTGGAACCGGTACGGCGCGGTGGACCGCATCCTCGGTGCCGCGCTGCGGATCGACGAGATCGGTGACATCGACCGGGCCACCAACACGCCCCGTGCGTCGGTGCACCTGGCCGAGCTGGTGAACGACACGCAGTTCCCGTTCGTCATCAACCTGCCGCAGCAGAAGATGGAGCCGCTGCTGGCCGCGGCGCTGCCCGAGCCGGTGCGGACGCAGCACCGGATGACGTCGTTCGAGATCCGCGACGACCGCGTCGTACTGCAACTGGAGACGCCGGACGGTCCGCAGGAGTTGCACGCGTCGCACCTGCTGGCCTGTGACGGCGGCCGGAGCAGGATCCGGGACGCGCTCGGGGTGAAGGTAGTAGGGGAGACCCTGCCCGAGCGGTACATGCTGATCGACGTCGTGGTGGACCTGGACGTCGACAACGCCAGGGACTACCCGTACCTCGCCTACTTCGCGGACAAGTCCGAGTGGATGGTGCTGATCCGGCAGCCGGACAATTGGCGGTTCCTGTTCCCGCTGGCGCCGGGTGCCGACGCGCCGGATGACGAGGACCTGCTGGTGAAGGTGAAGCAGTTCATCGGTGAGGTGGACCGGATCGAGCTGCTGGGCTCTGTCGTCTACAACGTGCACCACCGGGTCGCAGAGCAGTGGACCAAGGATCGCAAGGTCTTCCTGATGGGCGACGCTGCGCACCTGATCACGCCGATGTGGGCGCTCGGTCTGAACACAGGTGCGCTGGACGCGTCCAACCTGCCGTGGCGGCTGGCCTGGGTTCTGCGCGGCTGGGCTTCGGAGACCTTGCTCGACGGGTACGAGCAGGAGCAGCGTCCGGTGGCGGTCGAGGGCTCGGGCGAGATGGCCGAGGCGGCGCGCAAGTACATGTCCTTCCAGCAGGGTGCTGTCACCGAGGACACGGGTGCGTGGGCGACGGCGTACAACCGGACGCTGCTGAGCGTGCGGCTGGACGTCGAGGGTGTCGGCGACTGGTCGATGGTGGCCACGTCCGCCGCGCCGCCCGCAGTCCGGGCGGGTGACCGGGCGCCGGACCTGGTGCTGCAGAGCCCCACCGGCCGTACGACGATCCACGACCTGTGCCGTGACGCGTTCGTGGCGCTCTACTTCACCGACGTACGGCGGCGGCCGGAGATCCCCTCGAACGAGTCGCCCGCGTTGAAGCACTACGCCGTGTCCCGGTGGGATGCGCCGCACGACTCCGGTCTGCGGGACAGGGCGCTGTTCGATCCGGGCAGTGTTGCCACCAACAGGTACGGCGTACCGGCGGACAGCGTCGTACTGATCCGGCCGGACGGTCATATCGCCGCGGTTGCTCCGATGGGTACTGGTGTCGCCGAGGAGCTCTACACGCGGGTCACTGGGCGGGAGGTGCCGTGAGTACGTTCGACGAGCCGTTGCGGGAGATCCTGCTGCAGACGGATGACCTCGAGTGGGTGGACAAGTCGCTGGCCGGTCTGTCCCACAAGATGCTGTGGCGGGACCCGGTGACCGAGGCGTCGATCGCTCTGGTGCGTTTCGAGAAGGGCTCCGGGATCCCGTCGGAGCACAAGCACGCCTCGAACCAGTTCATGTTCTGCCTGTCCGGACGGTACGTGTACCTGCCGACCGGGACGACGCTGACCAAGGGCAGCTTCTACTGGAACCCGAAGGGCGTGGTGCACGGACCGACGCGGGCGGAGGAGACCTCTGTCCTGCTCGAGGTGTACGACGGTCCGCACTACCCGGAGCGCCCGGACTTCTACGACAACGACGAGGACGCCCGCTGACATGGCCGGTTGGGACGTCCACACGCACCTGATCCCGCCGACCGTGCTGTCGGCGGCGCATCGAGGTGAGTTCGGGCTGTCCGTCGACAACGGTTCGCTGGTCGTCGACGGGGAGCGGCTGCCGCTACGCCGGCTGGCCGACCCGGCCTCGCTGCTGCACTGGATCTCCTCGCAGGAGCTGGACGGCGCCGTGGTGTCGGTGCCGCCAGCCCTGTTCCGGTACGACGCCGGCGTCGAGTGGAGCGAGCTGGTGAACCAGGGGCTCCGCGAGCTCGCCACACCGCAGCTGCGCGTCCTGGGGCACCTGCCCCTGCTCGACCCGGCTGCACCGTCCGTGGCTGCGGCACTGGGCAGTGAGGGTGTCTTCAGCGGCTTTGCCCTCGGTACGCCGAGCTACGCCGGGCTGGATCCGGTGTGGCGGGTGCTGGACGCACTGGAGGCGTTCACGCTGATTCACCCGGGACACAGTGACGACAAGCGGCTTGATTCGTTTTACCTGTCGAACCTGTTGGGGAATCCGTACGAGACCGGAGTGGCGGCGGCTTCGCTCGTCTTCGCGGACGTGCCGGGGCGGTTTCCGGGGATCCGGTTCTGTCTGTGTCATGGGGGTGGTGTGACGGCGGCCGTCGCCGGACGGTGGCAGCGCGGGATCGACCAGGCGCGGCCGGGGATCGAGCCGTTGTCCCTGCCGGTGGCCGAGGCGCTGTGCCGGTTCTACGTGGACGATCTGGTGCACGACGACGCCGTACTGGAGTTGCTGGCGAAGACGTTCGGGCCCGAGCGGGTGCTGGCCGGGAGTGACTGGCCGTTCCCGATGGGCAGCGACGAGGTGTCCACAGTGCGGGCCACAGGGCGGTCCGCGGCGGCCGAGGTACTGACCCGGCCGCTCGCGAAGGAGGTCGTCGCGCGGTGAGACGCAGTTTCTGTCTGATCGAAGGTGTGATCAGATATCAAATCGTGGGGAACGGGGTAGAGGCGTGAGTGCACGGGGGACTGTGCTGCGTAGTCACGGACCGGGGGAGCAGCTGAAGGCCGAAGAGGTCGAGCTGACGGCCGGTCCGGGTGAGACGTTGGTGGAGATGCGGCTGGCCGCGGTGACTCCACTGGACCGTACGACGCTGGCCGGCAAGCAGCTGACCGGGCCGACTGGACTGACCGGACCGACTGGGCCGTTCGTGCCGGGTTCCGAAGGAGCCGGTGTCGTGCTCAGCTCGGACGTCGCGGCGGCCGGTGCGGCTGTCGTGGTCCGCGGTGAGGGTGTCGGCGTGACGAGGCCCGGTGTCTGGGGCCGGTACGCCGTCGTGCCGAATGCCGCCGTACATCCGCTGCCGTCGTCGCTGGAGGCGGGTGTCGCGCTGGCGTTGCTGACGCCCGCGTTGACCGCACACACCGCAGTACGGCGGGTGGCCGGTGTACAGCCGGGCGAGACCGTGGTCGTCACCGGTGTGACCGGTCTGGTCGGGCGGATGTGTGCTGCGATCGCACGGTCGGCCGGTGCGGCACGGGTGATCGGTCTGGTGTCGCTGGACGATTCCGCTGACACTGCGACCGGACTGGTGGATCAGATCGTCCGGGTGGACGGACTGGGACAGGTGGGCCGGGAGCTGCCGTGGTGCGACGCGGTCATCGACACCATGGGCGGTCCTGTGACCGGTGGAGTGCTGGGGCACATCACACCGGGTGGGCGGATCGCCGTGCTGGGCTACAAGGCCGGTGAGTTCACCACGATCGATCTGCACCAACTGGTCGGCCGGGACCTGCGCGTGCTGCCGGTGAACCTGCAGCGCACCGTGCTGGCGCCGGATGCGGTCGGTCAGGCGCTGGCGGACATCGCCCCGGCGTCCTGGCGGGCGGACTACGACGTAGTACCCGCGGACCGGATCGGCGACGTACTGGACCGGCAGGGCGGGCGGGTCCTGGTGGATCTGACGGCTCTCTGAGGAGCAGTGCGCGGCCTAGACCACTTGTGTTTGCTGGGCTTGTAGCTGAGCAAACTGTCGTCGAAGGCCGCCAGATACCCGGTCGGCGGCTACGGTACCTCCAGAAGAGGAGAGAGGCAGCCCGCTACTGATGATCCGACGACTCGAGCTCACGCCGGGGGGACCGACCGGGCGTCGTACGCTCGCCGAGGAAGCCGCCGCCGAACTGCACGAACTCATCCTGTCCGGCGAACTCCCCAGCGGTACGGCGCTCCGGCTCGAGGAGCTCGCCAAGCGACTCGACATGAGCCAGATGCCGATCCGGGAAGGACTGCGGCGAATGGCTGCGCTCGGACTGGTCGAGATCGTCCCGCACAAGGGCGCCTGGGTGCGGGAGCTGTCGATGGAGGACCTGCGCGACACCCACGAGACCCGGCTGTCGCTGGAGTCGCTGGCGGTCCGTGCGGCCGCGACGCGGTTCTCCGACTCGGACGCGTCGACCGCCCGGGCCGCGCTGGCCGAGCACGTCCGGTTGTCGAAGCTGGGCGACAACATCGCGTCCCGGCAGGCGCACACCGAGTTCCACTTCGCGATCTACCGGGCCGGAGGCTCGCGGTGGCTGCCGCGGGCGATCGAGCCAGTCTGGCAGAACAGCGAGCGCTACCGGTTCGGCTCCCGGCAGACCAAGGCCCGGATCGAGCAGACCCGCCGCGAGCACCAGGCCATCCTCGACGCGTGCCTGGCGCACGACGAGGAGGGCGCGGAGGCAGCGCTGCGCGAACACCTCGAAGGCGCCATGCAGCGCATCACCGAGACGATGGAGCGTCGCTCCAAGCAGTGAGCTCCTCGAAGCGGTCCTGCTGCCAGCCGGCCGCGTCGAACACAGCCCTCAGCAGTAGCCCGTCGCTGCTCGCCCTGTGCACTCCGAGGAGTTCTTGGAGCGGGCTGCTCCCCAGACCCTCGTAGTACTCGTCCAGTGCCTGCCGCCGTCGCTGCTCGGACGCCCCGCCGATCTCCTCCAGCGGTGCATCGCATCCTTGGACCTTGCCTGAACCGACCTGCTCACCCGGTGCGAGCTGCTGGATCAGCCGCTCACCGGCACGCACGTCCTGTGCTCTGACTCGCGCACCCAGTGCACGACAGTCGAGGCTCCGGAGCGCTCGCTGGACCCCTTGAGAGATCGCGATGTGGTCCGGGTGACCTGTCAGCCCGTCACTGCCAACTGTGAGGATGAGCTCCGGCTCGTTCACGACGGCCGCGACCTCGATCGCCTCGGCCAGGTCGTCCGGCGACGCCGCGGCCAAGGAGTGTGGTCCACTGCGGCCGCCGTCGTCGATCCACTGGTCCACCGCTCCCAGCCAGTCCCACTCGTTGATTCCGAGCAGTGAGCAGGAGGCGCCGAGGTGATCGAGGGCCCCGTGCATACCGGCGGTAGCGACCCGCAGTACGACATGCCAGCCCTGCTCACGCAGTACCGAGGTGGCGGCACCTGTGGCGAACACCTCGTCGTCCGGGTGTGCGTGGACGACCAGCGCGGTACGCATCAATCGGCCAGCCGGGCCGGGAAGCCACCTGTGGCGATCGGGCTCCAGCGCTCCGGGGTGATGCGGATGAGGCACTTGCCTTGCTTCACCATCGCCTCGCGGTACTCGTCCCAGTCCGGGTGCTCGCCGGAGATCGCACGGTAGTAGTCGACCAGCGGCTCCACTGCGTCCGGCAGCTCGATCACCTCGCCACGGCCGTCCACCTGGACCCAGGCGCCGTTCCACTCGTCCGACAGCACGACCACACTGGCCTTACCGGATCGCTTCACGTTCGTGCTCTTCGCGCGCTCCGGGTACGACGAGATGACGATCCGCCCCTCGGTGTCCACACCACCCGACACCGGCGAGGCCTGCACCGCCCCGTCCGCCCTGGTCGTCATCAGCAACATGTGATGACGCGGCCGCACGAACTCCAGCAACCCGTCCAGCTCGACCTTGGTGTTGGTGGCAATTGTCCTTGGCATACCTTCCGCTCCACTTCCAAGTAGTTGAGCGGCCCCGGACGTGGTGATCGAAGCACGGGGCCTAGACCGGACAACGGAGGTCCGACCGTGAACATGTTATGGGCGCACTCTTGGTAGGAACCGGCCCGTCGTTCTGCGGTAGGCCTGGTAGCGGTCACCGAAGCCCTCGGCCGACGAGAGCAACGCTTCTTCCGCAGATACCCACCACAGGCTTGCCACGAGCCACACGGCTGTCACGGCCACCAGGAGGTAGCTGCGGAACGTAAGGGCGAGCCCTATGACAACCAGGGTGAAACACGCGTAGATCGGATGCCGCACGTACCGGTACGGGCCCGAGGTCACGAGTTCCTGTCCCTCTGCCACCCCATCGATCCCTGTGAAGTGACCCATCGCCCGCGACGCCCAGACGAGGACGCACACACCAGCAGTCCACGCCGCCACACCGAGGCCTTGAAGGATCGCGTCGACAGGTGACGACCAGTTCAGCGGACCGGCGTATCCCCAGCCGGGCGCTATGGCAACGACAGCTGGATAGACCAACGGCACGACCAAGGTGAAGTAGCCTGCACGAACCCAAGCGGGAGGCCGGGGCAAACGCGCCCGGACGTCGACCTCGCGGCCGGGGGCTTCCCATCTGGCCGCCAGCAGCCAGAGGGTGCCTTGGGCAGCGCCCATGACCATCGCGAGGAACCGCATGGTCGTCACGAGAGCCCGCTCGATCCGACCGCCGGCCGCGGCGGCGCCGTGTAGCCATCCACAGACAGAATCGTCCCGCGCGCGCTGCTGTTTGTCGTTGGACAGCACGGCCGTAGACGCCGGGCCGTGAGGGGTGTTGATGTGCCGCTACAGCACCGGTGTTTCCTGCACTGCCAGCCATCGGAGGTCGCCGGTGAGTACTGCGGTGACACGGCGGAGACCGCCGACCGAATGCCGCTCCAGGAACCTGCACACTGCCAGGTCGGGTGTGTGGGCCACTTCCTCGAACTGCTCGATGTCAATCTTCAGTCCGGGTACGGCGTTGTGTGACGTGGAGAGAGCGTTCATGAGCGTCGGGAGGTCGGTACGGGTGCCGTCGACGGCGATGAGGATGAAGTCCGGGTGGTGTGCCTGGTGAAACCTGTCCAGGTCGTCTGGAGTTGCCTCTCCGGACAGCCAGTTCGCCAGGTGGTCGTGGTGCCGGACGACCTCGGCGTACAGCTGGTTCATCAGACTTCCTTCCGGTGCAGGTCTGCTGGGGTCAGTAGGCGTTCCAGGTCGTCGTCGGCGAGCTGGTTGATGAGGCGCTTCAGTCGCTGGGCTTCTGGAGTGGTGGGAAGTGTTCCGTCCAGTAGGTCAGGCAGGAGCAGTTCGTAGCCGGTGCGGGCGCGTGGCGTGTAGCGGTGACGGGTGCGGGCCACTGCCGAGGACACACGGATCGCGTGCTCGTTTCCGGGAGGTACGCCGGGGCGGTCGGTCTCTCGTGCCGCGAAGCGGAAGCCGTTCGCCTTGTCGCAGCCCGGGCACCCGGAGGCGCCGGCGCCGAGGGGCGAGCCGCAGTCCGGGCAGGTCAGCTGGTTCAGCGCGCCGTCCACGATCCGCCAGTCGAACTCGGAGGTGTCCTGCAGCACGACCTCGGCCAGCTCGCGCGTTTCCGCCGTACCTGGGGGTACGCCGGACTCGGCACAGAAACTGTCCCAGGCGGCGTCGATACTGTCCTCGACCTGGCGGAGCGCGGCGATGAACCGAGGGTGATCGACGCGTCGCATGCCCGGGACTCTAGTCAGCGCCGGGGCTGTGGACGACCGGATTGACTTGTTCGAACAGGTGTTCGAACATGGAGGTATGACGGGGAACACGGCAGCGGAAGGTCGAGTCACAGCACTCGATCACGCCCGCCTGCTCCTCGCCAGGGCCAAGGCGCAGAAGGCCGGCGCCGACGCTGACTTACCCGCCGAGCTCGCGCCCCTTCCCCCGGACACCACCCACCTCGCGACCGTCACAAGCTTCGACCCCGACTCGTGGACCCCCCACCCGGACCCATCCCACCCGGACCCGCTCCATCCCGGGTCGGGTGGGATCGGGCGTTCGGGTTCCGGTCGGGAGCGGGCGGAGGGGCGGCTTGCCTCGGTCGGCGGGCGGGTGCCTTCGGCGGCTCGGGTGCAGCAGGCGCTGGACACGGCGGGGGTGGATCGGGAGCTGCCGACGCATCCGGCGGTGCGGGAGCTGCTGGCCGGGGCGAGCCTGCGCGGCGGCTCGGCGTACTCGGTGCGGGAGAGCGCCGCGCTGGTGATGACGTTGATGGCGGGGCCGTCCGCGGAGGGGGCCTGGTGCGGCGTCGTCGGCGTGCCGTCGTTCGGGGCCGAGGCGGCGCGCGGGCTCGGGGTGGAGCTGGAGCGGCTCGTGCTCGTCCCGGATCCCGGGCACGAGTGGCTCAGCGTCGTCGCCGCGCTGGTCGACGCGCTGACCGTGGTGGTCGTCCGTCCACCCAGTGAGGTGACACCGGGGGAGGCGTCCCGGCTCGCCGCGCGGCTCCGGACCCGCGGCGCGATGCTGATCGCGTACGGGTCCTGGCCGGGCAGCGAGGCCAGGTTCGAGATCGAGGGCAACACCTGGACCGGGCTCGACGACGGCGAAGGGCTGCTCAGCGCCCGCCGGGCGACGGTCGCGGTGACCGGCCGGCGCGCCGCCGTCCGGGCCCGGCACGATCTCTGGCTGCCCGCCCTCGACGGCACCGTCCGTTCCGCCGACTCCGGCCGTCTTCCCACCGGCGAGGAAGCTCCCGCCCGGCAGGACGAGTGGCCGGAACAGATCGGCGCGGTGGGCTGATGAGCGGTGGGACGGTGAACGGTGGGACGGTGGGGCGTGGACTGATCCGGACGATGGTGGTCTGGGTGCCGGACTGGCCGGTGGCGGCGGCCGCGGTGGCGACCGGGCGTTCGCCGGACGAGCCGATCGCCGTTCTGGAGAAAGGAAAAGTGCTCGCCACCTCCGCCACCGCACGGGCCGAAGGGGTGCGCCGCGGGCAGCGGGCGCGGGACGCGCAGTCGCGTTGCCCGGAGCTGGTCGTGCTGAAGTACGACCCGGTGATCGACGCGCGCGCGTTCGACCCGGTGATCTCCTGCCTGGAGGCGATCACACCGGGCGTGCAAGTGATCCGGCCGGGGATGTGCGCGTTGAAGGCCCGCGGCCCGGCGCGGTTCTACGGCGGTGAGGAGGCGGCCGCGGCGAAGCTCCTCGACCGGCTGGAGACGTACGACGTACAGGGCAGCCGGATCGGGATCGCCGACGGGCCGTTCGCCGCGGAGCAGGCGGCTCGGGTGAGTTCCGCGCGGACCCGGGTGCACGTGGTGCCGCCGGGCGGTTCACCGGAGTTCCTCGCGCCGTTGCCGGTCGACGTCCTCGAGCAGCCGGCGCTCACGGACCTGCTGCGCCGGCTGGGGTTGCGGTCGCTGGGTGCGTTCGCGCAGCTGCCCGGGACCGAGGTGCTGACCCGGTTCGGTCCGGACGGCGCGTTCGCCCACCGGCTCGCCCGGGGGTACGACGATCGTCCGGTGACCGGCCGGGAGATCCCGCCGGAGCTCACCCGGACCCTCGACTTCGAGCCGGCCGTCGACCGCGTCGACCAGGTCGCGTTCGCGGTCCGGTCGATCGCCGACGAGCTGATCGTCCGGCTGACCGAGCTCGGGCTGGTGTGTACGACGCTGCGCGTCGAGGTCGGCACCGAGTCCGGCCGGATCCACGAGCGCGAGTGGTTGCACCCGCGCTGGTTCACCGCGGCGGACGTGGTGGACCGGGTGCGCTGGCAACTCCAGGGCAGTGGTACGGCGACCAGCGAGCTGACCTCACCCGTGGTCCGGATCCGGTTAGTCCCGGACCAGGCGGATCCGGTCGGCGCGCACGCCGACGGATTGTGGGGCGGCGGGCCGGACGAGCGGATCCACCGCGCGTTGTCGCGGGTGCAGAGCATGCTCGGTCACGGGGCGGTCGTGTCGGTGGTGATCGGTGGCGGCCGGGGGTTCGCGGAGCGGCAGACGCTGGTCCCGTGGGGCGATCCGGCGGTCCCGGCGCGGCCGCCGGACCAGCCGTGGCCGGGGGCGATCACCGGAGCGGACCCCGGGCGCTGGCCGACGCTCGCGCCGACCACGATCTTCCCGGAGCCGATCCCCGCGAAGGTGTTCGCCGCCGACGGCACCCAGGTCGCGGTCACCGCCCGCGGGGAGCTGTCCGGCACCCCCACCGCGTTCTCCCTGCAACCGGACCGCGGCGATCAAGTTGCCGACAGCAACAAGATGCACCCGATCACCGCCTGGGCCGGCCCCTGGCTCACCGCCGAGCGCTGGTGGGACCCCGCCACGGAGTCCCGCCAGGCCCGCTTCCAGTTCCAGACCGCCGACACCCGCGCCTGGCTCTTCACCCTCCACCAAGCCACCTGGCAAGCCCAGGCCACCTACGACTAGAAGTCGATGCGCATGACCGTGCGGCGCAGGGTCGGGTGGGTGACCTGACGGAAGCCGGCTTCCTCGAAGGCCTGGTGGGGACCGACGTGGAGCTCGCCCCAGGTGATGGTCTTGCCGGGCTGGGTGAGCATCGGGTACGCCTCCAGCGCCCGGGCGCCGCGGGCACGGGCGTACGGGATCACGGCGCGGGCGAGGTGATAGGTCAGCCCGCGGCCGCGGAAGCCCTTGCGGACGACCATGCAGGTGACGGCCCAGACACTCTCGTCGTCCTTGTCCTCCGTGCGGTCCGTCCACGGCACCCGCGACGTCCGCAACTTCGGGTACGCCGTGCGCGGCTCGACCGCGACCCATCCGGCCGGCTCGTCGTCGACGTACGCGATCAGGCCGCTCGTCGACGGTGCGTCCGGCGTACCGCAGGCGGTCTGGTCCTGCAGCCGGGTCGTCCGCTCGTCCAGGGTCGAGTCCCGCCAGATCCACCCGCGGACCTTGAACCGCTGACACTGGCACTGTCCCGCGTCCGCCGTACCGAGCACCGCCTGCAGGTCCTCCCACGGCGCCTCGTTCGCCGGTACGACGGTCAGTTGCGACTCCTCGATCACCCGCATGCCGAGCAGGCTAACCGGGGTTCCGGACGCCCACCTTCCGGAATCCCGAACGAATAAGGTTGGCCGCATGCACCGCAGTCGAGTCTCCACGTTTCTCATCGACGTCAAGCAGGACGAGGTCGACGACGCCGTGACGTTCTGGGCCAAGGCCCTGGGGGTCCGCACCTCGTCGCCGGACGGCGAGCCGCAGTTCATCTCCCTGCACGACGCGATCCCCGGTTACGTGACCGCGATCCAGTCCGTCGACGACGAGCCCCGGTACCACCTGGACATCGAGACCGACGACGTACCCGCCGAGGTCGCGCGCCTGACCGACCTCGGCGCTGTCGAGGTCGCGAGCTGGCAAGGCTGCCACACCCTCCGCGCCCCGGGCGGACACCTGCTCTGCGTGATCCCGGTCCACAGCGACCCGGAGTACTTCCAGCAGCACGCGACCGTCTGGGGCAACGAGTAAGTCGCGACCGTCTGGGGCGACGAGTACGCCGTCGGCCGGGTGGAGCTCAGGCGACGTGGACGGCGGGGGACTCGGCGAGCGCGAAGAGCCGGTCGAACACCGCGACCCGGTCGAACTGCAGCGCGTACGCCCGCGCGCGCCGCTCGGCCGCCGCCCGCTGCTCGAGGGTCCAGTCGCACACGACCTCGTCAAGCACGGCCCGCAGCGTGGCCGGGTCACGCTGTGGCACCAGCAAGGCCGTGTCACCGACCGCCTCGGGTACACCGCCGATCGCGCAGGTGATGATCGGTCCGCCGCCGGCGAGAGCCTTCTCGACCAGCGCGATCCCGAACGTCTCCACGAACTCCGGCTGCTCGCGCGTCGGCAGCACGAACGCCGCGCTCCCGGCCATCAGCGCCGGCTTCTCCGCATCGTCCACGTCGGTCAGCACGCGCACCCGCTCGCCCAGGCCCGCTGCCGCCACCCGTGCCATCACCTCGTCTTCCTGCGGCCCGCGCCCGGCCAGGACCAGCTGCACCCGCTCGGCCGACCGCGAACCGGCGTAGGCGTCGATCAGGTCATCGACACCCTTCGCCGACGCGATCCGGGACAGGAACAGCACGTACCCGTCCCGCGAAAGGCCGCGCCGAGCAAGAGTTTCGGCGATCCTGTCCTCGGTGAGCGACAGGTAGGACCAGGAGTCGACCGCCGGGTAGGAGATCGCGATCCGCTCACGGCACCGCTGCGCGAACGTCGTACCGTGCATGCTGTCGAGGGTCGCCGCCGAGGCCACGATCAGGTCCCTGGTGTACTCCGACACCGCCACGCAGTGATCGGCCGCCAGGTAGATCGACAGGATGTGCGCGGCCGCCCCGAACCGGCCGGTGTCCACGCACTCGCGCACCACGTTGGTGATGTCGGAGCCCACCGCCTCAGCCACCGTGACGACCCGTGCGGGCCCGATCCGGCGCGCCACCTGGACGGCCTCCTGTACGGCGATCGCGTGCGGACTCAGGTACAGCGACATCGCCACCGTCGGCACCCCGTCGCTGAAAAGCTCGACCAGCCGCCCGATGAGCCCGGACAGGTACCGCCCGTCCGGAACCCGGTAGTCGCCAACGGGACCAGGCCGCTCCACGGTGATGCCGGGGCTGTACGGCAGCACGCGATCGAGTGGTTTCAACGGCAGCCCGGCCGCTTCCAGCGCGTCCAGCGGCCAGGTCACGATCCGTACGTCGTCGAACCCGCGGGTGAGCGCCACCTCCGCGAGACACCGTGCCTCACCGGAGTGCCCGCAGATCACCGGATCGGCCCGGACAACGATGACCAGGCGGCGGGTGGGTACGGACGGGACGAGCCTGTCGTCGGCGATGTTCATGCCTCACCTCCAGCTGCGTTCAGCGGGTCGGATGTGGACGGTGGCCTGATCTGGGTGCCCCAGGCGGAGGGCTGAGGGCCGAGCTCGATGTGCAGGTTGCGGATGTGCCGCAGTTCCCGGGCGGAGATCCAGGGGCGTTCGAGTGTCTTGCCGTCCACCGCGATGGATTGGACGTAGGAGACCGGTCCGCCTGCCTCGACCGGCTCGAATCCTGTTGTGGTGATGGACAGCTCGCCCTCCGGCAGCCGGGTCGTGGATTCCGCCACGGCCGGCGCGCTCACCAGGAACAGGTTCTGCCCAGCCACCGGGAACAGCCCGAGCGTCGCCCACACGTACCACGCGGACAGCCCGCCGGAGTCGTCGTTGCCCGGCAGCCCGCCCCGGCCGGTGCCGAACTGGTTGGCGACCGCGGCATGCACCACCTCGGCGGTTCGGTCCGGCCGTCCGGCGTAGTGGTAGGACCACGGCGCCTCGTAGTCCGGTTCGTTGTTCAGTCCCTCGAACCGGCACAGGCCGTACCCGGCATCCATCTCGGCGACGCTCGGCGCCACTCCCGGCTGGGTGACCGGTGCGGCGCCGTACCCGAAGAACTGGTCGAGCAGCCCGACGAACGCCCTGTCGCCGCCGGCGAGCGCGATCCGGGCACGCATGTCGTGCAGCAGCCGGAAGGAGTAGTTCCACCGGCCGCCTTCGTAGAACGTCGAGTCGCGCAGCAGTCCGGTGCCCGGGTCGTACGCCGCCCGCCAGCGCTGGGCGAGCTCGCGCATCTGCCGGGCCAGCGGCAGGTCGCGGACCTTGCGGGCGATCGCCGCGGTGCAGTGGTAGGCGTACGCCAGATCGAGGGTGTGGCTGATCGGGTGCGCGACACCGTGCACCAGGTAGTCCTCGCCGTACGTCCGGCGCAGGTCCATCTCCAGGTGCACCATGGCCCAGTCCCAGTCGATACCAGGCAGATCCAGTTGGCACAGGTCGGCCAGGAAGGTGTGCGCGAGCGCGCTGCCCTGCCGGGAGAACCGGTCGGCGCCCTTGGCCATCCGGTAGCCGATCGGCAGGTTGCCCTCCTGCTCGCAGATCGACAGCAGCGAGTTGGCCAGCGCGACAGAACGCTGCGGGAACAGCGTGGTCATCAGCGGCAGTTGGGTGCGGTAGATGTCCCACATGGTGCAGATGTCGAACGCGTAGGGGCCCTCGGTCGTCCACGGGCTCTCGTCCGGGGCGAAGCACGGCTTGACCAGCGAGTGGTAGAGCGCGGTGCCGAAGACCGTCGCCTGGTCGTCGGACTCGGCCTTGATCGCGACCTTGCCGAGGTGGTCGCGCCAGGTGGTTGCCGTGAGGTCGCGCCGCCCGGCGAAGGTGGCCTGGGTTCGGCCGACGTCCGTGTGCAGGTTGTCGCGGGCCGTCTCACACCCGCGCAGGGAGAACCCCAGCCGCACCTCGACGGTCTGCTCGGCGCGCGAGGGACCCATGAAGAGCAGCCCGAACGGCCGCAGTGTGGTCGGTCGGATGTAGTCGAAGTCGAGGCGGGTGCCGCCGGGCATCAGGCGCCGGTCGTACCACAGCAGTTGCTGCCAGCCGGGGGCGTCGACCTCCAGATGCACCGCCAGCGGTACCCCCTCGACGTGGATCTCACCCTGAGCCACCCCGGGCTCCAGCATCGCCAGGTGCGCCTTCAGCGGCACGGTCTGGCTGTGCGGGATGGCCAGGCCGCCTGTCGAGGCGTCGATGACGATCCGGGCAGCGTCATGCGCCGGGAAGGTGTAGCGGTGGACGGCCGACTTGGGGCCGGCAGTCACCTCACAACGCACCCCCGAGCTCAGCGTCGCCGCGTAGTAGCCGGGCTCGGCCACCTCATCCAGCAGGTCCCACGTGGTGCCCAGGTCGTCGAGCGGGCCGAGCATCGGCGTGACCCGGAAGTAGTTGTAGTACTTGCGGATCGCGCCGGTGCCGGACTGCTGGAAGTGCGTGAAGCCGGAGGCGACCGGGCGGTCGTACAACAGGTCGGGCACGCCCTCGGTGTTGAAGTCGTACAGCCCGTAACCGGTCGGGTAGGCGCCGGAGTACGGGCAGGCCGACACCATTCCGAAGGGGTGCATTGCGCCCGGGTGGGTGTTGCCGACCTGCGGTTTGGGCCACCACCAGGTCGCGGCCAGGCCCTTGGGCGTGGGCAGGTCGGTGGCGCCGGTCCCGATGAACGGGTCGACGTGCTCGTACAGCATCTGGCCTCACCGCCTCGCGCGGCTGACGTGGACTCTCAAGGTAGGAAGCGCATGTTTCAGCCGCGTGTTCGAAGGAGACGGGCAGGTTACGAGCGGGCCTGGTGCACGTGGTCGGTCTGCCCAGCGGCCTGTCGCCTGGCAGCAGAATCCGCCGGAGCGGCACAGGCACGGGGCTACGCTCCGAGCCATGACTGAACTTGCGGCGACGTTCAAGCAGGAAGCGGTGGCGGAGGCGTATCAGCATCGGCCGCCGTACCCGGACGAGGTGTTCGACCGGCTCGTCGAGCTGATCACGGACGAGCCGCGGCGGGTGCTCGACATCGGTGCCGGCGAAGGGGCGATCGCACGCCCGCTGGCGCCGCGGGTCGAGCACGTCGACGCGATCGACTTCTCGGAGCCGATGGTCGAGGCAGGCAAGCAGCGCCCCGGCGGCGACCACCCGAACCTCAGGTGGCAGGTCAGCCCGATCGAGACGGCCGACCTCGACGGCCCGTACGCGCTGGTGACGGCCGGCGCGAGCATCCACTGGATGCCGTGGGAGGAGACGTTCGCGCGGATCGTCCCGCACCTGACGCCGAACGCGCAGCTCGTCGTCATCGAGCACGGCCCCGTCGACGAGCCGTGGGGGGACGACCTTGTCGAGGTGATCCTGCGGCACTCACGCAAGCAGAACCACGACCCGAAGTTCAGCGTCGTCGACGCGATCCGGGAACGCGGCCTGCTCGACCTCATCGGTACGGCGCGGACCAAGCGGGTCACGTACCGGCAGAAGGTCACCGACTACATCGAGAGGCTGCACTCCACATCGAGCCTGGCCCGCGACCTGATGCCCGCCGACGAGGCCGCCGCCTTCGACGCCGGGGTGACCGAGGCGGTCGCGCCGTACGCACAGGACGGCGTACTGGACCTGACCATCGAGGCCGAGCTCAGCTGGGGCCGGCCGACGATCCCGAGCTAGCGGCCCGGGACAGCAGGTAGCGCTGCTCGGGGATGCTCTGCGTGAGCCGCGCGGCGAGCTCGTACGCCTGCCGCGCGGCGGCCTCGTCGCCGGACAGTTCGAGGAGATGGGCGCGCACAGCCGCCACCCGGTGGTGCTCCTGCACCGCCGGATCCACCTCGTCGAGCAACGCCAGCCCGGCGGCAGGGCCGTGCACCATCGCGACCGCAACGATCCGGTTCAGCGTCACCATCGGTCCCGGCGCGATCGACTCGAGCAGTTCGTACAGCATCAGGATCTCGCGCCAGTCCGTGTCCTCGGCCTTCGCCGCGGCGTCGTGCACGGCCGCGATCGCCGCCTGCAACTGGTACCGCCCGACCGGCGCGGACCGCAGCGTCGCCTCGATCAACTCGGTGCCCTCGGCAATCGCCTGCGCGTCCCACAACGACCGGTCCTGCTCCGGCAACGGCACCAGCCCACCGTCAGTCGTCGTCCGCGCCGGCCGCCGCGCGTCCGTCAGCAGCATCAACGCGAGCAACCCGGCCACCTCGCCCTCGGCCGGCAGTTGCGCGCGCAACAGCCGCGTCAGCCGGATCGCCTCCGCACTCAACTCGACCCGATGCAGCGACGGACCGGACGACGCCGTGTAGCCCTCGTTGAAGATCAGGTACAGCACCTCCAGTACGGCGGCCAGTCGCTCGGGCAGCTCGGACGCCGGCGGCATCGCGAACCGTGCGCCCTGCAGCTTCGCCTTCGCCCGGCTGATCCGCTGCCCGATCGTTGCCTCCGGCACCAGAAACGCGCGGGCGATCTCGCCGGTCGTCAACCCGCCGACCGCGCGCAACGTCAGCGCCACCTGCGACTGCTGCGTCAGCGCCGGATAACAGCACAGCATCAGCAACGTCAGCGAGTCGTCCGCCGCCGACGCGGGCTCCGGGGGAGACCAGGACGCAACAGTCTCCTCCCGGCGCGTGCGGGCCGCCTCGTTCCGCAGTACCTCGATCCGTCGCCGCGACGCGACCGTGACCAGCCAGCCCCGTGGATTCTCCGGTACGCCGTCCCGCGGCCACTGCGTCGCCGCGGCGAGCAGAGCCTCCTGTACGGCGTCCTCGCACGCGTCGAAGTCGCCGTACCGCCGGACCAGCGCTCCCAGCACCTGCGGCGCCTGCTCCCGGAGCAGCTCCTCGAGCATCACATGAACGCGCCGAGGTCCCGCACCGGACGGACCTCCACCACGCTGAACGGCGCCTCCGGGATCTGCGCGACGATCTCCACCGCCCGGTCCATCGACTCGCAGTCCAGCAGGTAGAAACCGGCCAGCTGTTCCTTCACCTCGGCGAACGGCCCGTCCGTCGTCTGCGGCTTGCCGTCGCGGACCAGCACCTGCTTCGTGAGCGCCGGATCGTCCAGCGACTCCGAGGCGACGAGCTCGCCGTGCTCGGCCAGCGCCTCGTGCAGAGCGGCGTACCCCGCCATGCCTTCCTTCTTCTGATCGTCACTCAGCGAGTCCCACACCGCACGGGACTCCGGGTTGCCGTAGATCAGTACGAGGAACTTCATCTGAACACTGTAAGCATCACCGAGGGGTATCGATCGGGTCACTGGTTCGTAGCGGGCGTAGCGGGCGTAGCGGGCGGGCGGGAGTCACGTTCTGGTATCAGGGGACTGGTGTCATCGGGATGGCGGGGCCTGCCCCGGGACAGGCGGACGTAAACCTGTCGACGCTCCCCAGTACAGTTACGACGGGTATCCAGGGTGGAGAGAGGGAGGGGTCGCGTGCCGGACTTGGAAGTGTCCGACCGGGTGTGGACGATCCCGAACGCGCTCAGTTTCCTGCGGTTGCTGGGGGTGCCACTCTTCCTGTGGCTGATCCTCGGTCCCGAGGAGGACGGCTGGGCGCTGCTCGTGCTGGCCGTCTCCGGATTCACCGACTGGGCCGACGGCCAGATCGCCCGCCGGATGAACCAGACCACGCGGCTCGGGCAGATGCTCGACCCGGTCGCCGACCGGCTCTACATCTTCGCGACCGTTCTCGGCCTGGCGCTGCGCGACATCATCCCCTGGTGGCTGGCGATCGCGCTGCCGCTGCGAGACCTGCTGCTCACTTTCACGCTGCCGGCGCTGCACCGCCGTGGCTTCAACGCGCTGCCGGTGCACTTCCTCGGCAAGTCCGCGACGTTCTGCCTGCTGTACGCGTTCCCGTTGCTGCTGCTCGGTGACGGCGACACGACGCTCAACCTGCTCGCCCGCGTCATCGGTTGGGCGTTCGCGATCTGGGGCACCGGGCTGTACTACTGGGCCGGCGCGCTGTACTTCGCCCAGCTGCGGCACCTGGTCCAGACAGTCAAACCGATCAAGGACTCGGCCGGGTGACCCAGCAAGCCCCGCAGGCCCCAGAGGCGCCTCAGCAGGCACAGAAGCCGCGACGCGTCGACGCGTCCATGTCCTTGCTGAACAATCTGATGGCGCACCCGATCGACGAGGGGTACGCCGTCGCCGCCCGGACCCGCTCGAACCAGGGCGGCAAGCAGGGCCGGTCGCGGCACCGGGTGATGCTGGTGGTGGCCGCCGCCGTCCTCGGCTTCCTGCTCGCCGTCGCGGCCGCGCAGAACTACCGCACCGCCCCGGAGGCGGAGAAGCAGCGCAAGGAACTGATCACCCGCATCGACCAGGCCGGCACCCGTCTGAACGAACTGCGCAACCACCAGACCCAGCTCGCCGACGAGGTACGTCGCTTGCAGGCGAGCGGACTGAGCAACGACAGCGCCGGTACGGCGTTGCAGCAGAAGCTCGACGACCTGGAGCTGCAGACCGGCGCGATCGCGGTCACCGGCCCCGGACTGAAGGCGGTCGTCGACGACGCGAAGGACGCCGACTCCAAGGAGGGCCGGCTGCTGGACGTCGACCTGCAGCAGCTGGTCAACGGCCTGTGGACGTCCGGCGCGGAGGCGATCTCGGTGAACGGTCACCGGCTCACGTCGCTGACCGCGATCCGCGGCGCAGGCAGTGCGATCACCGTCGACTACAGTTCGCTGACCCCGCCGTACACGGTGCTCGCGATCGGGGACACCGCGACCATGCCGGCCCGGTTCGCGCAGAGCTCGGGCGGGCAGTGGGTGCAGTACCTGGTCAGCAACTTCGGTGTCCGGATGACGATCACGACGGAGGATTCCTTGCTCGTGCCGGCCGATGCGACGATCGCGTTGCGCTACGCGAAGGTGAGAACGAGATGATCGCCGTACTCGGTCTGGTGATCGGCGTCGTCGTCGGTCTGCTGGTCGCGCCCGACGTACCGGACTGGGCGCAGCCGTACCTGCCGATCGCGGTGGTGGCCGCGCTGGACGCGGTGTTCGGCGCGTTGCGGGCGTTCCTGGACGGGATCTTCGACGACAAGGTGTTCGTCGTGTCGTTCGTGTCCAACGTGCTGATCGCGGCGCTGATCGTCTACCTGGGCGACCAGCTCGGGGTCGGGTCGCAGCTGTCCACCGGCGTGGTCGTCGTCCTCGGTATCCGTATCTTCACCAACATGGCGGCGATCCGCCGGCACATCTTCCGGGCCTGATCATGACTGACGACAAGCCAGACGAAGCAGCCGAGCCGGACAAGGCAGCCAAGCCGGACAAGCCCGAGCCGGCCGCCAAGGCGACGCCGGAGAAGGCAGCGCAGGCCGAGCCGCCGCAGCCGGAGACGCCGACTCCGATGCCGAAGCCGAAGACGCCGAACCTGGCGCTGCGGCGGCTGCGCGCCGGGTTCAAGCCGTCCCGCGGCCAGGCGATCGTCGCCGTCGTGCTCGCCCTCGTCGCCTGCGTGGCGGTCGTCCAGGTCCGGGTGAACCGGGCGGACGACGGCTACCAGAACGCCCGCCGCGAGGACCTGATCGCGATCCTCGACGGCCTGGGCCAGAACACCCGCCGCCTGGAGAGCGAGATCGCCGACCTCGAGGAGCGGAAGAACTCGCTGTCCTCGAGCGCCGACAAGGCACAGACCGCCCGCGAACAGGCCGAGGCGCAGATCCGCACGCTCGGCATCCTGGCCGGCACGATGCCGGCCGTCGGCCCCGGGGTCCGGATCACGCTGAACGACCCGCAGGGCAAGATGACCTCGAGCAACCTGCTGGACGCGATCGAGGAGCTGCGCGACGCCGGCGCCGAGGCGATCCAGATCAACGGATCGGTGCGGGTCGTCGCCAGTACCGACCTCGTGGACGACGCCCCGGGGGTCCGGATCGACGGCCAGAAGGTGTCCTCGCCGTACGTCATCGAGGCGATCGGGGAGTCCCACAACCTGGCCGAGGCGGCCAACTTCCCGGGCGGTCTGGTGAGTGAGGTGACCGGTCCGCAGGTGGGCGGAACGGCCGAGGTCAACGAGCTCGAGAGCGTCTCGATCACCGCCTTGCACGCGCCGCAGGAGCATCGTTACGCTCGCCCGGCGCCCAGCCCGACCAAGTAGTCGCACCAGTAGCCGCATCAGCAGTCATCAGTACCCCTACCCCCCAGCTGTACTTAGTGAAAGAGGAACGACGGTGTACCCCGAAGACCTGAAGTACACGGCCGAGCACGAGTGGGTGAAGGCCGGCGAGGACGGACCCGTGCGCGTCGGCATCACCGACTTCGCGCAGGACCAGCTCGGTGACATCGTGTACGTGCAGCTGCCCGACGTCGGCAGCGCGGTGCGGGCCGGCGACGCCTGTGGGGAGCTGGAGTCGACCAAGAGCGTGAGTGACCTGTTCGCCCCGGTGAACGGCACCGTGACCGCCGTCAACGAGGCGCTCGCCGACCAGCCGGACCTGGTGAACACCGACCCGTACGGCGAGGGCTGGCTGCTGGACATCGAGGTCGAGGACACCGCCGAGGTGGCCGCGCTGATGGACGCCGACGCCTACCAAGGACAGCTCGACCAGAACTGATAGCGTTACCGGCCTCAACCGCTCGTTGAGGGTTGAGGCCTATGTCCACACTTGTTAACACGGGGTCTATCGAAAACGTCGCCGGACCACCGGCGATCGGGAGGATCACAGCATGCCGTTCTGCAACCAGTGCGGGCACGAGAACTCCGAGGGCAGCCGGTTCTGCTCGCAGTGCGGAGCGATGCTGCCTGGCGCGGACCGCCCGGCGGCCACCCCGGCGACCCCGCCGCCGGCGCGGACGCAGCAGACGCCCGGTGTCACCGACACCGCGATGCTGACGCCGATCGGCGCCGAGCCGGAGCCGGAGCAGACCGGTGAGCCGCTGACCGCCGACGACGAGGCCGCCGTCGGCTCGCTGCCGGCCGGGTCCGCCCTGCTGATCGTCCAGCGCGGCCCGAACGCGGGCAGCCGGTTCCTGCTCGACGTCGACGTGGTGACCGCCGGCCGGCACCCGGACAGCGACATCTTCCTCGACGACGTGACGGTGTCGCGCCGGCACGCGGAGTTCCGCCGGGACGCGTACGGCGTGAAGGTGCGCGACGTCGGCAGCCTGAACGGGACGTACGTCAACCGTGACCGGATCGACGAGGTCCAGCTGAACAACGGCGACGAGGTCCAGATCGGCAAGTACCGGCTGGTGTACTACGCCAGTGGCCAGGCCTGATCCGAGCGCCGAAGGGTCGGCGGGCGGCCGCGGCATCGGAGAGGTGCTGCAGCTCCTGCAGGCCGAGTTCGCCGACGTCACGATTTCGAAGATCCGGTTCCTGGAGGCCGAAGGGCTGGTGACACCGGCCCGGACGGCCTCCGGCTACCGCAAGTTCAGCGCGGCCGACGTCGAGCGGTTGCGGTACGTGCTGACCGCGCAACGCGACCAGTACCTGCCGCTGAAGGTGATCAAGGAGCATCTCGGCGCGATCGACCGCGGGCTGCGACCGGCCGCCGCAGGCCCGCCGGTCGCGCCCAGTTCGCTGCCGCAGACCCCTGGCCAGCCGGTCCCTGAGGACTTCGGGGACTTCGGCGCCGCGGGCACCGAGCTGCGGCTGACCCGGGACGAGCTGCGGACCGCTGCCGACGTACCAGGGGAGCTGCTGGACGAGCTGGAGAGCCACGGTCTGGTGGTGGCCAGTGGCAACCACTACGGCGGCGACGCGATCGTGATCGCCCAGGTCGCGGCCGAACTGGCGTCGTACGGGATCGAGCCGCGGCATCTGCGTGCGTTCCGTACGGCGGCGGACCGGGAGGTCGGCCTGATCGAGCAGGTCACGGGTCCACGCCGTACCGAGCAGACCGCGGAGCTCGCCGCGCTGACCGTCCGCCTGCACACCGCCCTCGTCCGCTCCCGCCTCCCACGCTGAACCCGGCCGGACGGGTGTCCGGGACGAGACGGTGGGACTGCCCGGGGATTGACTGCGGAGTAGGCTGAAGGTGTGCGCGAAGTCGACGTGGTCGGAGTCCGGGTGGAGATGCCCTCGAGTCAGCCGATCGTGCTGCTCCGGGAGGTCGGAGGTGAGCGATACCTGCCGATCTGGATCGGCGCGGCCGAGGCGAGTGCGATCGCTTTCGCCCAGCAGGGCATGGAGCCGCCCCGGCCGTTGACCCACGATCTGTTCGCCGAGACCATCCGGGTGCTCGGGCACACGCTCAGCCAGGTCCGGATCGTGAACCTGACCGACGGCGTGTTCGAGGCGATCCTGGTGTTCGACGACAAGACCGAGATCTCCGCGCGGCCGTCGGACTCGATCGCGATTGCGCTGCGCACCGGGACCCCGGTGTTCTGCGCCGAGGAGATCCTCGCCGAGGCCGGTATCCCGGTTCCAGAGAGCGAGTCGAACGGTGCGGACGAGGTCGAGGAGGAAGAGGAGGTCGAGCGGTTCCGGGAGTTCCTGGACCAGGTGACCCCGGAGGACTTCGACAAGAGCTGACGCCCTGGTTCCCCGGGCGTAGGCTGCAAGTGCGGTCAGGTAACGATTCGTACGACGGTCGCGACACGCTCCCGGCTCGGTGCGGTTGTCGTTGACCCGGTTCGGGCGGCGGCTTACCGTGAAGGAGTCGTGGGGTGGTGTCACTCCACGGAGATGACTCGTTCCAGTCGGTATCCAGGGAGGCTCAGGCGTGACACGCACCGGGGACACGGATCTGACGGCGCAGTCGACGTCCGACGCGCACGCCGAGGCCGTGGCAGCCGCTACTGCCACCGCCGGTGTCCAGGGTCTGCTGTTCGACGACGACCTGCGGCCGATGCCGGAGGACGTCGGGTTCCGCGGTCCGACGGCCTGCGCCGCGGCCGGGATCACCTACCGGCAGCTGGACTACTGGGCCCGGACCGGCCTGGTCTCCCCGTCGGTCCGTCCGGCGACCGGCTCCGGGACGCAGCGGTTGTACGGTTTCCGTGACGTCTTGTTGCTGAAAGTGATCAAGAGGCTGCTCGACGCCGGGATCTCGCTGCAGCAGATCCGGACCGCGATCGCTCACCTGAGCAAGCGCGGCTTCGACGACCTGACCCAGATCACGCTGATGAGCGACGGCGCGTCGGTGTACATGTGCACCTCGCCGGACGAGGTCATCGATCTGCTGGCCGGCGGCCAGGGCGTGTTCGGGATCGCGCTCGGCGGCGTCTGGCGCGAGGTCGAGGGTTCGCTGTCCGAGCTGCCCACCGAGCGGGCCGACGGCCACGGTGAGGACGAGTCCGAGCCGCACGCCAGCGACGAGCTCGCCGCCCGCCGCCGCGCGCGGATGACCGGCTGACCTAGTTTTCTTGTGCGCCCACTCACTGCCGACTCGCTCCGCGGTGTGTGGGCGACTCTTTTGCTGCCGCTGAACCCCGACGACTCGATCGACTGGGGACGGCTGCAGGCTCAAGCTGATGTGCTGAGCGCCACCAACCTGCACGGGCTGTACGCGCACGGGACGGCGGGGGAGTTCCAGACGCTGACCGAGGACGAGTTCGACCGGGTCAATCAGGTTTTGGCCGGCACGGGGAAGCCGTTCCAGATCGGGGCCAGTCATCCGTCGGCGCAGGTGCAGTTGTCGCGGGTCGAGCGGGCTGTGGAACTCGCGCCCGGAGCGATCCAGGTGATAGCCCCGGACTGGTTGCCGTTGAGTCCCAGCGAGATGCTGAGTTTCCTGCGGCGCGTGGCTGACGTGGCGGGAGACGTGCCGCTCGTGTTGTACAACCCGCCGCATGCGAAGACCGCTGTAGGGCCGCAGCAGTTGTGTGAGCTGGCGCAGGCGGTGCCGAGTCTGGTCGGGCTGAAGACGGCCGGCGGTGACAAGGCGTGGTTCGACGAGGCGATGCGGTCGGGGCTCGCGATCTTCGTGCCGGGCCACTTCCTGGCGAGTATGTCGTCACTCGGAGCACACGGCAGCTACTCGAACGTGGCGGCGCTCTCCCCGAACGGCGCGGTCGCGTACGCCGCCGACCTCGACGTCGAGCGGCGGATCGAGGAGTTCTTCGCAGCCCACGTCGTACCGCTCCAGAAGGCCGGACTGTCCAACCCTGCGCTGGACAAGTTCCTGGCCGCGGTGGGGGACTGGGCCGATGTCGGCACCCGGGTCCGCTGGCCGATGCAGTCGGCGACCGAGGAGCAGGTGGCAGCGGCCCGCCCCGACGCCCGGAGGCTGCTGCCCGAACTGTTCGCCGATTCCTGATAACCTCGGGACTGCCGTACACAACACTCGGGAGAGTCCCGTGTCACGGGCGCCGAAGGGGCAATTCCTCCCCGGAACCTCTCAGGCCCATGGACCGAGTGTCACAGGCGACTCTGGAGCGCGAGCACCGCGTGACAGAGGGGGAGGCCACCGGCAGCGTCTGTCAGCATCGGAGCCTCTAGTGAACGACATCCCCCAGCTCTCGGCGACCTTCGCCGACCGGCACATCGGGCCGCGCCCGGACGAGATCGCCCGGATGGTCGAGCTTCTCGGGTACGACGACGTCGACGCGCTCGTGGACGCCGCGGTCCCGGCCTCGATCCGCTCGGCCGAGGCGCTGCGGCTGCCCGAACCGGCCTCCGAGGTCGACGCGCTGACCGAGCTCCGGCAGCTCGCCGCGCGCAACACCGTCGTCACCTCGATGATCGGTCAGGGGTACTACGGCACGTTCACCCCGTCCGTGATCGTGCGCCGCCTGGTCGAGAACCCGGCCTGGTACACCGCCTACACGCCGTACCAGCCGGAGATCTCCCAGGGCCGCCTCGAGGCGCTGCTGAACTTCCAGACCGTCGTCTCCGACCTGACCGGCCTGCCGACCGCGAACGCGTCGCTGCTCGACGAGGGCACCGCGGCCGCCGAGGCGATGACGCTGGCGCACCGCTCGAACAAGAAGAGCAAGTCCGACCGGTTCCTGGTCGACGCCGACTGCTTCACGCAGACGATCGCCGTGGTCCGGACCCGCGCCGAGGCGCTGGGGATCGAGGTCGTCGTCGCGGACACCACCGACGGCCTGCCCGAAGGCGACTTCTTCGGCTTCCTGGTGCAGTACCCGGGCTCGAACGGCGCCGTCCGCGACCTGAAGCCGCTGATCGCCGCGGCCCACGAGCGCGACACGTTGGTTGCCGTCGCCTCCGATCTGCTCGCGCTGACGGTGCTCGAGGCGCCGGGTGAGGCCGGTGCCGACATCGTCATCGGCTCCTCGCAGCGCTTCGGCGTACCGCTGTTCTACGGCGGCCCGCACGCCGGCTTCATGTCGGTACGGTCCGGTCTCGAGCGTTCGTTGCCCGGTCGCCTCGTCGGCGTGTCCGTCGACGCCGACGGCGCCCCGGCGTACCGGCTGGCCCTGCAGACCCGTGAGCAGCACATCCGTCGCGAGAAGGCGACGTCGAACATCTGTACGGCGCAGGTCCTGCTGGCCGTGGTCGCGTCGATGTACGCCGTCTACCACGGTCCGGAGGGGCTGCGCGCGATCGCCGAGCGGGTGCATCAGTACGCCGGGAAGCTCGCCGCCTCGCTGCCCCCCGGTGGGGTCGAGGTCGTCCACGACGACTTCTTCGACACCGTGCTCGCCCGCGTCCCGGGCCGTGCCGCGGACGTCGTGGACGCCGCCCGGCAGAACGGCATCTGGCTGCGACTCGTCGACGCGGATCACGTCGGCATCTCCTGCGACGAGAAGACCGACGTCGCCACGCTGACCCGCGTCTGCCAGTCCTTCGGCGCGCAGTACGACGACACGCTCGGCGCCGGCGCGATCGCGGTGCCGCGCACCACGGAGTACCTGACGCACCCGGTGTTCAACACGCACCGGTCCGAGACGGCGATGCTGCGCTACCTGCGCAAGCTGTCCGACAAGGACTACGCGCTGGACCGCGGGATGATCCCGCTCGGGTCCTGCACGATGAAGCTGAACGCGACGACCGAGATGGAGCCGGTGACCTGGCCGGAGTTCGCGGACCTGCACCCGTTCGCCCCGGTCGAGGACGCGGCCGGGTACGTGAAGCTGATCGGTCAGCTGGAGCGCTGGCTGGCCGAGGTGACCGGGTACGCGAAGGTCTCGATCCAGCCGAACGCCGGCTCGCAGGGTGAGCTGGCCGGCCTGCTGGCGATCCGCGGGTACCACCGCGCGCAGGGCGACGAGGACCGCAACGTCTGCCTGATCCCGGCGTCGGCGCACGGGACGAACGCCGCGTCCGCGGTGATGGCCGGCATGAAGGTCGTCGTTGTCAAGGGCAACGACGACGGCACGATCGACCTGGACGACCTGCGGTCGAAGGCCGCCGAGCACGCCGAGCGGCTGGCCGCGATCATGATCACGTACCCGTCGACGCACGGCGTGTACGAGGAGAGCGTCCGCGAGGTCTGCCGGATCGTCCACGACCACGGCGGCCAGGTGTACGTCGACGGCGCGAACCTGAACGCCCTGTTGGGTCTCGCGAAGCCGGGCGAGTTCGGCGGCGACGTCAGCCACCTGAACCTGCACAAGACGTTCTGCATCCCGCACGGCGGTGGCGGTCCGGGGGTCGGCCCCGTCGCGGTCGCCGCGCACTTGGCGCCGTACCTGCCGAACCACCCGCTGCTCGACCAGGCCGGTCCGGAATCGGGCGTCGGCCCGATCAGCGCGGCGCCGTTCGGGTCCGCGGGCGTGCTGGCGATCTCGTGGGCGTACATCCGGATGATGGGCGCCGAGGGGCTGACCGCCGCGACCAAGGCCGCGGTCCTGACCGCGAACTACGTGGCGAAGCGGCTCGAGGGCGCGTTCCCGGTGCTGTACACGGGCGAGAACGGCCTGGTCGCGCACGAGTGCATCCTGGACCTGCGGCCGATGACCAAGGAGACCGGCATCAGCGTCGACGATGTCGCGAAGCGGCTGATCGACTACGGATTCCACGCGCCGACGATGTCGTTCCCGGTCGCGGGCACGCTGATGGTCGAGCCGACCGAGTCCGAGGACCTGGGCGAGCTGGACCGCTTCTGCGACGCGATGATCGCCATCCGGCACGAGATCGACCGCGTCGCCGCGGGGGAGTGGCCGGCCACCGACAACCCGCTGGTCAACGCGCCGCACACCGCCGAGTCGGTGATCAACGACAAGTGGGAGCACGCGTACACCCGCGAAGAGGCCGCGTTCCCCCGCTCGGTCGACCGCGCCTCGAAGTACTGGCCCCCCGTCCGCCGCATCGACGGCGCCCACGGCGACCGCAACCTCATCTGCTCCTGCCCAGCCCCGGAGGCGTTTGAGTGACTTCCGTACGTCCTGATACTGCCGACGGGCTGTTTGCTGAGGTTGCGGCGGCGCAGAGCGAGTGGAAGTTGCCGTCGGTGTGTGCCGGGGTGGTTCGGGACGGCGAGCTGGTGTGGACCGGCGTCCGTGGGCGGTTCGCGACGGGTGACGGTGGGTTGCCGGGGACCGACGTGCAGTACCGGGTCGGGTCGATCACCAAGACGTTGACGGCGGTGCTGGTGATGCAGTGCCGGGACGACGGGTTGCTGACGCTGAACGATGCTGTCGGCAAGCATCTGCCGGGGATCGCGTTCGGGGACCGCACGATCCGGCACCTGCTCGCGCACAGCGGCGGGATGAACGCCGAACCCGAGGGCCCTTGGTGGGAACGGAATCCGGGCGTCACGTTCGACGAGCTGACCGCGGCGATGAGCGACGCGCAGGCGGTCGGCCCGGCGGACCGGCGGCACCACTACTCGAACCTCGGGTACGGCCTGCTCGGCGAGATCGTCGCCCGGTTGCGCGGCGAGTCGTGGCTGGACCTGGCCCGCAAGCGCATCCTCGCCCCGTTGGAGATGCGGCGTACGTCGTACTTCCCGGAAGGCCCGTCCGCGCAGGGGTTCTCGGTGCACCCGTTCAGCGCACAGCTGGATCCCGAGCCGTCGTACGACTCGGGTGCGATGGCGCCGGCGGGGCAGTTGTGGAGCACGATCGAGGACCTGGCGCGGTACGCGACGTTCTGGATCGACCCGGTGCCTGAGGTGCTGAGCCGGGAGTCCGTCGAGGAGATGGCGGCGCCGGTCGCATCCGATCCGCGCGAGGGCCTGAACGCGTCGTACGGCCTCGGCCTGCGGCTGATCGCGGACGACCCGCATCTGCTCGTCGGTCACACCGGCTCGATGCCGGGCTTCCTCGCCGGACTGTTCGTCGACCGGGTCCGCCGCGTCGGGGCAGTGACGCTGGGCAACGCGACGTACGGCCGGGTCGCCTCGCTGGCACCCGACCTGGTCCGCATCCTCACGCGGCACGAGCCGCCGATCGCCCAGGAGTGGGTCCCGGAGCCGCCGCTGACACAGGGCGCCGAGCTGCTCGGCCACTGGTACTGGGGCAACACCCCACTCACGATCTCCGCGACCGCCGGGATCCTGCAACTCTCCGGCGGCCTCACCACCCGCCTGACCCCACTGGGCCCCGACCTCTACCAGGGCCGCGACGGCTACCTCGCCGGCGAAAAACTCCACGTAATCCGCGACGGCAACACCATCTCCCACCTCAACGTCGCCACCTTCACCCTCACCCGAACACCGTACGGGCGCTGATCACGTACCAGTAGATCGTCGACAGGTTTACCATTTGCTATACTTAGGGTATGGCGATGCACGAGTGGGACGTCTACATCGTCAACGAGGTGCGTGCGTGGATCGAGGACCTGGACGACGCTACTCATCGGCGGGTTGTGCAGGCGATCGATGCGCTGGCTGAGGCAGGACCTGGGCTCGGACGGCCGCTTGTTGACACGATTACCGGATCCCGACTGCCGAATCTGAAGGAGCTCAGACCGGGGACAGTGCGGATCCTGTTCGCGTTCGACCCGTGGCGATCGAGCATCCTGCTCGTCGCTGGGGACAAGGCGGGGCGATGGAAGGCTTGGTACGACGAAGCCATCCCGATTGCGGAGCACAGGTACGAGATCTACGTGAAGGAACGCCAGGCCGAAGAGGAGGATGGTCGATGAGCGGCTACGTGAACTGGAGGGACATTCGCGATCAGGCGGTTGCGCGTGCCGGTGGCGAGGAGGCCGTCGAGGCCGGCAAACAGGAGCTCCTCGCGGAGGTTCAGGGGCACCGCCTGGCGGAGATCCGGCGCGCTCGTGGTCTGACGCAGGCGCAGGTTGCCGAACGGATGGGCGTTACCAAGGGGCGGGTTTCCCAGATCGAGCAAGGCAAGATCTCAGGCCAAGAGGTCCTGCTCCGCTATGCGTCCGCGCTTGGCGGCCGCCTGCATCAGGCAATCTACTTCGACGACGGCGACATCGCTGCCATCGCCTGAACACCGCGAACCTCGTCCTCACCTGGACGCCCTACGGGCGCTGAGTTGTCCACAGGTGGGGAGAAACGGGTCGTCGTCGGGTGGTCGGGTGACTAGGCTGTTCGGCATTGCATGGAGTAGATCAGGGGTAGATCACCCGGCTGCTTACCGGGAGGGCGCAGGTTCGAGTCCTGCCTCCATGTCGACGTCGTACGGCTCGTGAGCGGTGCGGTATCGCCTTGGAGTAGCTCAGTGGTAGAGCACCCGGCTAGGGACCGGGAGGGCGCGAGTTCGATCCTCGCCTCCAGGTCCAGGCACGACTCGTCGAGAGAACGGGGATCGGCATGCCGGACGAGCCACGGGCGGAAGCGTCGGCCGGGTACGCGATGCGGCGGCTGGAGCACGCCTTCGAGCGTGCGCTGACCGCTGACGACGCCGCGGTACGCCGACGCGCGGCTGCCCGGGTCGAGGCCTGGCGCAACGTGCTGGACGGGATGGCCTCCGGGCGACTGACGGTCGGTTCGCGGACACCGGTCGCGGACACGCCCGCCTGGGTCACGCTCGAAGTGGTGACGGGAGGATTCGCGACCGGCCGGTACCTCGCGGAGGTGCCGCTGCGCGACGAGGAGCTCGCGCGGATACCGGCCGACGCGCCGGGTGCGACCGACCGCGAACGACTCAATCTCTGGTACCTCGGCGACGAAGGGCTCGCGGAGCTCGGCCAGGTGCTCCGCACCGGCCGGTACCGCGTCGACGTACCGGAGGAGTCGGCGCTGCTCGTGGTCGCCTGGCTCCTCGAGCACGAGCACTTCGCCGCGGCGCTCGATCTGGTGGCCGAGTTGCGCCCGCTGATGGACCGTCTGCGCTTCACTCCGACGTTCAGCCGCTCGGGTGCTCCCTCGGGATCCGTGGTGCGCCTGCAACCAGTCGCAGAGACCCGAGCAGCGTTGCTGCAGGCAACGGTGCCGCCACAGCTGCAGTCCATGCGGGAAACACTTCAGATCTGGAACCCGCTCTACGACCGGCTCGTGGAGCTGTGGTGTGACACGGTCGAGGACGAGCTTCCGGCCCTGACCCCCGACGGAGTGACCGGTGGCTGGCCCTGCCGGCGGTGGCCGGACAACTGGGCGCAGCGTCGGCGGCGCTGGCTGGACGACTACCGCGCCGCGGCCGCCGTCCATCAGGCGTCGAACGCTCACCGGCATCCGAAGAGCAACTTCGCGCGGCTGCACTCGGCGCTCCAGCGTTGTCCCGAGGACAGTTCGGCGCTGAACGGCCGTGACGTGGGCTGGATCCGTCGCGCGCTGGCCAACACGATTCAGCCCCACGGCGCACCCGGATCCGAGTCCCGCGCCGCGCTGCGGGCTGTCCAGGGCGCAGTCGCCGCACGCCCGACGTACGCCGCCGTGGCACGGGTGCTGAGTGCGAGGCTGGACCGCTTCCCGGCGGACGGCGGCTTGCCCACGCTGGACCCGATCGCCGTCGAGGTGACCGAGGCCGAGGACGCCGCCTCGGCGGGCGCGTCGATTCCGGCGCACCTGCTGGCGAAGACCGCCCGGTCACTCGAAGCGCCGATCGGTGAGTTGGTGGAGCGCGGCGTCATCACCTCCGGGGAGGTCCTCGCGCGCGTCTTGCCACAGGTCACGTCCCAGCTGCTGGCAGCCAACATCCAGGACGCCGCGCTGGCGTCGGTCTACGCGCAGACGTACGCCGCCTTCCGCCGCCGTCGGAGCCTTCTGCTGCTCAATCTCGAGCACCAGGTTCGCTTCGACGAGCTGCCCTGGGTGGCCGCCGTCGCGCCGCTCCGCGAACGGAAGGAGCTCACCACCCACGCGGCGGTCCAGTCGTTGCGCGAGACGACGATGACGGCGCTCGGCGCGTTCCCACACGCGATCCTGCCGAACCCGCTCGTCCGCGAGTTCGGTGCCCTCGCCTCGCAGGCCGGTCTGAAGCTGCCCCTCGTCGAGGAGGTCGCGGCAGACATCTTCATGGGCACGTTCACCCAGAAGTGGCGAGAGGCGGCGGTGCTCGCCGGCCGAGTGCTGTCCGGGACGTTGTACGCGCGGTACTACGACGTACCTGACGTCTGGGCGCCGGTCGAGCCGCCGCAGCGGGGCAAGCGGTTGCGCATCCGCTGGGGCAAGCCGGTCGCGGAGGACTTCGCCGCCGAGTGCCGACGGCGGGCAGAGGAGGCGCAGACTTCGCAGTCCGGTGGGTACGTCGCTGAGAACGGCACCGTGCTGGAGCAGAGCAAGATCCTCACCACCCACAACCTCGCCGTGCTGATCGAGGCGCTGCACCTCACGGACTGGTTGCGGGACGCAGCGCCGGATCTCGCCCACCGTACGTTCGCCTGGGCAATCGATCGGCAGACCCAGCCGGCGTCGACGTGGATCACCGGGCTGCAGAGCATCAAGAACACGGCGTACGCCTGGCGTCAGGCGATCTTCTACCTGAGCTTCTGCGACAGCGCCGCACAACGCGAGGTCTTGGCGCAGGTTGCGGATCGAGCGACCGTCCTCGGCCCACGGTTCGCCCCGGCCGTGGACGGGCTCGCGGCGGTGGCGGCAGGAGAGCGCTTCGACGCCGCAGGCCGCACGGCCGGCGGGGGTCGTCGCCTGCTGGGCTGGAGCTCCGGTCCGCATTGGTGCATGCCCCGGGTCAAGGCTCAGCCATCAGGCTTGAAGACCTAGCCTTCCGAGGGGGCCTCGTCGCTGGTCGGAATCCGGAGTGTGTAGATCGTTCCGGGTCGAGGGGCCTTGCGTAGGGAGGATAGTTCGTCCTCCAGCGGGCGGGCGTCGTCGGGGCGGCCCAGCGCCCGCAAGGTACGGATGACGGGTGGCAGAGCTTCGTCCACTCCTCCCGGACGGTCCGCGGCGCGGTGCAGCTCGAGAGCCTCGCTGTACGCCGCCAGCGCTTCCTCGAGCCGGTGTAGGGCGCGCAGATCGTCCCCGAGCGTCGTGAGGGCCCAGGTGAGGCGCTCGAGCGATTTCTCGTGCGGGGACTCGGACTGATGATCCGCGCGCAGTACGGCGACCACCGCCTCGTCGAGCCGCACGGCTTCGGCGTACTGCTGGAGCTCGCGCGCGCTACCGGCCAGATTCATCTGGAGGCCGAGGATGTCCTCCGGATCGACCGGGTCGAGAGTGCCCGCGATCGCAAGAGCTTCCCCGTAGCTGGCCCGCGCCTGCTCGTACTCGCGGAGCCGGGTCCGGCAGTGGCCCAGCTCGGTCAGCGCGGGCACGAGCTTCTCGTCCGATCCGAGGTACCGCAGGATCCGCGTCACCTCCTCGAGCAACGGGTGCGCAGCGTCGTGCTCACTGCGCTCCAGGTGGCGCTCGGCGACGATCGCCAGGGACCGGGCGCGGAGCCGGTTGGCCTCGTCGGCCCGTTGGGAGCGGAGCGCGAGCAACTCGTCCGCCGAGGCGCCGGCCGGCTCGTCGGGGAACTCGGACAGACTGCATTCGACCAGCTCCAGCGCCCGGTCGAGCGGCGGACGTCCCTGGTCCACGATCCGGCAGACGGCGACCGCTTCCTCCGCGACCACCAGTGCGTCCGCGTGGCGCCCGAGTTTCGTCAGTGTGTTCCATTGCGCGGTCAGCGCGTTGCCGAGGTACTTGGACTCGTCCGGCCGGATGAAGGCGAGCTTGCGCAGGTGGCCGACCTGGGAGGCCACTGCGGCGGCGGCATCTTCGAACTGCCCCGCCTCGTAGCTCTTCGCGGCCTCCTTCGCGGCGTAGAACGCCAGCGTGGTGTGCCACGACCTGCCTGCTCGCCGGGGGAAGAGCGTGCAGACATACAGGGCCAGCCCCAACGTGATCAGTGCGTGCCCGTACCGCCAGCCCGCGAGCCAGCCGATCCCGCCCGCGACCACGGCGGCCGTAGCGGCCATCTGCACCCCGCCGCGGATGTACATCTCGCGCAAGCTCGTCATCGTGCCTCCCCCTGATGCCTTGATGAGTGAGATGCGCGGGAGGCGGATTGCGTTGCGTCGGATCGTGAGGATGTTCACGTCGTGGGTGGTTGAGTTGACACGGTGAGTGAGGCGGGCAAAAGTTAGGGCTGCCTTAGTAAGGGTTGCCTTACTCGACAACTTCCCGGGAGAACTGGATGTCGCAGCCCGCACGGCTGACCGCCGTGACCGCTCCGCCCGCCCGCGTCCGCGATCCGTTCACAGCGCGCTGGCCGCTGGCCTCGACCGTGTCAAACCGTGAGCGTGGACCGTTGCCGCACGGGTCGCCGGGATCGGTACTGCGGCGCGCGGCGGAGGTGCTGGGCGAGCCGCGGGTGCCCTCGACAGGGGTGGGGGAGTCGGCCGCGCTCGACCTGATCGCGGGCCTGCTCGACCACCACGGGATCGACCTGAGCCACCCGCACGCGGCGGCGCACCTGCAGCCGCCGGTGCTCCAGGTCGCGGTGGACGCGGACGCGCTGGCGTCGGCGAGCAACGCGTCGATGGATACCTACGACTCCGGGCCGGCGACGCTGGCGATCGAGCAGTGGGTGGTGCGAGCGCTGGCCTCGCTGGCCGGCTTCGGGCCGCAGGCGGACGGCGTGCTGACGCCCGGCGGCTCGATCTCGAACCTGCTGGCGGTGCTGATCGCCCGGGACGGCGCGGCCGCGGCCGCCGGGATCGACGTACGGCGGGACGGTCTGCGGGGCCTCGACCGCCCGGTGGTGTTCTGCTCCGAGCTCGCCCACTTCTCGGTGCAGCGCGCCTGCGCCGCCCTCGGCCTCGGGGAACAGGCCGCGATCACGATCGCCTCCGACGAGAACTTCCGGATGCGGACCGACGTCCTCGCCGACGAGCTCGCCAAGCCCGGCCGGACGCCGGTCGCGGTGATCGCCACGGCCGGTACGACGGACTTCGGATCGATCGACCCGATCGCGCCGATCGCCGCGCTGGCCCGGCAGTACGGCGCCTGGGTCCACGTCGACGCGGCGTACGGGTTCGGGGCGTTGTTCTCCGACCGGCTCGCGCCGCTGCTCGCCGAGGTGTCGCTGGCGGACTCGGTGACGCTGGACCTGCACAAGATCGGCTGGCAGCCGGCCGCGACCAGCGTGCTGCTGGTGGCGGACCGGACCCGGTTCACGGCGTTCGACCGATCCGTCGACTACCTGAACCCGGCGGACGACATCGACTCCGGGCTCGACGGGTTGCTGGGGCGCAGCCTGCAGACCACCCGCCGTCCGGACGCGGTCAAGGTTGCCACCACGTTGACGGCATACGGGCGGTCCGGACTGGGAACGATGCTCGACACCTGTCACGAGCTCGCGCACGCCGCCGCGGCCCGGGTCGTTGCCGACAGCAACCTGGAGTTGCTGGCGCCGGTGACCTTGACCACGGTGTTGTTCCGGGTCGCCGGGCAGGGGCTGGAGGGGGCCGCTGCGGACGCCCTCCAGGGCGAGGTCCGGCGCAGGTTGCTGACCTCCGGGCGGGTGCTGATCGGCCGGACCAAGCTGCCGGCCCGCGGCGGCCGCCCGGCGGCGGTCGCGTTGAAGTTGACGCTCCTGAACCCGAACGCCACCGCGACGGACATCGAGGACCTGCTCGACCAGGTCGTGGCCACCGGCCTCGACGTGCTGACCGGCGAAGGAGCAGCGTGAGTTCTGTGGCAGTCGAAGTAGCAGTCGAGGCGCATCTGAACGCGATCCTGCGGTGCTACACGCGGGAGTCGTCCGTGCCGGTCGCGGTCGGACCGCTGACCTTCGAGGCCGGTGGGGCGACGGTGACGGCGCGGGTGGAACATGCGTCGCGGACCGGGTTGCACGAGTTCACCGACGTACGGCTGGACGGGGTCCCGCCGGCGCCGGAGGCGCTCGTGCGGGTGCTGTCCGCGGGGGCGGACCCGGCCGAGGTCGAGGACCTGGCGGCGCGGACGGCGGAGTCTGTGCGCAACGTCACGCTCTTCGTCGACCAGGCCGACGGTCAACGCGGCCCCGGTCGTTTCCTCGAGCTCGAGCAGGCGTTGCTGTTCGGGCATCTGAACCACCCGGCGCCGAAGAGCCGGGACGGGCTGAGCGGTGACGAGCTGGCGGCGTACTCGCCGGAGCTCGGTGGCCGTTTCGCAGTGCACTGGTTCGAAGCCGACGCCGAACTGGTGTCGTCGGACCAGGTGGCCGGCGCGCCCTCGCTGCAGGGACTGGACGCTGTGCAGCTGATGGGCGCGCTGGCCGGTATCACCCCGTCGTCGGGCCGGGTCCTGATCCCGGCCCACCCGTGGCAGGCGGCGTCGGTGCAGCAGCGGCCACGGGTCGCCGAACTGATCGCCGCCGGGCGGATGAAGGCCCTGGGTCCGCACGGCGCTCAGTGGTACCCGACGTCGAGCCTGCGCACCGTCTTCCACCCGGACCTGCCCGTGATGCTCAAGCTGTCGCTCGGACTGCGGATCACGAACTCGCGGCGGGAGTCGACCCCGACGGAGCTGCGCCGCGGGCTGGAGATCAACCGGTTGCTCGACGCGGCGTACAACGCGGGGACGGCCACCGCGCACCCACGGTTCACCATCGTCCGCGACCCTGCCTGGGTTGCGCTGGATGAAGGCGGACCGACGCTGACCGGCCTTGACGTCGCCGTCCGCGAGGTTCCCGCGGACGTCAACAGCTACGCCTGTTTGGCGGGTCTGGTCGCACCGCGTCCCGGCGGCGTCAGCAGGCTGAGCGAGTTCGCCGCTGAGGATCCGGCCGGCTGGACCGCGGCGTACATCGACAACGTGCTGGTCCCGATGCTGCACCTGTACGCCGAAACGGGCATCGGGCTCGAAGCGCATCAGCAGAACACCCTGGTGCGCTTGGACGGCGCGGGCCGGATCAAGGGCGGCGCCTACCGCGACAACCAGGGGTACTACCTCGCCTCGTCGTACCTGCGTGGTCTGCTGGCGGTCACCGGGCTGCGTGACTCGACACTGGCTGTTGTCGACGACCCGATCGTCGACGACCGGCTGACCTACTACCTGCTGCACAACCAGGCGCTGGCCGTGGTGGGCTGCCTGGCGGCGGACGGGGTCGCCGACGAGAGTGAACTGCTCGGTGTGGTCCGGGAGCGGCTGACACTCGCGCTGCCCTTGCTGAAGGCTGCTGGACCGGAGGGCGATCGTCTGGCACGCCGGTGGCTCGACGCGGACACACTGCCATGCAAGGCGAACATGCTGACCCGACTGCGCGGCATCGACGAGGTAGTAGCGCCGCTGGACGCACAGTCCGTCTATCTCGACATCCCGAACCCGCTGCGGTGAGTGAATTCGACCTGCGCCCGGCCGAGCCCACTGACGCCCCTCGCATCGCACTGTGGATGGCGCAGCCGCACGTCCATCGCTGGTGGCAGCAGAGCTGGTCGGTCGAGCGCTGGGCGCAGGAGATCGAGCAGCAAACAGCGGGCGAACACTCCACGCCGTACGTGGTGGCCATGGACAGCGAGGACTTCGCGTACGTCGAGTTGTACCGGGTCCGTCACGACCGGTTGGCGCAGTACTACGCCTACGACGACCAGGACTGGGGCGTCCACGTGGCGATCGGTGATGCCACATGGGTCGGCCGGGGCCTCGGGAGGCGGCTGCTCAGCGCGGTCGCGGACACCGTGCTGCGCGCCGAACCGGCATGCAGCCGGGTAGTTGCCGAACCGGACGCCGAGAACACACCGTCTGTCCGCGCCTTCGCCGCGGCCGGTTTCGTCCAGCACGGGGAGCTACAGCTGCCCGAGAAGACAGCAGTACTGATGGTCCGCACCCGGACCGCGCAGGAGGTTTGAGATGTACGACGTGATCGCGATCGGCTGTGGGCCGTTCAACCTCGGACTCGCCGCGCTGGCGGACGGTGTGGACGACGTACAACTGGCTGTGCTCGACAGCCGGCCTGAGTTCACCTGGCACCGCGGGCTGATGTTCGAGGACGCGATGCTGCAGGTGTCGTTCCTGGCGGACCTGGTGAGTTTGGTGGAGCCTGCACACCGCCTGTCCTTTCTGTCGTACTTGAAGGACAACGACCGGCTGTATCAGTTCTACGTGCGGGAGAAGTTCCACCCGACGCGGCGGGAGTACGAGACGTACCTGCGGTGGTGTGCCGCGCAGTTGGACTCGCTGCACTTCGGTCACCACGTGCGGGAGGCGGTGTGTGACGGGTCTTCGTTCGAGTTGACGGTGGAGCGGGGCGAGAGCGTCGAGCGGTTCGAGGCGCGGCATCTGGTGGTCGGTGTCGGTACTGAGCCGTTCGTGCCTGCTGCGCTGGCTGGACTGCCGTCTGAGCGGTTCCTGCACTCTGCGGACTACCTGTTCCGTCGGGACGACCTGCTGCGCACAGGTCGGGTGACCGTCGTCGGCTCCGGGCAGTCGGGTGCCGAGTGCGCATTGGACCTGCTGCGCGCTGACGGTCCTGCTGTGTCCTGGCTGACCCGTACGCCGTCGTTCGCGCCGCTGGACTACTCCAAGCTCGTGCTGGAGATGACAACCCCGTCGTACGTCGACTACTTCCACCGACTCGATGAACCGGTCCGCGATCGTCTCGTGAAGGAACAGTGGCGGCACTACAAGGGCATCTCCTCAGAGACGCTGGACGACATCCACGACGTCTTGTACACAAGGGATCTCGCCGCTGAACTGCTCTGCGGCGTGGCAGTGGTGTCAGCGGTGGCGCGTGCTGACGGCCTGGAGTTGACGATGCTGCACACGGACAGCGGAAAGACGTTCCAGCACCGGACGGACATGGTGGTCGCTGCCACCGGCTACCGGAACCGTTCGCTGCCATTCCTGGACTCGCTGCAGGAGCAGATCCAGCACGACGCGGCCGGCCGCTGGATCATCAACCGCGACCACAGCGTGCAGACCGAGGACGCGCTCGCAGGACGCATCTTCGTCGCCAACGCAGACCTGCACAGCCACGGGGTCGCGGCGCCGGACCTGGGCATCGGAGCGATCCGGAATGCGACCATCCTGAACAGCGTCGCCGGCCGAGAGGTGTTCCGGCTGCCGAAGTCCACGGCCTACACGACGTTTGCGATCCCGGGATGAGTATCTGGACCGACTGTTCGGCGCAGCTGCTGGCGAAGCTGATCTCGCAGTTCTGTACCGAGGGCTTGCTCGAACCGGTCGACAACCGGTTGGACCTCGGTGCGGTCAGCTACACCTTCGACGCGACCCGTGGCGGTTTCGGCAGCTGGCGGGTCGATCCAGCGTCCATCCGCCGTACCACTGCCGGCATCCTCGGCAACGACGAGAGCGAGGTGGCCACGGACCCGATCCAGTTCTTCGTCGAAGCTGCCGACGTACTGGGCGTCGACGGGCCCACCGCCGCCGGGTACGTCGCGGAACTGACGAGCACGCTCGCCGCCGACGTACGGATGGCCGCTACCGCTGTACCTGCCGCTGATCTGCTCGAGCTTCACCACACCCGGCTGGAGGGACACCTCACGGGGCACCCGCTGCTGGTGGCGAACAAGGGCCGCCTGGGCTTCTCGGCCGAGGACAGCCTGCGGTACGCCCCCGAGGCCCGTACTCCGCTGCACCTGACCTGGCTCGCCGTACGACGCGGTCTCGCCGAGTTCCGCGGTACGCCGGACCTGTCGGAGCACTCGGTCATCGCCAGGGAGCTGGACCCACCGACCGTGGAGGCGTTCCGGGCCCGGCTGGACGACCCGGACGCGTACGTGTGGCTCCCGTGTCATCCGTGGCAGTTGGATCACGTCGTCCGGACGCAGTGGGCCCGGGAGCTCGCGACCGGCGAGATCGTCGTACTGGGGGAGAGCCCCGACGAGTACCTGCCCACCCAGTCGATCCGCACGATGGTCAACACCACCCGGCCGGACCGGTATCAGGTGAAGCTTCCGCTGAAGATCCTCAACACCTCGGTCTACCGCGGCATCCCCGAGCACTGCACGCTGGCCGCGCCGATGATCACCCAATGGCTGCGCGGCCTGTGGTCCCGCGACGAGCTGCTCCAGCAGCTGGGGACCGAGCTCCTCGGAGAGGTTGCCTCGGTCACCGTTCCACATCCCCAACTCTCCACGCACACAGGCATTCCGTATCAGTGGACCGAGACCCTCGGCTGCATCTGGAGGGACCCGGTCGACCCGCGTCTGCAAGACGGGGAGTCCGTGTGGCCGCTGGCCGCAGTACTCCACCCTGGCTTCACCGAAGCCGCGCTCGCCCGCAGCGGCACTGACTCCAGGACCTGGCTCAGCCACCTCCTCTCCACCCTGCTCCGTCCGCTGCTTCACCTCCTCCACCACTACGGCATTACCGTCAACCCGCACGGCGAGAACCTCGCCGTCATCTGCGACGCGTCCGGTCTGCCCGCCCGCCTCGTCATCAAGGACCTGGTCGACGACATCAACATCTCCACCGACCCGATCGTTGCCCGCGGCCCCGAACCCGACTCGCACGCCCGCGTCCTGCCCCGCAAACCCTGGCCCGTCCTCCGCCAGTATGTCGTGGACGCCCTGCTGCTCGGCGTCCTGAACCCGCTGGCCGCCCAGAACCTCATCCCCGAAGCCACCTTCTGGTCCCTGACCCGCGCCGAGGTGGACCTCTACGCCACCAACCATCCCGAGTACGCCGACCGCCTGGCCGCCACCGCCCTGACCGGCGAGACGTTCGCGCGCTACCCCCTCAACGGCTACCGCCTGACCCTCGGCTACACCGACCTGGACACCCGCCCACCCATCCCAGTCACCGGCACCATCCCTAATCCGCTGCACTCAGCGCAGTGAGGTGATCCACCGGGCGGCTTGTTTGGTTTGGGTCAGGCGGCGTTCGTAGGTGGCGCCGGTGGTGAGGAGGATCAGGCCTGCGGTGGCGAGCGTGATCCAGCGAGGGATCAGCGGCGCGACCTCCAGGAACTGGGCGAGGGCGATCTTGGCGACGGCGGCGGAGCCGATCACGAACGGGGACTGGAGGGAGCGGCGGACGCCGACGAGGATCAGCAGGACGGCGGCAGCCACCACCAGGGTCGCGCGCAGCCAGTCGTGGGTGGTGTCGGCGGCCAGCGCGGACGGGGCCAGTCCGAGGAGGAGTCCGGGGCCGAGGTAGACCCAGCTGGATTGGTTGCGCCAGGCAAGGATGCCGACGGCCAGCAGGACGAGAGCGGGCGGGACCGTGTACCACTCCAGCGTGTGGGCGCCCGCGCCGAGCATGAAGGCGGTGTTGGCGCTGACGAGCAGGAACGCGGCGATCAGCAAGGCGGGGCGTCGGCGCGGATTCATGCCGTAGGCGATCAACGGTGCGGCCGTGATCGTCAGGACCACGCCGGTCGCGGTCAGGGCGGGAGTTGTCGCGGCGGCGATTTCGGCCAGTACCGCGGCGCAGGCGGAGGTCGTGAGGAGGACGGGTTCGACCGCCGATCCGACGTACCGGCAGGTGACGGAAGTGCCGATCGCGCCGACGACGGCGAGCGCGACGGCGGCCGGCCACGCGTCGACGTACCCGTCGATGGCGAACAACACGATCGCGAACTGGGCGCTCAGGCTGGCGACCGCGGCGGTCGGTACGAGGTCGGTGAAGGTGCGGGCGGCGGACACGACGGCCAGTACGGCGAGGATCGCGGCGATGTACCCGAGTTGGCGGATGTCGTTCGTCGCCAAGCAGTACACGATGTCGACGGCTGCGACGGTGCCGGTTGCGGTGTGCAGGACCACGGCGAGCTTGCCGGTACGGCGGGACGCGACCAGTTCCGTGACGGCGAGAGCGGTGGCGAGGGCGGTGGTGAGCCAGCGGCCCGGGCCGGGGAGTTGCGGGAGCGTGGTTGCGACCGCGAAGGCGGCGGCTGCGGCGCAGACGGCTTCGGCGAGGACGGCCGGGATCGCGGCCGGAAGCGGGCGTCTGCGGAGGATCGTGAGACCGGTCGCGGCCGAGAGGCAGATGACGGCGGCGGTTGCGATGGTCGTCGTCAGGGTGGTGGTCGCCAGGAGACCCCAGAGCGTGCGGGACGTGCCGGTCAGGAGGATCCCGCAGAAGACCACGGTTGCGGTGACGGCTCCGGTACGGCGGACGATCGGGGTGCCCTTCGCGGACAGGATCAGCGTGGCGACGACTTGTGCGAGCAGGGCGCCGAGGATGACCGGGAGGCCGGCGCGGTCGAGCAGCACGAGTGGGAGCGGGAGTTGGCCGACGATGACCGTGCCGACACCGTACGTGACGACCTTGGGTGCCAGGCGGGTCATCAGGAGGGTGACTGCGGAGACGACCGCGAAGACGATCGCACTGTAGGTGAAGCCGTCGATCTCCGTCGGAGGGATGAGGCCGAGGGTGCGGGCGCCGTACAGATCGACAGTGAGCAGGCCGGTGCCGAGGATGGCGAGGGCCTCGGCGGTGCCGGTGAGGGTACGGCGGCTCGCGGGGATCGAGCCGGCGAAGGCGAGGGCGGCGAGGGTGCCGATGATGGCGGCCTGCGCCGCGACGGGGAGGTTGCGCCAGTTGACGGCGAGGAAGGTGACGCCGGCCGCCAGGAGGAGCAGTACGCCGAGGCCGAGGAGGGTGGCCTGCGGGCTGAGACGGCGGATCCACGCGGCGGCAGGCTTGTGAGGCGGGCTCTGCGGCGGTTGTTGCTGGGGGAGTGGACGTGGGGCGCCGAAGCGGGAGGGGTAGCGCGGGAGGGCGCCGGTCGGCTGCTGGGTCGCGCGGGCCGCGGCTGGTGGTGCTGCGGGTGGTGCTGCGGGTGGTGCTGCGGGCGGTGCTACGGGAGGTGCTACGGGTGGGGCAGGAGCCGGAGGCGGCCCGAGGGGTTGTGGGTAAGGCTGTGGATAAAGGGCCGGCTCGAGGGTCAGCTGCAGGTGGGTGCGGCAGGTGGGGCAGGTGATGGCGGCGGTCGGCATCGGGTCCTCCTCGGGTCCGTTCCACTGTCCCGAGGCGGAACGGTTCGCCGCTTGAGTACGTCTACTCAAAGTTCTGACGTAGGCTGCTGCGGTCTGCCGATCGTCCAGACCGGCGTGACGACCACGGGGAGCACCATGAACACTGGGTACGTCGAGCTCGCGAGAGCTCAGCAGGAACGTTGGGAGTCGGCGTACGCGCAACGCCCGCAGCTGCACGGATCGGAGCCTTCGGCGGCGGCGCACCGCGCGGTCGAACGGTTCGGTGCCGCGGGCATCGACGACGTACTGGAACTCGGATCCGGCCACGGGCGGGACGCGCTTTTCCTGGCCAGGCAGGGATTCAGCGTGCACGCGACCGACTTCAGCGACACGGCGCTCGACCAGCTGCGGCACGCGGCGCAGCGTGAGGGACTCGACGACCGGGTGACCGCCGCGTTGCACGACGTACGCGACCCGCTACCGCCGGCCGATGCGACGGTGAACGCGGTGTTCGCGAATCTCCTGCTCAACATGACGTTCTCTCCGTCCGAGCTGCGGTCGCTCGTCGCCGAGGTGCGGCGGGTGCTCTGCCCGGGCGGGCTCTTCGTGTACGCCGTCTGTTCCACGGACGACCCCTGTACCCAGTACTCTCGTCAACTCGACGACGGCTTGTCGGTGTACGACGGGTTCGTCGGCCGGTTCTTCGACGAGGACCTGGTCGGCGAGCTCGCCGGCCACTGGCAACTCGACGAACTCACGCCCTACGACGAAGGACAACGGCGGATGTTGCTGGTGGCGATGACCAAGCCTGCACAGGAAACCTGAAGCCAGCTCTAAGTTCCGGGCGGTTGGTTGCCGACGGCTCAGGTTGCGTTGTGGTCACCAACCGAAATGTCGCATTGACGATCCCGACCGGTTCCGACAAGCTCTGTCCGCGTCTCACCTTCGACCATCGGAGTAACAGCAATGCAGTGGTACATCGACGTTCTCAAGAAGTACACCGTGTTCAGTGGGCGGGCCCGGCGCAAAGAGTACTGGATGTTCGTGCTCTTCAGCTTCATCGTCTCGGTAGTCCTGTCCATCCTGGACCGGGTGCTCGGACTCAACTACGGCCCAGGCGACTCGAACGGTTGGCTGCAGACGATCTACGGCCTGGCGGTACTGCTGCCCTCGATCGCGGTGGCGATCCGGCGGATGCACGACACCAACCGTTCCGGCTGGTGGATCCTGATCAACCTGATCCCGTGTGTCGGGTTCATCTGGTTCATCGTCCTGGCCGCGCAGGAGGGCAACGCCGGCGACAACCAGTACGGTCCGGACCCGAAGGCGGCCGAGCGGTTCGGCGGCCCGGGTGCGGCGGGTCCGGCGGAGCCGGGCTACCCGACCGTCTGAGACCGAACGACTCGAACGCCCCGCGATTTCTCGCGGGGCGTTCGCATTTTTCTGCAGCTCGTGCCAGGCGGTGTCAGCTGGCCTGGCTGACGCTGGACATGTTGTAGTCCGGGATCAGCAGCGGTGGTGTCGCAGTGCGGGACAGGTAGTCGCCCCACTCGCGCGAGAACGACGGAACGGTCGTGCCGGCCGCGCCGAAGCGGGACAGCAGGTCGACCGGACTCTCGTTGAAGCGGAAGTTGTTGACCGCCCCGGTGACCTCGCCGTTCTCGACCAGGTAGACGCCGTCGCGGGTCAGGCCGGTGAGCAGCAGCGTCTGCGGGTCGACGACCCGGATGTACCACAGGCAGGTCAGCAGCAGACCGTGGTCGAGACCGGTCACCAGGTCGTCGGTCGACCCGCTGGCGCCGTCCACCGAGAGCACGTAGTTCTCGATGTCCGGAGTGGCCGTCGGCGCGCCGATCAGGTCGGCGGTGTACCTGCTCGTCATCAGGTGCTCGAGCTTGCCGCCGCGGATCCAGTCGGTCGCGGCCAGCGTGAGCCCGTTGTCGAACACGCTCGACGAGCCGCCGGACGACCGCGCCACCGCGAACGAGAACGCCTCGAGCCCAGCGAGCGCCGGGTCCGAGTGCAGGGTCACCGGCTGTGACGACAGCGTGTCGCCGATCCTGGTGCCGCCACCCGCCTTGGAGAACACGGTCTGTCCCTCGAACGCGTCCCGGCCGTCGAGCTGCCAGAACAAGTACGTCATCAGGTCCGCGACCGCGGCCGGCGGGAGGATCGTCGGGTGCCGGCCCGCGTCGACCGAGACCGTCCGGGACGCCCAGCCGAGCCGGCGGGTGAGCTCGCCGTCGAGCGCGAGCGCGTCGACGTCGGTGAAGTCGCGGGTCGCCGTGCCGACCCAGGCCGAGTGGCTGAGGTCGGCGTTCTTGCCGGTCGACGACACGTACCCGCGGGGCAGCGCCTGGCGCAGCCGCAGTCCGGTCGACGAGCCGACGTACAAGGTCGCGACCTCGTGGTTCGCGAAGCCGTAGAGCCGGCGCTTCTCGGCCGCGGCCCGCCGCAGTGATTCGCCGAGCGACGGCGCGAACTTCTCGTACACGCCGACGGAGGTCACCTCGGGTTCGAGATCCCAGTCCGCGCTCGCCGTACCGTCGACGAGCGGCCGCGCGTCCTCGGCGGGCCCGGCCGCGCGGGCGGTCGCGATCGCGGCGGAGACGATCTCGCGCAGCGAGTCCTCGGTGACCGACGAGCGGCCGACGACGCCGGCCGCCGTACCCTTACCGGCGCCGACCGTGGCGATCACGGTCACGCTGGAGCCGCGCATCGCGCCGTTCGTGGTCAGGGTGTTGTTGGCCCAGCGCAGGTTGGTGCTGGAGGTCTCCGCGACGAGGACGACGCAACCGTCGGCGCCCTCGGCCGCGGCCAGCGCCAGGCCCCGCTCGACGGTGTCCTGCGGGGTGAGCTGTACGGCGGTCACCGGCCGGCCTCCTGGGTGGTGTTGAGAATGCGGACTCCGCGGAACAGCGCGGACGGGCAGCCGTGGCTGACCGCGCCGCTCTGCGAGGGCTCGGCCTTGCCGCAGTTCAGCGCGCCGCCGAGGACGTACGTCTGCGGGCCGCCGACGGCCTCCATCGAGCCCCAGAAGTCAGTGGTCGTGGCCTGGTAGGCGACGTCGCGGAGCTGTCCGTCGAGCTTGCCGTCGGTGATCTTGTAGAACCGCTGGCCGGTGAACTGGAAGTTGTACCGCTGCATGTCGATCGACCAGGACTTGTCGCCGACGATGTAGATCCCGTTCCGGACCCGGCTGATCAGCTCCTCCGTGGACGGGCCGTCCGGCGCGGGCTGCAGCGAGACGTTGGCCATCCGCTGGATGGGGATGTGGCCGGACGAGTCGGCGTACGCGCACCCGTTGGAGCGCGAGGTGCCGAGCACGTCCTCGTTCTTCTTCGCCATCCGGCGGTCGACCTGGTACCCGACCAGGATCCCGTCCTTGACCAGGTCCCACTGCTGGCCGGCCACGCCCTCGTCGTCGTACCCGACGGTGGACAGGCCGTGCTCCGCGGTGCGGTCGCCGGTGACGTGCATGACCGGCGAGCCGTACTGCAGCGTGCCGAGCTTGTCGAGGGTGGCGAAGCTGGTGCCGGCGTAGTTCGCCTCGTAGCCGAGAGCGCGGTCGAGCTCGGTCGCGTGGCCGATCGACTCGTGGATGGTGAGCCAGAGGTTGGACGGGTCGATGACCACGTCGTACGTGCCCGGCTCGACGCTCGGCGCGGCCATCTTCTCGGCCAGCCAGCCGGGGATCCGCGCCAGCTCGCCGTCCCAGTCCCAGCCGGTGCCGGTCATGTACTCCCAGCCGCGGCCCGCGGGCGGGGCGGTCGACGACATCGAGTCGAAGCGGTCCTCGGCGACGGCGTGGGCGGTGATGTCCGGACCGATCCGGACGCGTTGCTGCGTGTACGACGTGCCGGCGGTGTTGGCGTAGTACTTGCACTCGTGGATCGTGGCGACATGGACGCTGACGTGCGCGACGCCCTCCGCCTCGAGCAGACGGTCGCTGTAGCCGGTCAGCAGCGCGACCTTCTCGGCCCGTGGCACGGTGAACGGATCGATCTCGTACGACGAGATCCAGGTGACGTCGTCGTACACCGGCTCGTCGGCGAGCTCGATCGTCTCGGCGTTGATCGGGCGGGAGACCTGCGCCATGTGCACCGCCTGCTCGGCGAGGCCGACCGCCTCGTCGACGGTCAGCGCGACACCGGCCGCGAAACCCCAGGTGCCGTCGTGGATGACGCGCACGGCGAGACCGAGGTCCTCGTCGTCCTTCGCGCTCTCCAGCACACTGTCGCGCAGGGAGATGGACTCGGACCGGATCCGCTCCAGCCGGAACTCTGCGAAGCCGGCCCCGAGATCACGGGCACGCTGCAGGGCGGCCGCGGCCAGCTCCTGCCGGGGGAGAGCGAGGAAGCTCGCGTCGATATCAGGCACGGAACCGACCTTATACACGGAACCCGACAATCCCCGGCGGTGTAGTGACGGTGTAGTGACATGACCAGAAGTTGACAGGAGACACGATCAGCGAGGGTGACGAGGCCGACGTACTGGCTCGGGTCCGCGGTGGCGACAGCGCCGCGTACGGCGAGCTGGTGAACAGGCATGCCCTGGTGGCGAAGCGGACCGCGGTGCTGCTGGGCGCCGGTGCGGACGCGGACGACGTGGTACAGGAAGCGTTCGTGAAGGCGTACCGGGGGCTGGGCGGGTTTCGGGAGGGTGCTGCTTTCCGGCCCTGGCTGTTGCGGATCGTCGCCAACGAGACCCGGAACGCTGTCCGCGCACGCGGGCGCCGGACGCAGCGTGAGCAGCGGGCGGCGCCATTGGACGTCGTACTGGATCCGGCTGACGAGGCGGTGTCGCTGGAGCGGCGCACCGAGCTGCTGGCCGCCGTACGGGCGCTGCCGGACCAGATGCGCCTGGTGGTGACCTGTCGGTACCTGCTGGATCTGGACGAGCAGGAGACCGCAGTAGTACTCGGCTGGCCCCGCGGGACAGTCAAGTCACGCCTGCATCGCGCACTGGGTCGCCTGCGCGATGCCCTGCCCGACAAGGAGGTGCAGCGATGAGCCTCGAAGACGAGCTGCGGGCAGTCGGGCGTTCTGCCGTCGTACCTCCGGTAGCTGACGATCTGACCGCCGCAGTGCTGACTCGGGTGGCTGACCTCCCGGTGCGGAAGCGGCTGCGGGACAGGTGGCGTGCATTCGTTGCTGGGTTCCTCGTCCTGGTTGCGGGCGCGGCGCTGACGCCTCCGGTGCGTGCGACCGTCGCAGAGTGGCTTCAGATCGGGGGAGTGCAGGCACAACCAGTTGGGAGCGGTCCGAGTACTGCGCCACCACCTCCGACAGTGAGCGGCCACCTGTCCGTGGACCAGGCTGCGAGCGTCGCCGGCTTCACACCCAAGCTGCCCAAGGCCCTCGGTGCACCAAGCGGCATGGAGGCGTCACGCGGATTCATCGCGGCCAGCTGGGACGGGCTGCGGCTGGAGCAGTTCCAGTCGGGCATCTCGCCGCTGTACGCCAAGAAGTACTACGACCGGTTGGAGCGCGTACCCGAGGTCAACGGGTTCTGGTTCAGTACGCCGCACGAGTTGGTGCTGCTCGACGAACGCGTCGTACGGATCGCCGGTCCGACGCTGGTCTGGGAGCGCGACGGTGTCACGTTCCGCCTCGAAGGAGCCGGCAAGGCACGTGCCGTGGAGCTGGCGGCCGGAACCTTCTGAGCGCGAGCGGTGTACCAGTTGTGAAAGGAGCAGCCATGGTCCGCCGTACTCTCGCCCTCGCCGCACTCCTCGTCCTCACCGCTCTGTCGACAGCCCCCGCGTCAGCGGGCGGTCCGACCAGCGTCGTGCTCAGCGCACCCCCGAACGTCACCGCCTTCGGCTACGACGACCCGCGGTACGACGCACTCCGCGCGCTGACCGAACCCAACGACCGCGAGCCCGGCGGTGACCACCGCAGCGGCCGCTTCGTCCGCGCCACCTGGCTCATCCACGACATGTCCGTGTGGCGGATCGACATCATCTACCCCGACGCACCCGGCGGGCCGTGGATCCTCACCGAGCTCACCATGGGGGAGGTCAGGTCGACCAGTCCGACCTGGCATCGCGCCACCGACCCGACCAAGCTTGTCAGACTGCTGTCCGACCTGAACCTGCTCAGCGGTGAGTTCCAAGGCGGCCCGGCAATTGGCGACGGCTATGCGGCGCCTGAAGCCACGCCTGAGACCGCAGCTGAACCCGAACCGGCACCTGCCCCAGCAGCGCAGGTCCAGTCGACCAGTGTCTTCACAGGCTGGCGCTGGAGCATCCCCGGCGTCCTGTTCGGCGCAGCGCTCGCCGTCGTCGCCTTCCGCCTCTTCCCGAAGCGCCGCTGGGAGCTGATCGACTAGATGTTCGCGACCAGCTCGAAACCTGCGAACAGGCGGCCACCGTGTGGGGCGAGGATGCGGTCGACCGCGGCCACGATGCGGTTGTCGGACGCCCGTACGCCGTCCAGCAACGCCGTCGCGTGATCGGTGCCGTGAGCAACGTCGTACGCCGTGAGCTCGCGCAGCAGACCCTTGCCGGTACCGGACCAATGACCCGCACCGGTCAGCAGCAACCGGGCCGCCTCCTGCCACAACACCGACGTGACCGCCAACCGCACATCACCAGCCGCACCAGCCAGGTCGTCCAGCAAGTCGGTGATCCCGTAGCGCAGCTGCCTCAACTCGTCCGCGGACAGTGGTTCAGGCCCTGCGGCCACCTCGGCAAGGAACTCCTGCTGCAGGCGTGCACCTGACCCGTCAATGTCCACCAGTACGACGGACTCGCCGACCAGCCGCATCATCGTCGGTTGGCGTCGTGCCTGGTCCTTGTCGGCGAAATGGCGCAGCGACTTCTCGGTGTGCACGAACAACTCGACCGGCCAACCGCCGTACTCCAGCGACGTCCGCCGGGGCGCCGGCGGACCGTCCAGCAACACCGTGATGTCCAGGTCGGACGTCGGGCCCGCGTCGCCGCGCACCACGCTCCCACCGAGCCACGCGGCGCGGGCATCCGGATACAGCTCCTGAACGAGTTGGCGTGCAAGGTCCATCAGGACAGTGTCAGCCAGCGGAGCAGTTCGCGGTACGCATTTGTCGGTGGGATGTGGCCGCCCACGTAGCACTTGCGCTCGGCGTGCGGGATCGCGGCGGCCAGGTGGTCGGCGTACTTGCCGGCGCGCTCGTCGGCCGAACCGTGCCAGAGGCTGACCGGCACGCGGATGTCACCCAGATCGAAGCCCCAGGGAGTCGCGAACGCGATGTGGTCGTCGATCCAGCCGTCGTGGCTGGTGACGAAGGTGGCCGTCAGCCGCGCCACCGCCGCGGGATCCTCACGAGCCGGTGGCCCCGGTGGTGAGCCGGGGTCGGGCGGGAACTCCGGTCCGCCCTCCACGACGGCGGCCATGATCGACCGCGCCGTCTTCTCCAGCCCTGGCCGCAGGTCGCCGTGCACCGCGAGCCAGGACGTGCGGTTGCGCCGTGGATACGCCTGTTCCTCCGCCTCGGTCGGCTCGGGGCCGTCGACGATCGGTGGTGCGTTGCTCGCAGTGACGGCGCAACGAGTCACTCGGTCGGGCAATAAGGCCGCGCAGGCCAGCGCGTGCGGTCCGCCGCCGGAGCCACCGGTGACCGCGAAGCGTTCCCACCCGAGGGCATCAGCCACCGCGACAGCGTCGTCGGCGACCGACGCCACCGTCCGGCCCGGCTGCCGAGTCGAGCCGCCGTACCCGGGCCGGTCGGGCATCACCATCCACAGTCCCGAGGTCTCGATGGTCGCGACCACCTCCGGCCGCTTCCACCGCGTGCTCGGCGTACCGCCGAACGACATCACGGGTACGCCGTCCTCCGCGCCGTACACGGCGTACATGAGCATCCGGTCGCCGATCCGCAGCATCTGATCCACCTGCGGAGCGTAACCACCCGGCAGCAGCTAGCCGAATCCCGAGTTAACGACCGAACATTTTCGGGATTCGAGATGCGACCGCGGTGGTGGGAGGATGCCGCCTAGGTTTTGTCGGCCATCACATGACTGTGATTCGAACCTGTCAGGAGTGCTTGTGACTTCCTCGGTCGCCGGGACCGTTTCGCCCACCCGGCAGGCGATGCGACGGATGCGGCGCGATCGCAGTGCGCGGGTCGGCGTGGTGGTGGTCGCCCTGCTGATCGTGATCGCCGCGGCCGCGCCGCTGCTGGTGAAGCTGGCCGGCCAGGACGCGACGACGTACCACATCGACCTCCTCGACCCGGCGCGTGGCAATGCGCCGCGCGGAGCACTCGGCGGGATCAGCGGCGAGCACTGGTTCGGCGTCGAGCCGCTGACCGGCCGGGACCTGTTCTCGATCGTCGTGCTCGGCCTCCGGACGTCGCTGGTCATCGCGATCACGGTCACCGTCATCACGACCGTGATCGGCACCCTGCTCGGCATCAGCGCGGCGTACTTCGGCGGCTGGTACGACGCGATCGTGTCCCGGCTGCTGGACTTCCTGTTCGGGTTCCCGCAGCTCGTCTTCATGATTGCCCTCGGCATCATTGTCCCGACGAGGGTGTCCCGGACACTGCTGCTGATCGGCGTGCTCAGTGTCTTCGGCTGGGCCGGCCTGGCCCGGCTGATCCGCAACCAGGCCCGCTCGCTGGTCACCCGCGAGTTCGTCGAGGCCGCCCGCAGCGTCGGCTCGACCGGCTGGATGGTGATCACCCGCGAACTGCTGCCGAACCTGCTCGGCCCGGTCCTGGTGATCGCCACGCTGGCCGTTCCCGGGTACGTCGGTGCGGAGGCGGCACTGTCCTTCCTGGGCGTCGGCGTACCACCGCCGACACCGAGCCTGGGCCGCTCGATCTCCGACTCGATCGCCTGGGTCTACACCGGCGCGGACCCGTGGTTCCTGCTGTTCCCGGGCGCGATGCTGTTCCTCGCCGTCCTCGGGTTCACGTTGCTCGGTGACGGCGTCCGGGACGCGTTCGACGTCCGGCTGCGGAGGACGAACTGATGCCCGATCTCGTCTGGTTCGTCGTCCGGCGGCTGTTCGCGGCACTGCTCGTGATGCTCGCGCTCAGCCTGGCCGTCTACCTGGTCTTCTACGCGATCCCGGCCGACCCGGCCCACCTGGCGTGCGGCAAGCCGTGTACGCCGGACCGCCTGGAGCAGGCGCGCCACTTCATGCAGCTCGACCAGAGCACCCTGCAGCAGTACCTGAACTTCCTGAAGGGCATCTTCGCCGGCAGGACGTTCGGCGAAGGTGCCGCGGCCGTCCACTGCCAGGCCCCGTGCTTCGGCTACTCGTTCCCGCTGGCGCGCCCGGTCACCACGCTGATCGTGGACCGGCTGCCGATCACCGCGTCGATCGCGCTCGGCGCCGCGGTCCTGTGGCTGCTGTTCGGCGTCTCGCTCGGCGTGATCGCGGCCCTGAACCGCGGCCGCATCCTGGACCGGCTGTCCGTCGGCGTGGCGCTGATCGGGGTGTCGACGCCGTCGTTCCTGCTCGGTCTGCTGGCGATCCTGGTGTTCGGGTTCTGGCTGAACATGGTTCCGGTCAACGGCTACATCCCGCTCACCGAGAGCCCGGTCGACTGGGCCTGGCACCTGATCACGCCCTGGATCGTGCTCGCGATCCTGCAAGCGGCCTCGTACATCCGGCTGACCCGCTCGCAGATGCTCGAGGAGCTGAACCTCGACTACATCACCACCGCGCGCGCCAAGGGCGCCGGCGAGGCACGGGTGGTGCTCACCCACGGTCTGCGCGGTGTGCTGGTGCCGGTGATCACGCTGTTCGGTCTCGATCTCGGCGGTCTGCTCGGCGGCGCGATCCTGACCGAGAAGGTCTTCAGCATGCAGGGCCTCGGCGACCTGCTGATCAGCGCGGTCGGTCAGCTCGACGTGGCCGTGGTCGTCGGCGTGACGCTGTTCTCGGCGTTCCTGATCATCCTCGCGAACTTGGTGGTGGACGTAGTGCACGGTGTGCTCGACCCGAGGGTGAGTCATGGCTGAACCAGTCCTCGAGGTCCACGACCTCCACGTCACGTTCAGCACCGAGGGCGGTCGGGTGCCGGCCGTCGACGGCATCGATTTCTCGGTCGCGCCGGGGGAGACCCTGGCGATCGTCGGCGAGTCCGGGTCCGGCAAGAGCGTCAGTTCGGCCGCGGTGATGGGCCTGTTGCCGTCGAACGCCGATGTCAGCGGAGAGGTCCTGCTGGACGGCCGCGAGCTGATCGGTCTGCCCAGCGACGACCTGCGCAAGATCCGCGGCAACGACATCGCGATGGTCTTCCAGGACGCCCTGTCCGCGCTGAACCCGTACTACTCGGTCGGCTGGCAGGTCGCCGAGGCATACCGGCTGCACCACGACGTCTCGAAGAAGGTCGCACGCCAACGGGCCGTCGAGATGCTGGACAAGGTCGGCATCCCGGACGCTGCCCGCCGCGCCGACAGCTACCCGCACGAGTTCTCCGGGGGAATGCGGCAGCGGGTCGTGATTGCTATGGCTCTGGTGAACGACCCGAGAGTGCTGATCGCGGACGAGCCGACGACCGCACTCGATGTCACCGTGCAGGCGCAGATCATGCGCCTGCTGGACGACGTCCAGGCGGAGTTCGGTACGGCGCTGGTGCTGATCTCGCACGATCTCGGCGTGGTCGCCGAGGTCGCGGACGACGTCCTGGTGATGTACGCCGGGCGCGCGGCCGAGCGCGGCACGGTCCGGGACCTGTTCCGGCGGGCGGCGCACCCGTACAGCCTCGGTTTGCTCGGTGCGATGCCGCGGGTCGACGTACCGCCGAAACCCCGGCTGACGACGATTCCGGGCAGTCCACCGGCGTCGGGGTCGATCACGACCGGATGCCCGTTCCAGCCGCGCTGCGCGTACACACATCTGGTCGGGGAGCGCTGCGTGACCGAGCGGCCCGAGCTGACCCCGCGCCCCGGCGAGGGCGATCACGAGGCCGCGTGCCATCTGGGCCGGCGACCCGAGGTGGTCGAATGACCGAGTTGCTGAAGCTCGAGGACGTCCGCAAGTACTTCGGCCTGCGCGGCGCACCGTGGCGGCAGGCGCAGGCCGTCCGCGCGGTCGACGGCGTCAACCTCGTCGTACGGAAGGGTGAAACGCTCGGCCTGGTCGGCGAATCCGGCTCCGGCAAGTCCACGCTGGCCCGGGTGGCGACGCGGTTGCTCGATCCGACGCAGGGCCGGGTGGAGATCGGCGGCAAGGACGTCACCAAGATCAAGGGCCGCCGGCTGCGGCCGATCCGCCGCCAGATCCAGATGGTCTTCCAGGACCCGCAGGCCTCGCTGAACCCGCGGCAGTCGGTCGGCACGATCCTCAGTACGCCGTTCCGTGCGCAAGGGATCCGCCCGACCCGGGCCCAGCTGGTCGAGCTGCTGGAGCAGGTCGGACTCGCCGAGCAGCACCTGGAGCGGTATCCGCACGAGTTCTCCGGCGGTCAGCGCCAGCGGATCGGGATCGCGCGGGCGCTGTCGGTCAAGCCCGAGCTGCTGGTCTGCGACGAGCCGGTGTCCGCGCTCGACGTGTCGGTGCAGGCGCAGGTGCTGAACCTGCTGGCCGACCTGCGCGACGAGCTCGGCCTGTCGTACGTGCTGGTCGCCCATGACCTGGCCGTCGTCCGCCAGGTGGCCGACCGGATCGCGGTGATGTACCTCGGGACGATCGTCGAGGAAGGCCCCGCCGCACAGGTCTACGAGGCGCCGGCGCATCCGTACACGAAGGCGTTGCTGTCCGCCGTACCCGTGCCCGAACCGGGTGCGGTCCGCGAGCGGATCGTGCTGACCGGGGACGTGCCGACCCCGATCGACCCGCCGTCCGGCTGCCCGTTCCGGACCCGCTGCTACAAGGCCGAGGACGTCTGCGCGACCGAACGACCGGTGCTGGAACCTGTCCACGGGAATACCGAGCGTCGTGCCGCCTGCTACTTCCCTGAGCCCCTCATTTCCGAAAGGACATCAAGCAGTGTTTAGATTTTCGGGCATAGTCCGCGCGGTCGCAGTTGCGACCGTGCTCGCGCTGGCGGCGGCCGCTTGCAACGCCAACGACAGGTCGGCCCCGGGTGGCGGCGGCACCGCGGCCGCCGAGCAGGGCGGTACCTGGCACATCCTCACCACCAGCAAGGAGATCAGCCTCGACCCGGCCAAGAGCCAGAACCTGGGGATCAGCTCGATCCACCTGGTGCTGCGCGGCCTGACGTCGTGGAAGACCGAGCAGGGCAAGGCCGCCGAGCTGGTGCCCGACCTGGCCACCGACACCGGTCAGATGAGTGACGGCGGCAAGACCTGGACGTACAAGCTGAAGCCGGGCCTCAAGTACGCCGACGGCTCGCCGATCGTTGCCGCCGACATCAAGTACGGCATCGAGCGGTCGTTCGCGCCCGAGCTGTCCGGCGGCCTCGGCTACCACAAGTCGCTGCTGGTCGGCGGCGACAAGTACACCGGCCCGTACAAGGGCGGCCAGCTGGCGTCGATCGAGACGCCCGACGACACCACGGTGGTCTTCAAGCTGAACAAGCCGTACGGCGACTGGCCGTGGATCGTCAGCATGCCCGCGTTCTCGCCGGTCCCGAAGAAGGCCGACACCGACCCGGCGCACTACGGCGAGAAGCCGGTGGCGAGCGGCCCGTACCAGGTGAAGTCGTACACGCCGGGCTCGAAGCTCGAGCTGGAGCGCAACCCGAACTGGGACAAGTCGACCGACCCGGCGCGGACCGGCCTGCCGGACGCGATCGTGCTGAACATGGGGCTGCAGCCGGACGTGGTGAACCAGCGGCTGATCGCGGACGCCGGCGACGACAAGTTCGCCGCCACCACCGGTACGTCGGTCCCGGCGGCACTGATCCCGACGGTCAACGGCAACCCCGCGGTCAAGGCCCGCGTGGCCACGTCGCCGTCCGGTGCGCTCCAGTACCTGGCGATGAACACCAAGCGTCCCGCGCTCGCGAACCCCGAGGTCCGCAAGGCGATCCAGTACGCCGTCGACAAGCAGGCCGTCCAGGTCGCCGAGGGCGGACCAGAGTACGGCGGTGAGATCGCGTCGACGCTGATCACGCCGGGGATCGACGGTTACGGCAAGTACGACCTGTACCAGGCGCCGCCGGCGGGCGACCCGCAGAAGGCGAAGCAGCTGCTCGCGGCCGCGGGGGTCAGCAACCTCAACCTGGTCCTGGCCGCCGACAACACCACGGGTCTCGGCGTCGCGCAGGCGATCCAGCAGGGGCTGAAGCGGGCCGGGATCAACGTCACGATCAAGCCGCTGGACAGCGAGCCGCTGACCGACCTGATCACCGGTAACAAGCCGGACTTCGACCTGACCGTGTCCAGCTGGCTGCCGGACTACCCGAGCGCGCTCGGCAACATCCAGCCGCTGTTCGCGTCCTCGGAGATCGGCAACGGCGGGTACAACATCTCCCGCTACTCGAACCCGGCGGTCGATTCCGCGATCGCCGCGGCGACGGCCGAGCCGGACCGGACCAAGGCGGCCGGCATGTGGGGCGCGGTGGACAAGCAGATCATGGCCGACGCGCCGATCGTCCCGCTGCTGTACGCGCGGAACGCGTTCCTGCACGGGTCGAAGGTGCAGAACTTCTACCTGTCCGCGTACCCGCCGTACCCGAACCAGTTGATCGTCGGACTCAGCAAGTAACCGGGCAAGTCACCGGGCAAGTGGTCCTCAGGTCCGTCCTTCGGATTCCTGGGCTTCGAAGAGGGTCGGCTGGGTCTCGGCGTCGAGTCCCCAGTCGGCCCTCAGGACCGGGTAGCCGACCTTCTTGGCGGCGGCGATCACCTTGACGTCGTCGTCGACCAGGACGGCGATCGGCCGCTGTTCGGCGAGCCGCTTGAGCCGGCCGAGTTTCATCAGCATCGACGGACGGCGGTCGGTGTTGCCGCGCATGTACACCTTCCCGTCCGGGAAGCCGTTGTCCTTCAGCCACTTCTCGGTGTCCCGCCGGAGCCGCTCCGGGCGCCCGGTCAGGTAGACGATCACGTGGTCGGCCGCCAGCGTCGTCGCGACAGCCAGGCCCTCGTCGAGCACGGCGTCGTCCTTGGCGTGCGCGAAGAACGAGTCCCAGTCCTTCGGTTTCCGCTCGATGAAGTGGATCCGTTGACTGGTGTCGGACAGCGTCGCGTCGATGTCGAGCACGGCGTACGGTTTCTCGTCACCCATGCCGCCCAGCTTCCCAGGTCGCGCGGTCGATCGCGTACAGCACCTCGCCGAACTCGGTCCCGGGCAGCGGGTCGTCGAAGTGCTCGTGCCACAGCTTCTCGAACCGCAGGCCGGACCTCCGCATCACGTCCCGCGAGCGGTGGTTGACCGCCATCGTGTCGGCCACCACCCGCTCCATCCCGAGCTCGCTGAACGCCTTCGCGATCAGCGCTCGCGTCCCCTCGGTCGCGTAGCCCTTGCCCCACGCGGTGCGGTTCAGCCGGTAGCCGACGTCGACGGTCCGCGGCTGCGCGGTCGGGTGCAGCCCGAACCACCCGACGAACGCCCCGCCGGCCTTCTCCTCGGCCGCGAACGTCCCGAGCTGCGGATGTACGCCGTACACCTCGAGGATCCCCGGCAGGACGACACTCTCGATCTCCTCCCGCGGTGTCGCCTGCCCCGTCAGGAACCGCATCACCTCGGGATCGGAGTCCAACGCCACGAGCAGCTCGACGTCGCCGCCCGTGAACCGCCGCAACCGCAGCCGCTCCGTCTCCAGATACCCATCCACGCCCGGACTCTCTCACCGTCCTTGAGCACCCACCAGTCATTTCGAGGGCCGCGAAATGATTCGCGGGTGCTCAAAGTCGCGTCCGGAGTGTGGGCGGTGTGGGGGTTTGGGGGTGTTGGGTTGCGTGGTTGTCGGCGGGGCGGGTTAGCGTTCTGTTCGCGATGGACGAGTCGATCACGTTTCTGCACAGCTCGGACTGGCAGCTGGGGATGATGCGCCGGTTCCTGGGGCCGGACGGTCAGGCCCGGTGGGGTCAGGCGCGGCTGGATGCTGTCGCGCGGATCGGTGAGGTCGCCGAGCGCACCGGGGCGGCCTTCGTGGTCGTCACCGGGGACGTGTTCGAGCACAACCAGGTCGAGCGGCAGACCATCCTGCGCGCGTGCGAGGCGCTCAAGCGGATCCCGGTCCCGGTCGTGCTGCTCCCGGGCAACCACGACGCGCTGGAGCCGGGGTCGCTGTGGACGTCGAGCCAGTGGCTGGCGCACGCGCCGGAGCACGTCACGGTGCTGACCGAAACGACGCCTTTCCGGATCCTTCCCGGTCTCGAGATCGTCGGCGCGCCGTGGCGTTCGCGCCGCCCGCTGTCCGACCCGGCCGCCCCTGGGTACGCCGACCTCGAGCAGGATCCCGCGACGACGCGGATCCTGCTCGCCCACGGCCAGCTGACCAGTCTGTCCGGCGGCATGTCCGATGTACCGACGATCGACCAGGCGGCGCTCGAGGCGGCGGTCGCGGACGGCCGGCTGCAGTACGTCGGCCTCGGTGACCGGCACTCGACGACGCGCGTGACGGACCGGATCTGGTTCTCCGGGACGCAGGAGGTCACGTCGCCGGAGGAGGACGACCCGGGCAACGTGCTGAAGGTGACGATCTCCGGCGACACGATCGATGTCGTGCCGGTGCGCGTCGGCGCCTGGCACATGGTCGACCATCGCGTGGAGCTGTTCGACGAGGAGTCGATCACCGCGCTCGAGGACTGGTTCGCCGAGCTGCCGGACAAGGAGCGGACGTACGTGCGGCTGGCCGGTGACGGTTCGCTGTCGCTTCCGCTGCTGGCCCGGCTGGACTCGATGATCGACGCGCAGGGCGAGGTCTTCGCGAGTGTCGAGCGCTGGGTGAAGTTCTGGACCGTGCGGCCGGCTCCGGACGCGGCAGACCTGGAGTCGCTGCAGCTGAGCGGCCCGGCGCGGGCCGCGATGGAGGAGCTGCGGCAGGCGCTGGCCGGTGGCGACGAGGGCGCCGGGGCCGCGCTCTCCCTGATGCACCGATTGGCGCGGGACGCGGGATGAGATTACACAGCTTGGCGCTACGGGACTTCCGTGGCGTCAAGGACCGTAGTGTCCGGTTCCGCGCGCTCGGGACGACCGTGGTGGTCGGCGACAACGAGGTCGGCAAGTCCAGTCTGGTCGAGGCGTTCGGGCTGATCTTCGACCTGCCCGACGACTCGAAGTCGACCCGGATCCGCGACATCCAGCCGGTCGGCCAGGACGTCGGCCCGGAGGTCACCGTCGAGCTGAGCCTGGGCGGCCGCGAGCTGACGTACTCCAAGCGCTGGCTGAAGAACCGTTCCACCGAGCTGACCGTCGTCGAGCCCGACGGCCGCCGGCGGTCCTGGACCGGACGTGAGGCGCACAACGAGGCCGAGCGGCTCTTCGCCGAGAACGTCGACCCCGTGCTCTGGCAGACCCTGATGGTCGGCCAGGGACAGTCGTTGGTGTTGCCAACGCCGGCCGACGCGGAGCCGTTGATCACCGCGGTCACGGCCGAGTCGGGTACGCCGGTCGACGGCGCCTCGATGCCGCTGGTGTCGGCCGTCGAGCACGAGTACCTGCGGTACTGGACGCCGCGCGGCAAGCCGACCGGCGACTTCGCGCGCTCCGCGAAAGCTGTCGCGGCGGCCGAGCTGACGTTCAAGCAGGCGTTGCAGGCGATGGAGGACGTGCAGTCCGACATCCGTCGCGCCGAGCGGCTGACCCTCGACCTCGAGGACGTGTCGGGCCGCCTGGCCGATCACCTCACCGGCGTCGAGGAGCTGCGGGAACGCAAGCAGGCCACCGACGAGATCCTGCTCCGGCGCGACTCGGTCCGTTCGCGGGCGGAGACCGCCCGGGCCCGCCTGGAGAACCACACCCGCACCCGGCTGGAGCGTGAGCGCTTCCTCGACGAGGTCGAGCGGTTCACCAAGACCGAGGCTGAGCTCGCCGCCCGGCGGGCCGACGCGGAGCTGGTCGCCAGGACCGCGGCGGAGACCGTGCAGGCCGCGGAGGCCGCGCTCGCGGAGGTCGTGGAGCTCAAGGACGTCCGGCGTACCGAAGTCCAGACGGCCGAGCGGCGGGTGTCGGACCTGATGGATCGCGCCGAGCTGGACCGGCTGATCGGGCAGCAGACCGAGCTGGTCGAGGTCCGGTCGCGGATCGCCGCGGCCGGCACGATCCTGGACCGCATCAAGGTCGACGACGCGACGGTCGCCGCGCTGGAGGACGCCCGCGCCGCGGTGGTCGAGGCGCGCGCGGCGCTGGCCGCCGGCGTACCCGAGGTGACGGTACGGCGTCTCGGTGCCGAGCCGGTCGAACTGTCCGGGACCGGTCTGGAAGGCAACGTGCCGCCGGACCTGGGCTTCGACGAATCGACCGAGGTGCTGGTGTCCGGCGAGCTGGTGGTCGGCGTGCCGGGGCAGGTCGAGGTGACCGTCCGGGCCGGCGGAGAGGCCGCGACGCTGAGGTCACGGGTGGACGATGCCGTACGCCGCGAGAAGGATCTGCTGAAGAAGGCGGGTGTGAAGGACGTCGCCGCGGCGCGGGAGCTGCTGCGCAAGGCGGACACCGCGCTCGCCGAGCTGAACGAGGCCCGCCGGACCGAGAAGTCGCTGACGGCCGGAGGCGATCCGGGGGAGCGGATCGCCGTACTGACCGCGCGGCTCGGGGTCGACGGGGCCGCGGCGGACGACGAGACCGAGGAGCGCGGCGGGAAACAGCCGGCGGTCGAGGGCGTGCCGGGGCAGATGTCGCTGTTCGCGGAGTTCGCGTCGCCGCTCGACACGTTGTTCGACGACTTCGACGTACCGGAGCCCGAGCCGGACGATCTCACCGGAGCGCAGCGGGCGCTGGACTCCGCGCGGGACGCGCTCGCCGAGGTGGAGCGGTTGCTGGCGGACGCCGAGTTCGCGGTGGCCCAGGCGCGGAAGGCGGCCGATGAGGACCGGTCGGAGGCGCAGAACGCGCGTGCTCGCTCGGAGCTCGCGGGCGAGCGGTTGGCCGCTGCGGTCGAGGCGCTGGAGGTCGCGCGGGCGGTGCTCGACGACGAGGCGGTCGCCACGGCGGAGGCCGAGGCGATGGCCGAGGTCGAAGGAGTGCTCGAGGAGCTCACGGCCGTACAGGCACAGGCTGACGAGGCCGGCGCGGATCAGGTCGCGGACGAGCTGACGCATGCCCTGGCCGTGGCGAAGCGGCTGCAGGACGAGCGCGACCGGTTGCGGGATGCGCTGCGTACGACGGAAGGCCGCCTGGAGCAGTCCGGCCGCGACGGACTCGCCACGCGGCGGGACGTCGCCGAGTTGGAGCTGGCCGCGGTACGGGCGGAGCACGACAGTCTGCAGCGCCGGGCCGAGGCCGCGCGGCGGGTGCACGAGACGTTGAGCAGGCATCGGGCCGAGGCGCAGACGAAGTACTCCGAGCCCTTGCAGAGCCGGATCGAGTCGCTCGGACGCAGTGTCTACGGGCCCTCGTTCCGGGTCTGGCTGGACGACGATCTCGCCGTCGCCGAGCGGGAACTGGACGGCGCGCGGCTGCCGGTCGAGGCGCTGTCGACAGGGGCTCAGGAGCAGCTGGCGATCATCACGCGCCTCGCGATCAGTCACCTGGTCAGCACCGGCGAGGGCAGTGTGCCGGTCATCTTCGACGACGCGCTCGGCTGGTCCGACAAGGCCCGGCTGCGTGACATGGGCGCGCTGCTCGGTCGCGCCGGCGACCACGGGCAGATCATCATCCTGACCTGCATGCCGGACCGCTACGAGTACGTCCCGAAGGCGACGTTCATCACGCTGGACGGATGATGCGCTCCGGCGCTGAGTAGACGACGCAACGCTCGCCGCGGGCGAAGCCGGCCAGGGTGACGCCGAACTCGCGGGCCAGGTCGACGGCGAGGCTCGACGGGGCGCCGACCGCGACGATCATGCCGACGCCGGCCGCGACCGCCTTCTGGACGATCTCGTAGCCGGCCCGGCCGCTGACCGCGAGGACGAGACCCTTGCGGCTGTGCTGGTTCAGGACGGTCCAGCCGACGACCTTGTCGACGGCGTTGTGGCGGCCGATGTCCTCCTTCACGACCACCTTGCGACCGTCGGCGGTGAACAGTCCGGCGGCGTGCAGACCTCCGGTCCGGCTGAACATCGGCTGGGCGTCGCGGAGCAGCTCCGGCAGGCGGCGTACGACGTCGACCGGGACCTCGACCGGATCGACCGGGTCGTACGCACGGGCGGCGAGCTCGTCGAGGCTCTGCTGACCGCACACACCGCAGGCGGCGGACGTCACGCCGTACCGCTGGGGTGGTTCGCGATCCGGGGGACCGTCGAGGCTGACCGTGACGGTGTTGAACTGCTGCTCGGGTGTCAGCGTGACATCGGTGCAATAGGCAACGGTCCGGATCGCGTCCGCGCGCACGGCGAAGCCTTCGCCGAGGCAGAATCCGGCCGCGAGTTCGAAGTCGGAGCCGGGGGTGCGCATGGTGACGACCAGCGGCTCGGGCGAGCTGCCGGGCCATTCGAGCCGGAGCTCGAGCGGCTCCTCGGTGCTGACCACGTCCTCACGCCGCGACGTCCGGTCGCCGTCGAGCACCTCGACCTTGAACC